>JAYVEP010000215.1:0-25164 GCA_043749225.1 Acidobacteriaceae bacterium
CGGCGGCGCTGGAGCAGATTCCTCAAAGCGAGAATATCTATATTAGTTTTGACGTGGATTCCATGGATCCGACGTTGGCGCCGGGAACGGGCACGCTCGAGCCTGGAGGACTGAATTTCCAGGAGATCGACGACCTGATGAAGGGGATTCCGACCAAAGGCAACATAGTTGGTATGGATATTGTGGAAGTGAATCCATATCGCGACCCTTCCGGCAGAACGGCGCAGACTGCGATTCGATTGCTGGTGGATATGCTCGGGGTTGCGTTTCACTGAGGCTGCAAAGCCGCGTCCCGAGCCGGCTTCTGGTTTTTCGATAACGCGGATCGGAATTTTGTGTTTCGCCCCAGCGTGTTGTTTCGCGTATTCTCTATTTTCGGTGCATATAGCATGCTTGGTCAAATCAATCCGTCGACGCTTGGTCGCCACCACCATCATCACGCCCATAGCCTGCGTGTCAGCGGAGGTGCCGTTCTAAGGTAGTCCGGCATCGGTTACAGAGTTCGCCCGCTGACGCATCCGGTCAGCGGGCTTTTTGTTTCTAAATGCAGTTGCCTCACATTGGGCGAGGGAGTGAATGTCATGATTGAAATTGATTTTGAAAAAATGGGCGGACTAGTCCCTGCAGTACTGCAGGATGCCGACAACGGTGAGGTACTGATGGTCGGTTTTATGAATGCGGAGTCTTGTGCGATGACATTGCAGACAGGTTATGCAACTTTCTTCAGTAGAACGCGGAATAGGTTGTGGACCAAGGGCGAAACATCCGGCAATCGAGCCCGCGTCGTTTCGGCGGCGACCGATTGCGATCGCGACACCGTTCTTTTACGCGTGAGGTTAGAAGGCGCAGGCGTGATCTGTCATCAGGGTACCCGTTCTTGTTTTAACGAAGTCTTGCCGGTGGCAAGTCAAGCCGAGAGTAAGCAGGCCGCGCGATGAAGATACGTCTGGGTATCCCCAAGGGAAGCCTTCAGGAATCCACGTTGCAGCTTTTGACGCGCGCAGGGTTGAGTGTCTACACAGACGGTCGCTCGTATTTTGCGAAGACCAATGACGCTGAGATTGAGTGCATGTTAATTCGTGCCCAGGAGATGGCACGCTACGTAGAGCATGGTGCCCTGGACGCTGGTCTCACCGGTTTCGATTGGGTCCAGGAGAGCGGACTTGAGGTAGTAGCAGTTGCGGACCTTGTGTACGCAAAGCAGAGTCGCGGTAAAGTTCGCTGGGTACTCGCGGCACCGGAAGACTCTGTGTGGCAGCGACCCGAAGACCTGGCCAACTGCACCATTGCGACGGAATTGGTTGGAGTGACAAAGAAGTATTTCGAACAACGGAACATTCCCGTGCGCGTTGAGTTTTCTTGGGGAGCGACCGAAGTAAAGCCTCCTACGCTGGCCGATGCAATTGTAGAAGTAACTGAAACGGGTAGCTCGTTGCGCGCCAACCGGCTGCGCATTCTGGATACTGTCCTAGAGTCTAATACTCAATTAATTGCCAACAAGACCTCGTGGGTCGATGCGGAGAAGCGTCAGAAAATTGAGAACTTGGCGCTGATGCTGCGTGGAGCACTAGACGCCGAAGGCCGCGTTGGCCTGATGCTCAATGTTCGTCGTGTGGATCTTGCCGCCGTCTTGGGCGTACTGCCTGCTCTGCAGAAGCCAACCATCGCCACCTTGAGCGACGCAGACTGGGTGGCTGTAAACACGATCATTGAGGAGAGCACGGCGTGGAAGGTAATTCCGCAACTGAAGCTCGCGAAAGCTGAAGGTATTGTCGAATATCCCCTAAACAAGGTGGTGATGTAAGTGCGGATTCTGGAGGGAGCAAAGGCAAAAGCAGAAGTAGCCAAGCTCGCTGGCCGGTTGAATCGCCTAACCGGTGCGGAGCCTGCAGTGCGCGAGATTGTCGATGACGTCCGTCAGCACGGCGATGTCGCGTTGCGCCGTCTTGCGGAGCGTTGGGATGGATTGGACACTGACCAGCCGATTCGCGTAACTGAAAAAGAGATGGAAGCTGCGTGGTCTATGTTGCCTCGCGAGCTGCGCGGGGCGTTGAAAGTAGCCGCGCGCAATATTCGTCGATTTGCCGAAAAACAGAAGCCGAAGGAATGGATGCGACAGAAGGGTGGCGTTTCGACTGGACAGATTGTGCGTCCGCTAGCCGCAGTCGGCTGTTATGTGCCGGGTGGACGATACCCATTGCCATCCACCTTATTGATGACGGTAATTCCAGCGCGGGTGGCGGGCGTGGAAAGAATCTGCGTAGTCTCACCACAGCCGCGAGTGGAGACTTTGGCAGCGGCAGCAATGCTGGGAATCGCGGAATTCTATCGCATAGGTGGAGCACAGGCAGTGGCTGCGCTTGCCTATGGCACTAAGAGCATCGGGCGCGTGGACAAGATTGTAGGGCCGGGAAATTTCTACGTTACCGCGGCTAAGAAGATGGTTGCATTCGATTGCAGCATTGACTTTCTAGCGGGGCCGACAGAGGCCGTCGTAGTTAGTCATTCAGGGAGCCCGGAGTTCATTGCCGCCGATCTTGTGGCGCAAGCTGAGCATGATCCGGAAGCAACTTCCGTATTCATCACGAAGTCTCGGCTTCTTGCGAAGAAGGTTGTCTACGAAGCGGAACGACTGTCGCAAGGCAATACGATTGCGCGCCAAGCTTTGCACGGCCACGGCTCGGTTCTGCTGGCTAAATCTAAGACAGAAGCAATGACTTGGGCCAACGAGATTGCTTCTGAACACCTCACAGTGGATGCGAATGACCTTCCCTCGGTGCAGAACGCAGGCTCGGTCTTTGTCGGAGACTATTCGGCGCAAGCAGCCGGCGACTACATTGTCGGTCCCAATCATGTGCTGCCGACGGCAGGAGTAGCACGCTGTCGTGGCGGGCTTACTGTGATGGATTTTGTAAAGGTGATTACGGTGCAGCAGCTTACTTCCAAAGGTTTGCGGCGCCTTGCCCAGGCGGGAATCCGTCTGGCCGAAGCCGAAGGGCTTAGTGCGCACGCAGAATCTTTGCGGATTCGGTTGAAGCGCTTGCAGCCAAGGCAGGCGGAGTCCAAACATGCTTAGCGCGCGAAACTCGGTTCTTGCTTTGCACGAGTACCATCCACCGTTGGGAGACCGTTGCGGCCTGCGGCTGGACTTCAATGAAAACACGGTTGGGGCCTCGCCGAACTGCCTCACAAGATTACGGGCGCTCACTGCAGAAGATATTGCGTGCTATCCATCGAGGGAGCCAGTTGAGCGCGAAGTGGCGTCGTTCCTGGGCTTGCGGCCTCCGGAAGTCCTGCTGACGAACGGCGTTGACGAAGGAATTCGTTTGTTGTGTGAGACGTACCTGGAGCCAGGCGACGAGGCAATTGTTACTGTCCCTACCTTTGCGATGTATGAAATCTGTGCGCTAGCGACGGGAGCACGGGTAGTGACTGTCCGTGCTGGAAAAGGCTTTACCTTTCCGCTGGAAGGAATTCTCGCGGCGATTGGGCCGCGCACTCGGATGATTGCGATAGCCAATCCCAATAATCCCACTGGCACTGCGACGTCCGCAGAGGCGTTGTTGCAAATCGCGCGCGCAGCTCCGCAGGCTGCACTGCTGTTGGACGAGGCTTACTATGAATTCTTTGGCGAAACTCTAATGAGTTCTGTTCCTGGCGTTCCAAATTTGTTCGTGGCAAGGACGTTCTCGAAAGCTTATGGCTTGGCAGGTTTGCGGGTCGGAGTGCTAGCAGGCCCGGAAGCGCAAATGCGTTGCGTACGGCGTGCATGCTCGCCGTACAACGTAAATGCCGTAGCCTTGGCGGTTCTTCCCGTGGCTTTGGCGGATAAGGAATACGTTAGCCAGTACGTGGCAGAGGTGCGCCGCGGCATCGAGCGATTGCAGAGTGCAATGCGCGAGGGCAACATCCCATACTGCGAGAGCCAGGGGAATTTCGTACTCGCAAACCTTGGAGGCGGTTGCAAGGAGTTCGTGCGTGGCATGAGCCAGCGCGGTATTCTCGTGCGGGATCGCTCTTCCGATCCAGGTTGCGAAGGACACGTCCGCATTACAGTGGGCGTCGAAGCGCATACCGACAGATTGCTCGTAGCTTTGCGGGAGATTCTTCAGGAACTGAAAAGCACGGCGGAGGCTGTTCGATGAGCGGCAGCACAAGGAAGGCTCGGATTCAGCGCCGTACAAACGAAACCTCGATTGACTTGGCATTAACAGTGGATGGTCGCGGACAGTACGTAGTTTCGACTGGCATACGCTTTTTCGATCACATGTTGGAGCTGTTCGCTCGGCATGGCGGTTTCGATCTGCGACTGAAGGTCGAGGGCGATCTTGATGTCGATCAACACCACACAGTGGAAGATGTCGGTATCGCGCTAGGAGAGGCCTTTCGCCAAGCTTTGAACAGCAAGCGCGGGATTTTGAGGGCAGGATATTTCGTAATGCCCATGGATGAGACTCTCGGGCTAGCAGCAGTAGATTTTGGAGGACGCGCAGCAGCCGTTGTGGATACAAAAGTGAAGCAACGACTTGTAGGCGATCTGCAGTCAGAATTGGTAGAGGACTTCTTCGAGGGTTTTGCACGAGGCGCCCAGGCCAACGTGCATGCTCGCGTGCTGTACGGTCGATCCAATCACCACAAAATTGAATCACTCTTTAAAGCATTTGGCCGGGCGCTCCGCGCTGCTTGCTGGCGGGACCGCCGCATGGCCCGATTATTGCCGAGCACGAAGGGGCTGCTGTGATTGCCATCGTGGACTACGGAGCGGGCAATCTTACCTCGGTAAAGAGGGCGTTTGATCGCTTGGGCGTGGAATCGTCGATCACCTCTGATCCTTCTTTTGTTAGTATCGCGGAGAAGGTCGTTGTTCCGGGAGTGGGTCATTTTGATGCGACAAACAGACTGACGGAATCGGGGCTGCGCGTCGTCACACTCGATGCCATCAATCGCGGAATCCCGTTCCTGGGTATTTGTGTCGGGATGCAATGGCTGTTTGAATCGAGCGAAGAATCGCCACAGACGACCGGGTTGGGGTTGTTCCAGGGTGTGTGTGAGCGCTTTCCTGTCGAAGTAAAGTCTCCTCATGTCGGTTGGAATCAGGTCCATATGGGCAGCGAGTCGATTTTGATGGACGGAGTCCCTCAAGATAGCTTTGTGTATTTTACGCATTCCTATCGAGCTCCCATTGTTTCTGAAACTATGGCTGCCACGGAATACGGAGGCGTTTTTTCGGCGGCCGTTGCCCGCGGCAACGTATTTGGAGTTCAGTTCCATCCTGAAAAATCGAGTGACCTGGGCTTGCGGATTCTCGGTAATTTCTGCGGAATTCGCCAATGTTGACCAAACGCATTATTGTCTGCCTGGATGTAGACGCGGGGCGTGTGGTGAAGGGCGTGCGGTTCGCGGGGCTACGCGATGCGGGTGAGCCGACTGAACTGGCCGCCTTGCACGCGAGAGCGGGTGCCGATGAAATCGTCTTGTTGGATATCTCCGCTACTCACGAGAAGCGAGGAATTTTGCTGGAGACAGTGCGACGGACTGCCCGTGCTCTGATGATCCCGTTCACCGTTGGCGGCGGGATTCGTGCGCTTGACGACGCCGCTGCCGTGTTCGACGCAGGCGCCGACAAGATCGCGATCAATTCAGCGGCTATGAAAGACCCAAGTCTGATTGGAAAAATTGCGGCGAGATTTGGATCACAGGCCGTGGTGGTCGCGATTGACGCGAAACGGATTTTGCAAGCCGCCGACTCGGAGACGTTCTTTGCGGTTAAGAGTGCCGGCGGGCGCGATGCTACAGGCCGTGAGGCTTCCATTTGGGCGAAGGAGGCGCAGGAAAGGGGCGCAGGTGAGATTCTTTTGACTTCCATGGATTGTGATGGCACAAAAGACGGCTTCGATCTGGAATTGACACGATCCGTCGCCTCGGTTGTTACGATTCCTGTGATTGCCTCGGGCGGAGCAGGTACAAAGCAGCATTTCGTCGATGTGTTTCGAGATGGTGGCGCGGACGCTGCACTTGCGGCATCCATCTTTCATTTTGGGGAGATTGCGCTGCCTGAACTGAAGGCGGAGTTGAGCGCTCAAGGTATTCCAATGAGGTGGCCATGCTAGTTCCTGCTATGGATCTAATGGGCGGCAAGATCGTCCAACTTGTGCAGGGAGAAAAGAAAGCACTGGAGTTCTTCGATCCGGAGCCGTGGATTGAACGCTTCGCATCGTTTCCGCTCGTGCATTTGATTGATCTGGATGCGGCGAAGGGAAATGGGAACAACCGCGCAATAGTAGAACGCTTGCTGCAGAGGCTGCCGTGCCAGGTGGGAGGCGGCATTAGGACTTCCGAAGATGCACGGGCGTTGCTGGACGCCGGAGCTCGCAGCGTCATTTTAGGTTCGGCCTTGGTCTGCGGGGGAGAAGTTAACCTCAGACTCGCACAGGAACTTGCGGACGCTCTTGGATCTGAGCGATTAGTATTTGCCGTTGACAGCAAGCAGGGAAGAGTGACCACGGATGCCTGGCGCGGCGAGACGCAGCTGACGCCAGAGACCATGATGCGCGAACTAGAGTCGTGGTGCGGGGCGTTCTTGTACACCCACGTAGATGGCGAAGGATTGATGCAAGGTTTGCCCCTGGATATTGTACGAAGCCTGCGCAATGCGACCTCGCGCCGGTTGTTTGTAGCGGGCGGCATCGCGAGTCTTGATGAAATCTCCGCGCTGGACAAGATGGGCGCGGATGCAGTCGTGGGGATGGCGATCTACAGCGGGCGACTGAAAACAGCTTAGATGCTGGCGTGGCTTTCGCGAAACTGTTCCCAAAGGCCTGGTTTCCGAAACGCTTCCGTACCGCCCGGGTAGGTGGTCGAGAAAGCTGCGGTCATATTTCCGTAGGCGAGGCAGTCTTCCAGAGCTACGCACTGCACGTACTTATGTAGAAATCCTGAATTGAAACTATCGCCCGCGCCAACTGGGTCAACAACCTCAACCGCAAGTGCAGGTTTCAGAATGCGTTCATTTCCACGAACCGCCATTGAGCCTTTCGATCCCATCTTCACAACCAGAAATGGCACGAACTTGGAAAGTCGGCCAATAGCATCTTCGAAGTCGCTGGTGCCGGCAATCTTGCAGGCCTCACGCTCATTCGGCATCAGAATATCGACATAACGAAGGGCCTCAGGTAGCGTATCCGCCCACCTGTCTTCGGGATCGTCGTTTGTGTCGAGCGAGATGGTCAGTCCGGCTTCCTTCAATCTCTTAAACAACTGGGGAATGTGTCGGACCAGCCCCCGGTGCAAAAAGAAGGACGAAAGATGGAAGTGCCGCGACGAGGTTAGGTACTGCATGTCAAGGTGTTCCAGTTTCATTTCTGCCATACAACCCGGATTGGTCAGAATGTGCCGGCTGCGCGAGTGAGGGAGAATCATGGTTAACCCTGTGTCAGCCTCGTGGGATTCCGTAATACGGCCAAGATCGACGCCCACCGCAGTCATGCGACTAAGCGCAATCTTGCCTAGATCATCTTGACCAACGCGCGTGATAAATCCCACCTTGCTTCCCAATACTGAAAGGTTGTGCGCCGTAATGGCCGAGGAACTGCCGAGGGTTACGCAGCACCCGTTCGCCAGAAGTTCGCGCTCTTGCGGAAGGTCGTCTGGAAGGCCGTAGAGAATGATATCGAGATTGACCTCTCCGGCGATGGTGATATCAAAGCGTGGCACGGGATTGTCCTTCGGAATGCGGTCTTGTTGATCGCATTCTTTGTCGATCAGTGAGCATCGTTAAGAATCACAACCTGGGAAAGATTGCGCGGCGAATCTGGATCAAGCCCTTTCTTCAAGCCGGTGTAGACGCCAAGAAGCTGCGCGGCGGGAATGCAAGCGGCGAGACGCGAGTACTCTGCTTCGCCAGCGGGGGCCTCGATCAGCAGGTCAGATGCGGCCTGGATTCGCGGAGAAAGTTTGGAGGTGACGGCCATCGTCGTGGCCCCCAGTGCTTTCATTTCTTCGAGTAAGTCGACTTCAGCGTCATAGGCACTGTCTGATAAGAATATTCCGAAGAGCGATTGCGGATTCACGATCGACTTTGGGCCGTGTCGAAATTCCAGGCTATTGAAGACCTGTGCGTAGCTGCAGGAAGACTCCATGACCTTCAGCATGGCTTCATTGGCGATGCCAAAGAAGGCGCCTTGGCCCACGAACGAATAGTTGTTTAGATCGTGGTGACTGACAAACTCTCGTACCAGCTCTGGAAGTTTCTGGAACATAGCAGCGGACCGGGTCGGCAGCTCACGCAGTTCTCCAATCAACGCCGCGTTCTTAGCAACGGAGGCAGCTAGATATTGCAGCCCGATAACCATAGAGCTAAAGGAGCGAGTCATCACCGTGCTTTTCTCTGCGGCGGCGCTCACTACAATCGGGAAGGTGGAATTCTTGGCGAGCGGCCCGTCCGCATAGCAAGTGATGGCAATTGTGCGGATGCCGCGTTCGCGCTCTAGATATTGCCCGGCTCTTACGACTTCCGTTGTTCTTCCGGAACGAGAAATCAATACTGGAATACTGGTGTGATGTTTGGAGAGAACAGAGTTGGGGAAAAATAAGATCTCCGACGCGGGAATCGCTCGTGCCGGCATGCCAGTGATTTCAGCAAAACAAGCGGCGGCTGCTAGGGCGATGTAGTAGCTAGTGCCACATCCAATAAATAACCATTCACCATCCGGGGGCACCCGCGTGCAAATCTTGCGGATCACTTCCTGGCGCTCCAGGCTGCTCAGGCATTCCTGCCAGCATTGCGGTTGTGAAAGAATTTCATCCAGCGTGATTGTGGGACGGTCGAGCGCTTGCGTCATGATCCTCTGCCCGTTTGAAAATCCAGCGCCGCGAATCGAGATTGTGGCCTGGTCTTAGACCAAAGTTACAGCTATCCCTGCATCCTTTAACGCTTGCAGGTCATGTTTTGAAATTCGTTTGTCCGTGATTACGTCGTGAATTGCACTAGTGGGCACAATGTGAGAGAGGCTCCTGTGTCCGAATTTGCTGGAATCGCAAACCGCAACAACCCGTCGGGCTATTTCGACCATTACGCGATTTACTTTCGCTTCCAGAAGATTTGGCGTGCTTAAGCCCATTTTCGTGTCGAAGCCGTCCACGCCCAGAAAGCAAACATCCGCGCTAAGTTGTCGCAGACTTTCTTCGGCCAGCGGTCCGACCAGAGAAAAAGAATTCCGCCGAACCGTACCCCCGGTCAGCAGGACCTCAATATCGGCGTTGGCAAGTTCCGCAGCGATGTTGACTGCATTTGTAATGACGGTCAGGTTTCGGTGCCCACGCAGGCATCGGGCAATAGTCGTCGTCGTGGTGCCCGAGTCCAAAATAATCGACTGGCCTTCCTCAATCATGCGAACCGCCGCATTGGCGATGCGTAGCTTCTCCGCGCGATGAAGTTTTTCCTTTTCTTGCAGCGATGGATCAATGAGCGCTCCGCTCTGGACGGTCAGTGCTCCACCGTGCGTGCGGTGCAGCAGGCCCTGAGCGTGGAGTACTTCTAAATCCTTACGAATTGTGATCTGCGAGGTGGCAAATCGGGTCGAGAGGTCTGTCACCAAAACACGAGCTTCCCGGTTCAAGAGATCGAGAATCGCTCGTCTGCGCTCTTCGTTGAGTAGTTTTTCAACTTTGGCCATAGCCGGATTTCCGAAACCAATCCCTATCGTTTTACATTGTTTTATTTCGAATGGCAAGGGTTTCGAATATTTTAACCGAAACCTTAGAATGCAAAAAGGGATTGGGCGGAGCAGAGCATCGACCTACGCGAGAATAGGTGGGTGAGACGAGAAACTAAAAGGGAAGCGCTAACGGGCTTTGCGCGCTTCGATGGGTTTCACGAACTGGTCTAGCGAAATCCCAATCGACACTTTCTGTAGCTTATCGGTAAGTTTGCTGCGTTCGGCGTCGTTCTTGGCGGCGGCGTAACGTTTGCGAAGCTTGTCAATCTTTTCCGTTCGGGTGCGGCGACGGCGGATTTCACTACGGCGGCTAGGTGTGCTCATAAATTGTTCGCGTATTCCTCAGCCGCTATTATAACGTGTCTGTTGTCTGGAATTCAGGTGTTCTGACCTGGCTAGCTGCAGGTGGCGAGTTTCCTGCATCCGGAGTCGTTAGGGAGGGCTTATGAGCGTGCGTCTAGTAGTCCGATTCTTATTCTATTTTTTGGTTGTAGCGCAGAGTGTTATGGTTGCGGCACAGCCCGCTGATCTGTCCCTGTTTAGCGATATGCGCTGGCGCATGATCGGCCCCTTTCGTGGTGGGCGGACGGTCGCAGCCGCTGGCGTTCCGGGAAAGCAAAACGTGTTCTACATTGCTGCAAGTAATGGCGGTATTTGGAAAACTACCGACTATGGACGCGTTTGGTCGCCGATTTTTGAGGGTCAGCCAACCCAGTCAATCGGAGCGTTGGCCATCGCTCCGTCGAATCCGAATGTACTGTATGCAGGCAGCGGAGAAGGGTTGCGGCGCCCCGATCTTTCTGTAGGCGACGGCATATACAAATCGACCGACGCGGGAAATACGTGGACCCACCTCGGATTGCGTGACGCACAGCAAATTGGTTCGGTTCTCGTCGATCCAAGGGACGAAAAACGTGTGTTTGTGGCCGCGCTCGGGCATCCTTACGGTCCGAATCCAGAACGCGGGATTTTCCGTTCCTTAGATGGCGGGAGCACTTGGAAAAAAGTGCTTTACAAAGATGAGGACACTGGCGGTATCCAGGTGTTGTTCGATCCCGCCGATTCGCAGACTGTGTACGCCGTTCTGTGGGCGTCACGACGTCCACCGTGGACGGTGGGCAATTCTTACGATGCCCCAGGCAGCGGCCTTTATAAATCTACTGACGGGGGCACAACCTGGCGGCAGTTGACAAGTGGCCTTCCAAAATCCGAGCAAGATCTTGGGCGCATCGGGCTCGCGATTTCTCCGACCGATCCAAAGCGTATGTATGCGTTAGTGGATTCCCCGTCGCTAGGTGGTATCTATCGCAGCGACGATGCGGGAGAGAATTGGCAACGCACAAATAGCGAGAATCGCATCTGGGGTCGCGGGTCGGATTTCGCAGGGGTCACGGTCCATCCAAAAAGCAAGGACGTAATCTTCATCGCCAACACTTCGACCTACCGCTCGGATGACGCTGGGAAATCCTTCACGGCCATCAAGGGCGCGCCGGGTGGGGACGACTATCACACGGTCTGGATCAATCCCGATAACCCAGACGTGATCCTCCTTGCCGCTGATCAGGGGGCCACCATCACAGTGAACGGCGGTGCGACCTGGAGTTCCTGGTACAACCAGCCGACCGCGCAGTTTTACCACGTCATTACCGATAACCAGTTTCCTTATTGGGTCTACGGTGCTCAGCAGGAGAGCGGGAGCGTCGGTATCGCGAGTCGAAGCGACTTTGGATCGATTACATTTCGCGATTGGCACCCTGTGGGCGTTGAGGAGTGGGGCTACGTCGCGCCAGATCCCCTACATCCGTACATGATTTACGGAGGGAAAGGCAATCGTTTCAACTTGGTAACAGGCCAGACGCAAGATGTCTCACCAGTAATTCTCCGGGAAGGGAAGGTTCGCTACAACCGCACCGCGCCTATGATTTTCTCGCCCGCCGATCAGCATGTGTTGTATCTGGCTGCAAATGTGTTGTTTAAGACGACGGACGGTGGCGCTCACTGGGAAACAATCAGCCCAGACTTGACGAGGGAACATCCGGGCGCCCCTCCGAGTCTGGGTATTTTTGCTAAGGTGCCTGCGGTCAAAGGTGAACATCGCGGCGTTATCTACAGCTTGGGACCGTCGTTCCAGGACGTAAACACGATTTGGGCGGGGACAGATGATGGCCTCATTCACCTGACTCGCGACGGCGGCAAGACCTGGGCGAACGTCACGCCTCCGGAACTTACGCCTTGGAGCAAGGTCGCTCAGTTGGAAGCATCCCGTTTCGATAACCAGAGCGCATATGCGGCGGTCAATCGTTTCCGTTTGGATGACTTGCATGCTTACATCTACCGCACTCACGACGGCGGCAAGACGTGGAAGAAGATCACGAATGGGCTGCCGGATGAGCCGGTGAACGCGGTTCGCGAGGATGCGGTCCGAAAAGGCCTGCTCGTTGCCGGAACTGAGCGTGGCGTGTACTTCTCCACTGATGATGGGGAGAATTGGCAGTCCTTGCGCCTCAATCTTCCCGCGACTTCGGTGCGCGATCTAGTGATTCACAACGACGATATTGTCGTGGGCACGCACGGGCGATCTTTCTGGATATTGGATAACATCACTCCGCTCCGGCAGATGCAAGCCCATACCGCCGCAGAAGAAGCGCATTTATTTGCTCCGCAACTGACCTATCGAGTGCGCCGCAACAACTGGCCAGATACACCTCTGCCGCCCGAAGAGCCAGCTGGGCAGAATCCGCCTTCAGGCGCGATTCTTGACTACTACCTTAAAGCAGATGCTCACGAGCCGGTGGTTTTGGAAATCACTGACCATGCGGGCGATCTAGTGCGACGGTTCTTCAGCAGTGACAAGCCCGAGGTGATTAATCCCGATTCCATCAACGTTCCCACATATTGGATTCGTCCCGCGCAGTTACCCTCCGCATCAGCGGGCATGCATCGTTTCGTGTGGGATTTGCATTACGATACTCCCGCAGTCACGGACCGAGATTTTCCAATTTCGGCGATTGTTCACGACACTCCAATGGAGCCGCTTGGGCCTCTCGCGTTGCCCGGACAGTATTCGGTGAAGTTGACCGTAGCGGGTAAGAGCTACACGCAGCCACTCACCATTCGGATGGATCCTCGCGTGAGTGCTTCCGCAGCAGACTGGGCGCAGCAATTTGAACTAGCGAAAAGAATTTCGAGCGCACTGGACCGTGATTTCGCCGCGCTAAGCTCAATCAGGAAGCTGCGCAGGGGCCTGCAAGATCGCAAGGGGCAGGCTAAGGCGCCGGAACTGCTGAGCGCGATGGCTGAGATTGACAGGAAGGCTGAGATTTTGGAAGCTGGCGATGATTCGAACGCACTCAAGAAGAAGGGTTTCTCGGACTTCAACTCCGATTTGGCGCAGGTTTACGTTGCGGTGAATAGTGCGGATGCTGCTCCCACTGCCGAACAGGGTACTGAAGCAAAGCATCAAATCGACTTGCTGGACAAGCTACGGGTGGATTTGAACAAGCTCCTGCAGGACGATGTGGCAGCTGCAAATCGTCAATTGAAAACGTCCGGGTTAGCGGAACTGGAGTACTAGCGCTCTAACCGCCGCCTCGCGAGTGAGTGGTTTTGGGTTCTGGCGACGAAATGGCGTCAGGCGAGCCTCAGCGCTCGCGCGGCGTTGCCGGTAGCTGCGGGGTGTGCGGGAATTTTGTGCGGCGCACGGTCCATGGCTTCCAGCAGTGCGTCCAAGACTGTTGCCAATAAACCAATATTTGCGACCGAAGTATCTTGCGCAACGGAGGGGTCCATTTCAAGCTCTCCCACGAGACTTGAGCCTGTTCTGCCCCGTGTGAAGTGCGGTGGGTACTCGCGGGTTGGAAGCCTCCTCGCGATGGGCAGCGGCGCTACGGCGGACGTGGACGTGGCGAAGGCCATCTGCAAGCGGCCTGTGGCCATCCACAGCGCGGCGATCTCAACTGCATGTGCCGAATGGCAGGCAGTACAGATACCCGCAGCTTGGGCCAGATTCTTGTCCCAGCGCTGAACTCGAAGCCAGTGCGTATAGGGGACGACTGAGAGCAGGAAGGCCGCAGTGCTCGCTTCTACAGCGTGGCCACACACCGTGCAGCCAAGTTCGTGGTTCACGAAAGCCTCCGGTGTCTCGCGTACTCGTTAATTGTCAGCCTGTGTCGAGCCCGAATTGGCGGTTCATACCACGGATCGGTGTGCCCGGAGGCTGGAAGCCGGGCACACTCAGTTCAAGTCACGGCTGGGGGGCCAAGGGCCTGATCGTCAAAGGGGAAGGCTGGTCCTGCCGGCAGTGAGATCAGCACAGCCAGCGTAATCCTGAGGAGCAAACGGACGCCCAAACCGCTGCAGGAAGGTCCGTATAGCCCCCAGTGTTAACGCTATGGGAGTTAGCGCAAAGCTAGCAGTGAAACTCGCGGGGCGGATCGGTGGCAGGAGTGACGGCCCGCCGTCAGTCTGCCCAACGGCGGGCTGCACAATCGCCGCATTTACTGTCGCCGGGCAATCTCCAGCTTCTTCATCTTGTATTGCAGGGTGGTGCGCTTCAGTCCAAGGCGGGAGGCCGCTCCGTGCCTGCCTCCCACTACTCCGTTGGTGTCCCGCAGAACGCGCTGGATATGCTCCCGTTCAACGTCGTACAGGGTCTGTCCGGATGCGGTGTGCTGCGGAGCAGCCTGGATCTCATCCATGTCGACTTGCAGTTCAGGGCCGGTCGAAAGGATGACTCCGCGCTCGATCAAGTTTTCCAGCTCCCGAATGTTTCCGGGCCAATGCCACTGCTCCAACGCGGCGATCAGTTCAGGCGAAATCGACAGCGGGGGCCGGTTCATCCGTTGAGCAAATCGCTGTACGAAGTGCCGAGCCAGCAATGGGATGCTTTCCCTCCGGTCCCGCAGGGCCGGAACGTGGATGGGGAAGACGTTGAGACGGTAAAACAGATCACGGCGAAACTGACCCGTGCTAACCATCTCCGTCAGATCGCGATTCGTCGCCGCGATCAAACGCGCATCTACTTTGATGGTCTGGGTGCCTCCCAGGCGCTCGAACTCGCGCTCCTGCAGCACCCGCAGAAGTTTAGGTTGCAGCTCAAGTGGGACATCGCCGATTTCGTCCAAAAACAAGGTTCCCTGGTGAGCCAGTTCGAGCCGTCCAATCTTGCGAGCATGGGCTCCAGTGAAAGCTCCTCTTTCGTGGCCGAAAAGCTCACTCTCGAGCAGTCCAGCTGGAATCGCAGCGCAATTCATCTTGACGAATGGGTGGTGTTCGCGCGGGCTCATTTGGCAAATCGCGCGGGCGATCATCTCCTTGCCCGTTCCGGTCTCTCCTAGCAGAAGTATGGTCGTCTCGGTGGGCGCGACCTTCAGGAGGTCGTCCATGATCTTTTGCATGGCAGGGCTGTTGGCGACCAAATCTTCTGTGCGGGAGCCCACGCCGGAGTGCATACCGTTTGGTGCGGTTGCCACCGATTGCGAGATACGTCGGCGCTCCCGTAGGTCGACAACGAGGGCGACCCAAGGTGGATGCTCATTGCCTAGAAGCGAAGCACTGACCAGCACCGGAACGCGAGTGCCGTCGCGCAGCTTGTATTCCTTCTCGAACGGCCTGCAGGTTCCTTGCGCCAGCAGCTCGATCTGAGCCTGCTCGGCCAAGACCGTATATTCCGGTGGCGTTAGGTCCGAACAATTGATGCCTTGTTCCATTTCCACGCGGGTGCGACCGATCATGCGCAAGAAGGCATCATTGGCGTCGGAGAGTCGGCCATCGGCACCCCAATGCACGATACCCACGGTTACGCTGGCAGAGAGTTTATTGAAGTCAAGTTCCGCGTCACCAAGCTGTTCGGCAAGTCTATGCTTTAGCTGTTGTAGCTGCTGCAACGCGAGCTGGTTCGCGAGGGCAAGGGAAATCTGGCCCGACGCCTCGTTGAGTAGCAACGCGTCGTCGGAGCGAAAGGCACCCGGCCGCCCACTGCTGATCCAGAGCGTGCCCATTACGCTGTTGGCCGTCTGTAGCGGCACCCAGCATCCGGACCGTTGGCCCAGACGCACAAGTTCTCTGGTTGCTTCAGAGGCGAATTGAGGTGCTTTAAGGTCGTCGACCAGAACCGGTCGGCGCATGCGGAAAGCTTCGCCAGCCGCTGTTCCTTCCAAAGGAAGAATGAAGTTCGCAGGCAAGGCCGTATCGCCGCTTGCCGAATTTTGGGCATGTAGCCGGAGGTGCCCGGGGCCCGGCTCGTACAGAGCCAGTCCAGCGTAGAGGTGAGGGACGGCGCGTTGCAGCCTGCGGCAAATGCCAGGGAATGCGTCTTGAATGTCGGCGTGAGTTAGGAAAAATCGATTGAGCTCAGGGAGCAACCGCAGTCTTTGCAGGTGTTGGTTGTCGTGTCCGGTTGTTCCTGGGGCCAGAGAATTAGTCGGCGGGGTGGCCATTTGGTTGCCTCATTTCTTACATCTCTTGAGGGCCCAGTGAAGTGGTACTGTACCTTTGGTTCGTGCCAGATTTCTAACATTTTACACACGCGCAGTTTCTAAGTCTATAACATAACGATCATAAATCACCGCATTTGCCGTGTGTTTCCAAACAGGTTAAGATTTATCGCAACAGTTCGCTCGGGAAGCGATGTTCTTAAATCGGTTTTGCCAGTGTTCTGGATTTACGGAAATCGTTGAGCCCAGACTATGGCCGAGTCTCCCCCCAGCCTTGTTTCCAACGGCCAGAACGGCGAAGAACTGATCGAGGGCTCGGCCGTTGGCCGGTTTCGTATTGGGAAACGCGTAGGCCGCGGTGGAATGGGCGAAGTGTATCAAGCGCAAGATATGCGCCGTAAACGCCTGGTCGCCGTAAAACGGCTGGCTCCTTCCTTACGCAGAGACCCACTCTACCGTCGCCGCTTCCTGGAAGAGGCGGGAGCGCGCCAGGCGCCTGACTCACCCGCATGTCGCTGCGATTTACGACGTAATCGAAGAAAACGACGAAATCTTCCTGGTCATAGAGTTTGTGGAAGGGGAAACCCTTCGCGACCGGTTGGGTCGTTGAAACCTGGCCATTAAGCAAATCCAAGTATCGACCTAGCTGAAAAGATAGCTTCCACTATCCGAAAAGATAGTTGGGTGGTGCTGCGTCGCTTGCAGGAGGCCCAAGTCTCTAAGCTTGGGCCTGCAGTAGGGAACTCCTGTCCGAAACCCTAGTGCAGCAAGAACCCACTGGCTGCTGCCACGATTCCACCCGCTGCGGAGAGCAATCCCAAATACCAAAATGCCTTCTTGCCGGTTAGTAGAGTGATGGACGTTACGACCAGCGCGATCTCCAAGAGCACTTCGCCGAGATCGAAACGATTCGCTTTGTTCTGCTCGGCATTGCGCTCGGCTTCCAATTCTTTCGCTTTGTCTTGGATTTCTTTGATCTCGTCGCGGTAACGCTCGCTTTCTGCAGCGTATTTCTCTTTGACCTTCTCGGCCTCCTCTGCTTCCTTGACGGGCATAACGGCCAGGAGTGAGGTTAAAACGTCATCCGCGTGCCTCCGAATATTCTTGGCCTGATAGTAAGCCCATTGATCGGAAGCCTGGCCTTGCTTAAGAACTTCTTCCGTGTGCGAGCGGTGGCCCATGAGCGATGCGATGGCCACCAGAACGGCTAGTACCGCCATCGTCAGCGTGACGGGCGCAAGGCTGGGATCGTGTTTCGCGTGTTCAGCATGTTCGTGCATTTCGTGAAGTTCTTCCGGCATGAGGGCTCCTTGCACAATCCTGGAATTGGGATGAAGACCATCATACCCAATCTAAGTTGCGCAGGGCCAAGCCGTTGCCGCAAACGAGAGCGTCCGAAAGACCGGCACTGGCGAAAATGCACACTTTTCGCTGTAAATGCAGTAAGATTCGATCGTTCCAGAAAACGTTTCCCGATCCGGCGGCCAATGGACCCATCCGAAGCAGAGCTTCTGCGCGAAATAGGATTGTTGCGCAACGCCGTTCGGGGTCTTACCGAGCGAGTCTACTGCTTGGAACAGGCGCAGGCTGCGGGCAATCGCCAGTAGAAGCCGACCCGGCATCGCCAGGAGCCGAACCTGCAAGGCCGTCCTCATCTCAGGGCCAGTGGCAGCCTCTGAGTGCACAGCCCAGCTCGGCTGGCGCGCCGCTGGCTGACATTTCCGCCGCGTCGGCACCTTCTGGCGGAAGCTTAGCCGCGAAAACAGCGCCGCCACCGCCTATCCTTCCCAAGCCTCCGCAACGCGATCTTGAATCGCAGATCGGCTCGCACTGGCTGAACCGAATCGGCATCACTGCGCTTTTGATTGGCGCGTCGTATTTTTTGAAATACGCTTTTGACAACAATTGGATTGGTCCGGCTGGGCGCGTCGCGATCGGGTTGCTGGCTGGAATCGCGATCGTTGTTTGGAGCGAATGGTTTCGCGGGCGCGACTACAAAACTTTCTCCTATTCGCTGAAAGCTGTCGGCATCGGAGTTTTATACCTGTCACTGTGGGCAGCGTTCCAGGTTTATGCGCTGATTCCATCCGGTGTCGCGTTCTTCGCAATGTTTGTTGTTACGGCGGCAACGGCGGTCATGGCGTGGTCCCAGGACGCAGAAATCCTGGCTGCCTTTGCGATGACGGGCGGCTTCGCGACGCCTTTGTTACTCTCAACCGGGCAGAACCGCGAGTTCGAGTTGTTTTCCTACGTTGCATTGCTGGATTTTGGTGCTCTGGCGTTGGTGATCTTTCGTCCGTGGCGCCGATTGTTGCTGATGAGTTTTGCAGGCACACTGCTGCTGTACGTGGCCTGGGACTTCGAATATTACCGGCGCTCGGAATTCACGCTGACCGCAGCATTTGCCACTCTGTTCTTTTTGATTTTCGCCATCGCGCCGATCATCGCGAAGATTCCGCGCGGACGTCCCGGAACCTCGACGCCGCTGCCGATGTTCCTGGGATTCGTGAATGCAGGCGTTTACTTTTTCCAGATGTACGTGATGCTGCAGGAAATCGACAAGACCAGCAGCGCATGGGTAGCGCTGGTTCTCGCCGGATTCTATATCTACCTAAGTCGCTTGGCACGGCAGCGGTATAACGAACCTCAGGCCGCACAAACGCTGCATTTGCTGCATCTTGCGCTCGCGATCGGATTTATCACGATTGCGATTCCGATCTATCTCAATTCGCACTGGATCACGATGGGATGGTTTGTTGAGGCGGGAGTGCTGCTGTGGGTGGCAGAGCGGCTTAACTCAGATTTGCTGAATGGGTTTGCGCTGGGCGCTTTGGCGTTGGGAGTAGCGCGCCTGCTGGCGTTCGACAATTTCGATACCACACAAGTTCTCTTCAACGCGCGCATGGCCACTTATCTGGTTGCGATCGCGGTGTTGGGCTTTGTTGTGTGGCAGGGGCAACGCCGAGGCGGCGAGGCTGGAATGCAGGCAGCCGCTTGCGGCGGCGTGGCCCTGAATGCGCTCGCCCTGTGGGCGCTGAGTTTGGAAATCCACGATTTTTACGGCGCGCAAATGGCTGCACAGAACACGGCTCGCCCCAGCGGTTGGCAAACCTGGCAGGATATCGGAATAGCACGTAACTTCACCTACTCCGCGCTGGGCATGGCTTATGGCGCGATGCTGATGGTGATCGGTTTTGTGAAACGCTCGGCTTTTGTGCGTTGGCAGGCGCTGGTTTTGATTGCTGCGACGATTTGTAAAGTGTTCATTTACGACACTTCGTCGCTGGACCGCATTTATCGAATTGTCTGCTTCATGGTGTTGGGCGCACTGCTGCTAGGAATTTCGTTCGTGTACCAGCGCGACTGGCTGAAGCTCTCGAATAAGGCCGCGCTTAAGGTTCCTCCCGACTCCATATGACGCTTCGTTTTACAGCTCTCGCGCTGATTTTGTTGGCGACGGATCCCGGAATCTCCTACTTTTCCCGTGTGCGCGATATTTCTATCGCGTCGCCGCAGCAGGCAAATTACTTTATCGTCGATCAGGAAATTCTGCAGTATGCTCGACCCGATCTTGCCGATCTCAGAATCTTCGATGGTGATACGCAGGTTCCTTACGCGTTAAGTGAGCAGCCGGGTGGCTTGCAGAGCGCTGAGCGTGAAGCCAAGATTCTCAACCTAGGCGTGGTGGCGGGGCATGCAGAGTTTGATCTCGATCTGGAATCCGTTACCCAGTACAACCACATTCGTTTGAGTTTGGATGCTAAAGATTTCTTAGTGACCGCACACGCTACTGGCAGGGATGCGCTGGGTGCGGGTAGTCGTGATGTCGATTTGGGTTCTTCGACACTTTACGATTTCTCCCGAGAAAGTTTGGGAGGAAACAGCACCCTGAAGTTGCCGACTGCCAGTTTCCGATACATCCACGTGCGCCTGACGTCGGGGATTTCCCCTAAGCAAGTGCAAACGGCTTCGGTTTACAGCCTGGAAGAAAAGAAATCGTACTGGACCGATGTTGGTTCGTGCGGCAAGCCTCGGCAAGTGCCGCCGCAAGAAAAGAGATCTGGCAAACCGGTCACAGTCGTTGACTGCGAAATTCCGGTGAACGTGCGCGTTGACCGCGTGTTGTTCCAGATTGCGTCGGGACAAATCAATTTCCGTCGCGCTGTCGAAGTGACCGAATCGGCTGAAGGCGGGCAGGAGAACACCAACTTCAGCGTTGGTTCCGGGGACATCAGCCGCATCCAACTCAAGCGCGGCGGCACAGTCATCAACAACGAGCATTTAGCCTTGGCCATGCGGAGGCCTCGCACCGAATGGTTCACAATCGCTATATCGAACGGCGACGATCCGCCCCTTGCCATTGAACGTATCCAGCCGCAAGCCGTTGAACAGCGTGTCTTTTTTGAGCCGAAAGGGAAGACTCAGCTGCGTCTTTACTATGGCGACGAAAAGCTCGATGCGCCCGTCTACGACTACGCGAAGTTCGTCAGAGACGACAACACAGCTCTTCAGGCAAGACTCGGCCAGCCCGAAACCAACGCCGCATTCGCAGGGAGGCCCGATGATCGCCCGTGGTCCGAGCGCCACAAGGCTGTGCTCTGGGTAGCGATGATTTTGGCTGTCGTAGGATTGGCTGTGCTGGCATTGCGCGGGATGATGCAAGGGTAAGGAAATGTCGTTCTGTTAGTCTCTACCGACTATGCGAAACCGTATTCTCCTGCTACTTCACCTATCGCTGTTGATCTCCGTCGGTGCTCCCGCTCAGACGCAATCCGCTCCAAGCCATCCTGCCGTTCCTCTATCTTCGGTCCCAGCCTCCCGTTCGGCACATTTGCGCCGCGGCATCAATGCTAGCGAGTGGTTTGCGCAGGTCGTATCTCCCGCAACCTACAACAAGGAGCACTACGCGACCCATACAACCGCGCAAGATATTGCGCTCATTGCTTCGATGGGATTTGATCACGTGCGGCTGAGCGTGAATCCGCAACCGATTTTCCCGGGATGGAATTCGCGCGAAGAATATTTTCCCTCTTTAGATGCTGCGGTGAAGATGATTCTCAATCACGGATTAGCGGTGGTGATCGATATTCATCCCGAAAGTGATTTCAAAACGCGTCTGCACGACGACGGTTTCGTCGAGCAGTTCACGAATTTCTGGCGCATGCTGGCTAAGCATTATTCAACGTGGGATTCGGAACGCATATTTTTTGAGATTCTGAACGAGCCGGAAGCCACGGATCGCTACCGTTGGCTGGGGGTCCAGGCGAAGCTGGCGGCGGCGATTCGCGAAAGTGCGCCGCAACACACGATTATCGCCGCCGGAGCCAGGTGGTCCGCTGATGACGAACTCATTTTCATGGAGCCTCTGCCTGACGGCAACGTTATTTACAACTTCCACTTTTACGAGCCGCACACTTTTACACATCAAGGCGCTGGTTGGGGATCGCCGTACTGGATTTGGGTCAAGAACCTGCCCTATCCTTCGACCGTGGAATCGGCGAACCAAGTCGGGGCTGAGGTTCCGGATGAGCTAGGAAAACTCTGGGTAGTTCGCTACGGCCGCGACCACTGGGATGCAGGTCGCATCGAAGCGGAAGTGAATCAAGTAGCCGAATGGGCCGTCCGACGCCATGTTGTCTTGACTTGCAATGAATTCGGCGTGTACAGGAAGTATGCGAATCCGGAAGATCGGGCGCGCTGGATCACCGACGTACGCACAGCGTTGGAACGCCACGGAATTGGATGGACCATGTGGGACTATGCGGGATCGTTTGGAGTCGTCACGAAAACCAACGGGGTAGCGGCTCCGGATGCGATCACGGTGCGGGCGCTTGGTCTGAAGATGCCAGGCAATTAGGCGACCATGAATACGCTTAGAAAGCTCCGGCTGGTTTCGCGGCTGTCTTCACAATTCGAATCGTGTGGTCAGCGAACTTGTGGTGGCCGTCCGGCAGTTCAAGTTTCGGCATGTGGCAATCGGTGCAGTCTTTCTTCGAAACTTTGCAGGGCGGAGCCCCCGGTTTTCCACCGCCGTGGCAAGCCAAGCATTTGCTATCGTAAAAAGCAGTCTCAGTCTTAAGTTCTTCGTGCGGATCGTGGCAAGCAAGGCAACTGATGCGAGGGTCACGCAGATCGTAGCATTTGCTGAGCGTCAGCCGGTATGGCTGAAAGCGGACTGTTCCGATCTCGGGCTGCCTGCGCGAAAGCACATCCTCCAGCGTTCGATGGCATTGTCCACAGAAATTGGAAATTTCGTCGGTTGACATTGCCTTCAACTTCTTCATTTCATCCAGATCGAGATCGCCTTCCGCCAATCCCGCCAAGTGTTTCGCGGCAGATGTATGGCAGTGAACGCACTGCACCCCAGGCTTCATCTTCTCAAGCGTCAACTTGCCGTTGTCTGCTGCATCTGTCATGTGGCAGCCAAAGCAGCGCGTAGTCTCCGTAGAGTCCATTCGCCGCCCGGCTGCGTCGAGCAGGTCGCGAGGATGAGGATTGGAATCTCCGATTGTGGTATCGAGGCCGTTGATGTCGATGAAATAGCTCACGCGGGCTTCGTAGAACTCGCTATCTTTTTGGAACACATAGGTCTGGCCAATCCGACCAGCGCCAATCGCCCAGCCGATAGGAATCTCAAAACTCTGTTTACCGTCTGTAACGGAATAAATGCTTTGATCGCCACGGCGTTCGATTCGGTAGGAATATTCGCCGCTATGGAAGGTCAGCGGCGTCTGCCCGACCAGCGGTGCGGCTTCCTGAACAGGTTCCGAAGCGTGCGCCATTGAGGTTGAAGGTTGAGATCGCCCTTGTGTATGGCAGGCCGCGCAGGGGTTCTTGGCGTGGCCAGAGGCTTGCCCCGGGCACGCAATGGGTAGCAACAGGCAGACAAAGATGATGTTATATCGACTCATTCGAACCGCGTAGTTGAATCGTGGTGAAGGCTCGGTCGGATGCCAGAGCAGTATATCTCGTGAGCGGAAAAATCGTTTGCAGCAAACACGCGGCGATTTAGTCAACGAAAATTGCCAGGTTTCCGTCGGGGCTTCGCTCCACGCGAACATCGTTGAAATTCGCGACAACAGCGTCGGCCTCATGAAGTTCTCCAACAGGGAAGGTCGTAGTCAGCGCGATGACGCGCATCCCAGCGGCGTGTGCGGCGCGGATGCCTGCGGGGGCGTCTTCAAAAACGACACACAGCTCAGGCGCGATACCCAAGCCTTTTGCGCCCTTCAGGTAGGGTTCAGGATGGGGCTTACCGTCGACCACATCGTCGGCGGTTACCAGGACAGGTGGAACGAGGTGGCCCGTGTCTCGAAGGCGTGCCGTCGCCATCGTGCGAGTGCCGGAGGTCACGATGGCCCACTGGCGAGCGGGTAAACTACGCAGAAGCTGATCCGCTCCTGGAATGGCCGTCACTCCTTCCAGGTCCCGAGACTCTTCGTTCTCCATGGTTCGGGCCTCGTCGTCGCTGTCCAGGTGAGGCGCCAGCGCGCGCATGGTCTCGATAGTGCGGCGTCCGTGGGCGGCATGAACGACAGTCGCCGGTTCCAGGCCGTGCTTCATAGCCCACCGATGCCAGGCGCGCCCCACTGCTGCGGTTGAGTCTACGAGAACTCCGTCGAGGTCAAACAAGATGGCGGTGCATTCGAATTTCTGCATGAGGAGCAAGGGTCCTTAGGTTCTAAGAATGGGTTGCAAGGTTGAGCGTGTTTTCAAGAACGTAGTGTTCCGGCAGCGGACGGTGGTAAGGCGATAACTCCGTTGATCGTACGCTGCGTGTCTCCAGAAACGGTTGGTGGCGGAGTGGCATTACGCTGGCGCATCTCCAAATGTTTGGCGCGGAAATGCGCTTTAGCACGTCGGCCCCAAGCGCGGATGAAGTAGTAATTCAGGCCGGCTCCAATCACGGAACTCACCAATGGGATCAAGCGTCCGGCCCACTTTTCGACGACTTCGGTGCTAGCCTTGACGGCAATGCGCTGGATGACGCGTGGCACGAAACGGCTTACAACTTCTTTTTCAATTAGCTCGCGGCTGATATCGACTCCGGCGGCGGTTGCTGCGGCGACCCAAAGCTCAGCCATCTCATTATCGGTATTGAATTCGAAACCGTAAACCAAGCTCAGCTTTTGGATGGTGCGCAGCGTAATTGCTGCCATGATGCTCATATCGGGGAGCAGGGTCAGCGCCCCGCCCAAGCCGAAGCCAGCACCTTCCAGCGCCGCCAGCTTCATTCCGCTGTGAACGGTTTCATCGGCAATACTGTCGAGCTGCCGCATGTCGAGCCGAAACATGTCCGGGTATCCATTCACCGGCAGGTGGTGCGCAGAGCATAGTTGCGCCAGAAACCGCGCTGGATCGACACGCACGGTATGGTAGGCGCGAAGAAATCCCTTCTGGATTGCGCCTTCCAGTTTACGCGCCAGCCACGAACGTCGAACTTGATCCGCCATGGTCTCCCCTTCAGCGTACAAACCTAGGGCATAGACCAACCCTACAGCATTGGATGCGGAACTGAGAAGTGGGGTTCAATGCGCGCTTGTGCTAGCATCGACTCCTCGAATGTCTACAGCAAAACTTCAACTCATACCTCTAGGCGGCCTTGGCGAGTTCGGCATGAACTGCATGGCCGTCCGCTATGGCGACGACATTATCGTCATTGATGCTGGCCTCATGTTCCCCGAAGCCGAACTGCTCGGCGTCGACATTGTGGTTCCCGATATTTCCTACCTGATGGAGAACCGCAAGCACGTACGCGGCATCTTTCTGACGCATGGCCACGAGGATCACATTGGCGGACTGCCGTGGATTCTCTCTGAGCTGAACGTTCCGGTTTATGGAACAGAGTTCACGCTGGCTTATGTGGAGGAGAAGCTCGAAGAGCACGAAAACCTGCGCGACGCCGAGCTGATCGAGATTGAGCCGGGGAAGCGCGTTAAGATCGGCGTTTTCACCGTCAACCCGATTCGCGTGACGCATAGCCTGGTGGATTGCGTCGCTTTGGCGATTCACAC
>JAYVEP010000216.1:0-3579 GCA_043749225.1 Acidobacteriaceae bacterium
GAGGTAGAGATCGCCGGATTCGGCTTTGCGAGGCTTGCCGTTCACTGTATATGTCTCTTCAAAAACGACTTGCAGGGTTTTGGCGCGGTTGTAGCGGTCCTCCACGGCCTTGAGGGTGCGGGAGAGGTTGGGGTCGGCCCCAAATATAGGCAAAATAAGGACGAAGGAGAGCAGAAGCCTGGCCACATAAGATTGACGTGTGCGGCGGGCAATTCGTTGAGTTCAAAAGCTGTGGGTTTGGCATACATAAATAAACGCGACTGAGATAGCTGTTCCTGTGATGCTAAGGGGCACCGCGATCTTTCTGTACGGCCGCGGCAGGGATGGCTTTTACAGAACGGCTGAATATGCGTATCGATGATTGGAATGGGAGCGGCTTGCGGCGCCGACTCTGAAATCCCAAGGCTCGCGGCAACACCTGGAAATGTTCTGCGATTCGCGCTGGTTGGGGACCGCCGGGCGTGAGTGCGCTTTATCCGTCCCGCGATCCGCACCGCTGTTCTCGATAGTGACTCCAGTACTAAAGTTCCGGTAGCTTAAGTCTATTGCCTTAGGGGGCTAAGTAGGTTAGTTTAGCTAAGCCTCTTGATAAAAGGTCTGAATAAACGTCGCGCGATTTTTAGGGGTCGAGAGTAAGCCGCGCGATTCGGTCATCGAGTGTCCCGCAGATTTCGTGCTAACGCAGGGAAGGCTGGAGAATTCAATGGACTATCTTCGGCTGAAACGAAGCCATCCGGCACGTCCTTTTCGCCATCCGGCACGTCCTTTTCAAGGATGCCCGCTAGACCTGTCGCTGTCATTTGCGCTCTTATGGGCCGCAGTGACAATTCCCGCAATGGGCCAGACTCTCCCGGCTGGAGCTTTCACCATCGCCGTATTGCCAGACACTCAATATTACTCGCTACGTTATCCAGCTACGTTCACTGCGCAGACGGACTATATCGTGAAAAAGAAGACCGAGCGGAATATCGTGTACGTGCTTCACGAGGGAGATATAACGGACCGCAACACAGATGCGGAATGGACGAATGCGATGAACTCCATGGGTTTGCTGGACACCGCGCATATCCCGTATGCAGTGGTTCCCGGAAATCATGACGCCGGCTACAATGGCCCTCCCGGGACTGTTAACTTCAACAAATACTTCTCACCCGACAGGTATCTGGCAAAAGGCTCCACACCCATGCCCACGTTCGCCGGGATAAAAGACGCCGGAAAAATGGACAACAACTACCACAGGTTTACCGCCGGGGGCATCAAGTGGCTGATCGTGGCTGTAGAATTCGGGCCGGTTCCGGCGACCGCCGATTGGATGAATGCGCTGATTAGCCAAGAGTCGGATCGCCGCGTGATTGTGTTGACGCATGGGTATATGTACAACGACAAAAAACGGTGGGGAGCCGATCCCGATCACACGTGGCTGCCGGCGGCCGGCGGTCTCAACGGCGAGCAACTATGGAATGCCGTCATTCGGAAGCACTCCAACATTCAGTTCGTCATCAGCGGTCATGTCATACCCGGCTGCGGGTATAGCTGCCCGCCGCACATTCAATTTGGCGGGCAGCAGGGGAGCAGTACGCTGATCTCTCGCGGGGATAACGGCAACCTTGTGTACCAGATGTTCGTAAATTTTCAGGAAAATGCAAACGGCGGCGGCGGATTTTTCCGGCTTCTCGAGTTCAATCCCGATGCTAATACCGTAACCGCACAGACGTATTCGCCCACGGCGAATCAGTTCATGGACACGTCTGAGAATGCTTTCGTTTTGCAAAACGTCGATCTGTCCCCAGCGGCTGCCCCGCCGTCTCGCGTGCCGCTGGCAGTTGGCGTTTTCAACAGGACACAGATCGCCGGCAAGCCGTATGTATTTGACGCATCGAACTCGCAGGACATTGGAAGCGGGAACATACTTACCTATAAGTGGAACTTCGGCGACGGTACACCTGTCATGACCGGCAGCACTGCCACACACACGTACGCGGCGCCGAACATTCCGACTGCGAGTAACCCGGACCCATACTATGCGGTAAGTATGACCGCAACCGACTCTAAATCCCAATCAACTAACTACCAAGGAAAGGTAAAAGTGCTGGACAGCGTCAACACGCTTTTCACCGATGACTTTGCTACGGGTATGGGGCAATGGTCGGCGCCAATTGTTGAAATACCGAATTCGTTCGCACAGTGGACGCTTTCGCCGAACAACGACATGCTCACGAACACTTCCGGGGGATGGGGCGGCGACTATGCCAGTAATGGCTTGAACAAGCCCGGAAACTACGTTCTTGCCGGCGATCCATTGACCCTTCGAAATTACAGTGTCAAGGCGAAGGTCCGGGATGACTCCAACAACGGAATTGGAATGGTGATCCGCTGGCAGGGCCCGGGGGACCATTACAAGATTTCCATGAACCGGAACTTTGGTTATTTTAGCATCACGAAATTTCGAAGTGGAGTTGCATCGAGCCTCGCAAACATCAGTTACTTCTTCACCGCCGGGCAGACCTACGACATGGAGGTGAGAGTCGTGGATGAGACCATCATAGTTCTGCTGGATGGCGTGGTTGTTGTCAGCGGAACTGACACGAGCACTCCGATCCTAAACGGGAGGTTCGGTTTCTATGATTGGGCTTCGGGTGCGACCCGGTTCGGAAACGTGGTAGTCAGCAAGCAGTAACCACAAGTTCATCAAAGCTCTGAATTTCAGTGCGACTGATCCGGACGGAAACAATCATGGTTGTGCGGTGGGGTCGCTTTTTCCGTCCCGGAAGTCGAATAACGCGGCGAAGGGCGCGCGGAGTAGGCCGCCGATGGGAACTTTACCGAAGGGAAAGGCGCGGAATGGCTTGCAGATCTCGGCGGGACACGCCCGGCCTCGTAAGGCTGTCGAGTCCGGATTGCGGCAAATCTACGGGGACAGCCGTTCGATCTCCCACTTCGATTCATCCACTCTGATAAAGACAAGCCGGTCGTGCAATCTGCTGTGTCTGCCTTGCCAGAATTCGATGGCGTCAGGCCGCACGCGGTAGCCGCCCAGTATGGCGGGGCTGGGATTTCCTGGCTTTCGTACCATTTCTCCAGCGAGGCTAGTTGCTCTTCGAGGAACTGGCGGTTCGGCACTACCGTGCTCTGTTCGGAGGCCCACGCGCTTAGTTGACTGGCCCTGGGCCGCTTGGCGAAGTATGCCTCCGATTCCTCGCGCGAAGTCTAGGCGGCGGTGCCGGTGATGCGGACCTGGCGTTCCAGTTCGGCCCAGTAGAACACCAGTGCCACGTTTGGGTTCTCCTCCAGTTCCTCGCCTTCCTGGGTTTCGTAGTTGGTGAAAAAGACGAAACCTTGCTCGTCGAAATGCTTCAACAGGACAATGCGGGCAGGGTGAGGAACTGTTGATTGAAGATCAGGAATTTTTCGAGATTCAGCTTCTACCTGGTGCCCGGAAGACTCGCCGATAGATTCGCCATCTTGCCGCGGGGGCGAACCGAATAGTGGATGCAGACCGCCGCCTGGGCACGCAGATGAAGTCGACGGGCGAGGTGATGGCCATCGAGCGCAGCTTCGAGGCGGCGTTCAACAAGGCGA
>JAYVEP010000217.1:0-9280 GCA_043749225.1 Acidobacteriaceae bacterium
GGCTGCTCTATTTTTCGTCCACACCAAAACAACGAAATCGAGTTAAAGTGTTACCCATGTCCCCGGTCTAATCTGTTACCTATCTCCCCGTCCGAACACGCCCACGTAACCGGTACACAGGAGCGCCATGCACCATTTCAATCGCTGTACGCGCATACTCCGCCTCCAGCCGGACCAGTTCCAGCAAGCTCACCTGAGGAATGGCGTAACGGTCTCCCCCGCAGGTCACGACCAAAGCTGGAATGATGGCTAAAGTCAATGGAATCTTCACGCGAATCGTCGTACCTTGCCCCGGTTTCGAGTGGACATCCACCACACCACCAATTTTTTCGACATTCGTCTTGACAACATCCATACCGACGCCGCGACCTGAGACATTCGTCACCTTCGCCGCCGTCGAAAATCCTGGCAGGAAAATCAGGTTGAAGATCTCGCGTTCCGACATGCGCCCCGCCTGCTCCGCCGTGATCACGCCACGTTCAATGGCTTTGTCGCGGATGCGGTCCTTATTGAGGCCGCCGCCATCGTCACTGATCTCAATGTTGACCTGCCCACCTTCATGAAATGCCCGCAGAATGAGTCGCCCCGCCGGATTCTTGCCAGCCTTGACGCGATCCTCCGGAAGCTCGATGCCGTGGTCGACGGAATTGCGCACCACATGCGTCAGCGGGTCTTTAATGGCCTCGATAATTGTCTTGTCGATCTCCGTATCTTTCCCTTCCATCTCAATGTTCACTTGCTTGCCGCACCCCAGCGCTACATCCCGCACCGTACGCGGAAATTGACCCCAGATGTTGCCAATGGGCTGCATACGGGTCTTCATGACCTCTTCCTGCAACTCGGTCGCAATCAGATTCATGCGCTGCGAAACCGCCTGCAGGCTGGGATTTTCCACGGTATTCGCAAGTTGCAACAACTGGTTGCGGGCCAAGACCAATTCGCCTACCTGCGTCATCAGCTTGTCCAGCAGATTGACGCCGACACGAATGGTTTCGGGCGCTGCATCGCCTTGTTTCCCTTCCAAAATCGGCTGCCCAACTGCTTTAGGAACAACACCTTCGACCTTCGAGGCCTCCGTCACGACCGGAATTTCGCTGCCGCGTGTGCACTCTTCCGTTTCTGCCGCGGCCATCATTTTTGTCTTCTTTTTCACGACTTTGGCCGGAACTGGACTCCCAATCGGCGCCAAATTGGCGTCTTGTGTCGCATCTCCAGCCAGCAAGCGTGTCAGCGTCTCCCGCAATTCCGGATAATCCTCTTCACCGTCCTGGCCGGTGGCCTGAATCTCCTTCAGCATCTGGCGCACGGCATCCACCATGCCCAGCAAGGCAGTCGTAAGCTCTGGATTCAGCGTGAGATGCCCATCGCGCAAGCGCGTGAGCAGGTTTTCTCCCACGTGGGCCACTTTTTCCAGCTTGCTAAAACCGAGAAATCCGCAGGTGCCCTTAATCGTATGGATCGTCCGAAATACGCCCGCCAAGGCTTCTTTGTCGCGGGGGTTCTTCTCCAGACCGACCAAGTCGCGGTCCAGCCGGTCCAGATTCTCGGAGCTCTCGACCAAAAAGTCCTGGACGATGTCGCTGTCGCTCATCGGTTTCCTCTGATCTGCACTAGTTTTGAAAAGGGGACAGATAGCAGGCGCATAGAGCCTGCTGATTGTTAGCCTGACTCCCTCTACATCGCCCGATCACTTTAGATTCATGAGCTTGCGGAGCGCACGAAGGGCTGCATTTGGGAGGGGCATCGAACGCACTGAAAATCGGAGGGTACCCGGCACCAACAAACTGTTCCTTCCGTGAAACCTACAGGAACATAACTTGCTGACGGTAAAGGCTTTAACAGCCGAACCAGTCGGCGCGGTAAGCTGGCCGGGCGATTCCTTCTTTTGGGGTCGGCTTCAATCGATCTTCTGAAGCCGTCGGGAGAAACTCTCGCTGGCCGCATTGCCTACCTCGAGCTTGCGCCGTTTGACGCGCTCGAAGTTGCCGACAGCCAGATGAACAATCTTTGGCTGCGCGGCGGATTCCCTTCAAGCTCCCTCGGCAACAGCGACGTGCGCAGCTTCAATTGGCGCAGGATTTCATTCGAACCTATTTGGATCGCGACATCCCGCAGTTTGGTCCCCAAGTTCCAGCAGAAACCCTACGGCGTTTGTGGACCATGCTCGCTCATAGCCAGTCGACTTTGCTGAATGCAGCCACACTTGTCAATCCAACCCCCAAAATAAACTGATACTGGTGGCCAGGACGGTAGCCTTATGGAAGCCGATCTCGCTTTCACTGAATGGCTGCCGCACGCAGTTTTGTACGAAATACACGACCGCCATCTACGAGCAACGACGGCGCTCAGCCTGCGCCATGGCGTTCCACTTCGTGTTGCCGATTCATGAACCGCACAAAATCGTGCGGGAAGATTTAGGTTCGATGACTCTCCCGACCGACTCTTTTCATCTATACAATCAGCGATCAAGAATGTTCCACCTCGGCGTCATGAGCCGGGAGAGCTCTCCGTGCTACAGTTACGGCAATGCGTCCTGAGATCGAGCAAGCCGTTCTCTTGCTAAGACGGGGTGACCATGAAGGCCTGGAGCAAGCCTTAGCCCTGCTGCAAAACACCGTCTTTTCTTTCAGTATGAAAGTTTGTGGCCAGCGTGAAGACGCTGAGGACACCATGCAAGAGGTGCTCCTGAAGTCTGTGCCCTACCTTCCGAAGTTCGAAAGTCCACGAGCGCTCCTGGTGTGGCTGTACAAAGTCGCGAAGAATCGCTGTCTTATGAGCCGCCGCAGAAGCAAGTTCGCGCCGAAGGGCGACCTTTCCCTCGACGAACTAATGCCGGATCGCAAGGAGATGGAGCGTCTCAGCGCCGAGGGCAGCATCAACCCGGAAACGTTTGCGATCAGGAGTGAAGAGGCGGGCCTCTTGCGGGGGGCAATCCAGAAACTGCCAGCGCAAAACCGCATCGTGCTGGTGCTTCGAGATATGGAAGGGCTTACCGATGAAGATGTCGCGGAGATCACGGGGCTCCGCGCAGGAACCGTTCGCGTTCGCCTGCACAGGGCAAGGTTGTTCGTGCGTAAAGAACTGACGAAATCCCGTCGTCCAGGAATTCGCAAAAGCGTCAAGCCTGCGCCATCGCAGGCTCGGGTAGTGCGGCAGCCCAGACCTCCCCGGTGTAAAGCAATGTTCGCGGAGCTCTCGAATTACTTAGACGAAAAACTCGATGACTCCCTCTGCGAGGAGCTGGAAAAACATCTGGTTGCCTGCGGTCCTTGCCAAGCTTTTCTGGCCAGCCTGGAAGCTACGATTAAAGATTGCCGCCAATTACCGAGTCCGATGCCCGATCGAGCAAAGGCGGCTAAGCTGCGAAAGGATGTGGTGTTGCGTTGTGAACGCGCGATTGCAGAAGCAAATGGCTAACGAGGCCATCGGCTAATGGCAGAAACAGACTTCTCATAACTGGATCGGACGGAGTGTAGCTTCGCTGGCAGCAGGGCTGTCACTTCCTTTCGAAAAATCGAGATGTCGGTTGCGCCAATGTGCTTAGCGTATGTGCGTCCGTCAAGGTCGATTACAAAAGCAATCGGTAGTCCGAGAATTCCTCCGTAGCGCTCGGCGGTCTTTGCGTCGCCCATCACCACTGGATAGTTCATTTCGAACTGCCGATAAAACCTGCGCACGGGTTCCGGTTCGTCGTCGATGGAGACACCTATGACCTGAAGGCCTTGATCCCCGTACTTGTTCTGCAGCTCCACAAAACGCGGGATCTCTTCCCGGCAAGGGGTGCACCAGGTGGCCCAAAAATCCAACAGTACTACCTTTCCGCGGTAGTCCGAGAGACGTAGTTTTTCGCCATTCGACGTGGGCAGCAAGAAATCCGGAGCGAGAGCCTTCTCCCCCGAAGGCAGAGGCGATTTGAATAGGTAAGGGCGCACCCAGAGGTAAAGTCCCAATGCGGCCGCAAGCGCCGCACCCGCGAGGAGCAGTTTTTTTGGAGTCACGCGAACGAACCTCTAGTCGCCCTTGGCAACAGGATAGCCTTTGTCCACCCAGTCGGCGCCGAAATTGTTGGCAAGATGCAGCACCTTCACGCTGGTGAACACCATCGAACGCAGCGCATCGTACGCCGGTTGGACGTTGGGACAATGTTTCCACGGGCAACACCCACAATAGATCACTATGGACTTGTCGCGAGGCAAAGACTGCACGCGCTTGCGCAATTGATGGAGAGCGTTGTCGCTCGAAGCCGAACCAAGGTACTCGGAGCCGGGAATGTGAGCCTGGGCATAAAGCACGTGCGAACCAACTTGAAGCAACAACGGCTTCTCGGCCTTTGATTGAAGGAGTTTAACCAGTTCTTCCGGTTGGATGATGTCCGGGCCGGTTTCAGGAAGATCGGTTGGAAGAGGGTGCGCGCCAGCGCCTACAACGATCAACAAGACCGACGCGGCACAGAAGGATGCCCACCGCCAGGCGGGCTTGTAGCGATGCTTCAGCGATGAACGCATGTCATGACCTCCTCCAGTATTGGAAACCTGGCTGTCCTCTAGCAATTGCATTTCCGATCGCTACTTCTTGACGGATAACGAATACGAATTCAATCCGAAAACACTATTCAACGGGCAGAAGCTGAACAACGCAGTAGCCAGGAGAACGATGCCAATCAGGCCTAACCATCTGGTATTGCCGTTCAGGATAAAAATAAGACTCAATAGTGTGACAGATCTCCTCTAAAACTGTTTGTAACAAAATCCCAGTTCTTGCGTTTATTCGTGTGGCGCCCGAAGGCACCCGCAGGAGGCACTGATGATTACGGCGAACGTTGAACTAACTCAACCGCTTAGGCCGCATCGCCAATTCGTGGCTCGAACTGGGAGTGGGCACGAACTGATTCTTGACGACGCCGCTGGGGGCACCGGTCCCAAGCCTATCGAATTGGTTGCGGCGGGACTCGCCGGTTGCACCGCCTTCGATGTCATCACTGTCCTGCGTCAGAAATATCACCAGAAAGTCACAGGCTATGAAGTGCGCGTAGAGGCCGATCAAGCGGACCGCCCGCCGCAAGTGTTCACAACGGTGAGAATCCACCATGTAGTGACCGGCTTCGATATCGACGCTACAGCGGTGGAACGGGCCATCCGCCTCTCCGAAGAGAAGTATTGTTCGGTCGGAGCGATGGTGCAAAAGACGGCCAGTTTTCATACTACGCACGAGATCGTCGATGAAAAGACGGAGTGGATGAAGCCGCTCCTGGCCGCCGGAGTGGTGTCTTGAAGATTGCCTCCAAGTCCGTGTTGGCAGCGATCACGCTGCTAGGACTGCTGCAAGCAGTCTGGGGGCAAGAGGCGGCGGAACCCGTCGCTCTTACCCTGCAGCAGGCGGTAAAAATGGCGTTGGAAAAGAATCCGTTGCGAAAGGTGGCGGTTGCGGATACGAAAGTGACGTCTGCCGACGTGCGCGTGGCACGATCGGCTCTTATGCCACATCTGACGTTTTCCGAAACCGCTACCCGTGGAAACGATCCGGTTTACGTGTTTGGCACAAGACTACGACAACAGCGTTTCACTTCGACTGATTTCAAACTATACAAGCTCAACACCCCTTTGCCAGTCGGCAATTTCAACACGCGCTTCGGCGGAACCTGGAATCTGTTTGACTCGTTTGCGACTTGGCACGGCGTCACTCGCGCAAGAGAAATGAACGAGGCCGCGGGACATCAGCTCGAACGTACCGATCAGGAGATCGTCTTTCGAGTGATTACGTCGTACTACGACATTCTATTGGCCACTAAACAGCTAGAGGTAGCCGAGCAGGCAACGAAAACGGCGCAGGCCATCCTGGATCGCAGCCAGGCCAGATTTGACAGTGGGCTGGTGGTGGAATCGGATTTGCTGACCGCGAAGGTACGCATGGCGTCACGACAGCAGGAACTCATTCGCGCTAGGAACAATGTCGCTTTGGCTCAAGCCCAGTTGGCGACCACGATGGGTGTAACGCTGGAGTCGTCTTTCTGTATTGTCGACGTGCTGCCGGAACGCACACTCCCGGTGCCCGTTCTTCAGGAAATGGAAAAGCAAGCTTTCGCGAGTCGGCCGGATCTCAAACGTATTCAATCGGAAGAGACAGCTCAGAAGCAAAATGTGGCGATAGCAAAATCATCGTTCGGCCCGCGCGTGAATGCCTTCGCCGGTTGGGAGCTCGACAACCCAACATTTGTGGGAGGAGGCGGCGGCAACAACTGGCTGGGCGGTGTGGAAGTGCAGTTTGACATCTTCCAGGGCGGCGCCAAACGTGCGGAACTGTCCCGTCAACGCGCGCTTCAGGAGCGATCGGCAGCTATGAAACAAGTGGCCAATGATGGGGTCCGCCTGGAAGTTCGTCGCGCTTACTACAACCTGGAATCCACCCGCCAGGAAGTGGAGGTTGCGCGGGCTGCAATCGCTCAAGCGCAGGAAGGTTTTCGCATTAATCAGGATCGGTACGAAGCCGGACTGACAACCATTGCCGATCTCTTGGGTGCTGAAGAAGCCGCGCACCGCAGTCAATCCGATTACTGGGATGCTGTCTACCGCTTCCATACCAGCTACGCCAACCTGGAGTTGGCGAGCGGGACTCTGAGTCCGCAATCTCCCGTGGTGACGCCATGAATCGTATGAATCTTATTTTTCGAAGTCTTCCCATCGCCGTCGTTCTGACATTCGGAATCGGGTGCTCCTCCGAGCGACAACCGGTGGTTCAGCAAACGGAAGTTGTTCACGCCTCTACAGTCGCGGCACAGCGAGCCAACATTCCGGATTCGCTGGAAGCATCCGGAACGGTGCATGCCGCACAAACGAGTGAACTTGCCAGCCAGATGATGGGAAACATCGTCGAGATTCGAGTGCACGAAGGAGACCGGGTGCAGCGCGGGCAGGTGCTTGCTGTGATCGACGATTCCCAGTCGCGGGCTGAAATGAATCGCGCGAACGCCGCTGACAACGCAGCTCAGCAGCAGTTGGTGGCGTCGGAATCGGACTTGGGCCTCGCCGAATCAACTTTAAAGCGCTATCAGAGTTTGTACGACAAGAAGTCAGTCAGTCCACAAGAATTTGACGAGGTAAAGGCTCGTCAGCAAGCAGCGACCGCACACCGCGACATGGCACGCGCAGGCCAGGCCCAGAGTAAAGCGGCGTTGACACAATCACGCACATCGTTCGAATTCACCCGAATCCGCGCGCCGTTTGATGGGTTGGTCATCGAGAGAAGAGCTGATCCAGGAACGCTTGCAGCGCCCGGCACCCCGGTCTTTACCATCGAAGATCTAAACCACTATCGGTTGGAAGCTGCGGTCAACGAAAACGATCTGCGTTACGTTCGGATGGGACAAATGGTGCAAGTCTCCCTCGATGCTCTCAATGACGCAAAACTAAATGGCAAAGTCATTCAAATCGTTCCCGCAGCGGATTCCGCGAGCCGCAGCTTCTTGGTAAAGATCGAAATGCCTGGCGATTCGAGGCTGCGTACGGGATTGTTCGGGCGAGCGGCGTTTTCACGCGGGGAGCGATCCTCCTTGTTGATTCCGCGAACTGCGGTCGTAGAACGTGGCCAACTGCAAGGTGTCTATGTTCTGAATCAAAACAAGGTCGCAAACTTACGGTACGTCACGTTGGGCAAGCCCTCCGGAACTGACATTGAGGTGCTTGCCGGTCTCCAGGATGGAGAGCGGCTCGTGGCTAAACCGGCGGAAACTGACTTGAGCGGCAAGCGCATCGAGGCCGAGTGATGACAGAAAACGATTCGAAACCGCCGAACCGGCCTTCGAGACCGCTGGGGCTTGCAGGTCGAATTGCTCACAGCTTCATCGACTCCAAGTTGACCCCGTTAGTTATTCTTGCGGCCTTGCTGCTGGGAGCTTTTAGCATTCTTCAGACTCCACGCGAGGAAGAGCCCCAGATTGTCGTGCCCATGCTCGACGTATTTGTACAGATGCCGGGAGCGTCCGCCGAGGAGGTTGCCCAACGTGTCAGTCTCCCGATGGAGAAGTTGCTGCGCGAAGTGCCCGGCGTCGAATATATCTATTCCATCAACCATCCTGGCACGAGCATGTTGATCGTGCGTTTCTACGTGGGTACGAAAGAAGAAGATGCCATCGTACAGACGTACAACAAGCTCTATTCGAATTTCGACCGAATCCCGCCTGGCGTTTCGCAACCGGTAATCAAGGTCCGTTCCATAAATGACGTTCCGATCATGGCGTTGACCTTGTGGGGAAAGGACTATGACTCCTACCGGCTGCGGCGGGTTGCTGGTGAACTGGAAAACTCGATCAAGCAGCTTGACGATGTTTCGGAGACCCAAATCATCGGCGGGCAACCTCGGCAGTTGCGAGTTGTTCTAGACACGCAGCGGCTGTCAGCGTACGGTCTTACGCCAGGCGCGGTCGTCGGACAGTTGGAAAACGTGAACAGTCGCGGACAAGCTGGCAGTTTCGCACACGATAACCGTGAATTTCAGGTCGAGGCCGGTACGTTCTTGACAGGGATCGAGGATTTGCGGCAAGTGGTCATCGGAGTCCACGCGGGACGCCCAGTCTACTTGCGCGACGTGGCGGAAAAGTTGGAGGACGGCCCTGCGGAGCCCGAGACCTACGTCCTGTTTGCCAACGCACGCGGAGGCGCGGAAAACAGTACCGAGCATCCTGCGGTCACGATCACTCTCGCGAAGCGCAAAGGCACCAACGCGACGACAATCTCCGAACGAGTGCTGGAGAGATTGAGCTCTCTCCGCGGTTATGTATTGCCTAACGACTTAAACATCACCGTTACTCGCAACTACGGAGAAACAGCGAAAGATAAATCCGACGAACTTCTGAAGCACCTCTTCATTGCAACCTTGTCCGTCACTCTGCTGATTGCGCTGGCCCTTGGCTGGCGTGAATCAGGCGTCGTGCTCCTGGCAATTCCGGTCACGCTGGCACTCACACTCACCGTCTTCTATCTATACGGCTACACGCTGAACCGGGTCACGTTGTTTGCACTCATCTTCTCCATTGGCATTCTGGTGGACGACGCCATTGTCGTCGTCGAGAACATCGTGCGCCATTTCCGATTGCCGGAAAGTCGGGGCCGGGCTCTCGCGGACGTGGCAGTCGAGGCCGTGGATGAGGTAGGGAATCCTACCATTCTCGCAACGTTCGCCGTGGTTGGAGCGATCCTGCCCATGGCTTTCGTGCGCGGCCTAATGGGTCCCTACATGCTGCCCATCCCAGTGGGAGCTTCGGCGGCAATGCTGTTCTCGCTGATGG
>JAYVEP010000218.1:0-3547 GCA_043749225.1 Acidobacteriaceae bacterium
CGTTGCAGCTTCTATCGCAACGCGCGGCGCGATGCAAAGCGACGCGACGGCGTGGCACAGGCTTCCAGCCTGTGGGGAGGGAGGGCGTCCCGCCTGCCCCACAGCCAAGATGGCTGTGCCACGGCCGAAGAGTGCTCCGCCTCACTTCATCCGGTCGAACGTCTTCTGCAAAATGTCGAGGTCGCTTGCGCCGCCGAGCTGGATCACGAAGCCGGAGACTCGGAGGGACTGTGAAATATGCCGTCCCAGCGGGACGAACGACGGTAGCCGTGGGCTTCAGCCCACGGTCTTGGTCGGACGAAGGGCCGTGTCGCGGAGCGACACCTGCATGCGTCCGAGGTTTTCAAACGACGCTCCGCGACGTCGGCCCGATCTGGGAAGATCCGTCCGCGGCTAAGGAACCGCTGATTAAATCTGACGGAAAGGAATCGTCCACAGATTGCACAGATTTTGGCTGCTTCTGATTTGGATCCTGCTTTTGGCAGCCTGTCTCGCTGCGCTCGGCTCACAGATGAAGAACGGAACCATTTCCCAAATCTGTGTCCATCTGTGTGAATCTGTGGATTAAATCAGTGGTTCCCTAACGGCCTCCGCTGCCAATGTCCCCCGTTGCCGTGGGCAGGCGAAGCGCCCCCCTGCAATCGCGGGCAAACTGAGTCCTGATTTGAAATCAGAGGAATACCTAAAATCAGGCCACCGCGAAAAGACACGAAAAAGCACAACGTTTATCCCTCATCCTTCCGCCTTCATCCTTTCCAATCCCGATTTCCTGGCGCACGAAGGGATTGCGACGTTCATCGACGGCAAACACGCCATCGCTCACAACAAGGTCATCGTGATCGACGGCCATGTTTTAATCACCGGCTCATTCAATTTCAGCAAATCGGCCGAAGAGCATAACGCCGAGAATCTGCTGGTCATCGACGACGGCGATCTCGCCGCGAAATACACGGCAAACTGGAAAAAACCATCTGGCGCATTCCACGGCTTATGCCGGGCGATAACAGGGGAGCGTTTGCGCCGCGAACTGTGGATATGATTGACTGGAAACAAAGTTTCCGGCATCCTTGCGTCCCCATTCAGAGAATGGGAACGAGTCGAAGTTTAATTTTGTAATGAGGACAAAACAATAATCCAAACAAATATTGACCTATGCCCAGCGAACTCAAACCCCTTCAAGAATTCTTCAATAAACGGGTGTTCCGCATACCGGATTACCAGCGGGGCTACGCATGGGGCGAGAGCCAGCTTGAAGACTTCTGGCAAGACCTTAATCGCATCCCCAGCGGGCGCAACCATTACACAGGACAACTTACGCTCGAATCAGTTCCTCAAGCCGCTTGGGAAACGTGGGACGAAGACAACTGGCTCATCACGGGCAGTAGTTACAAGCCCTTCTATGTCGTCGATGGACAGCAGCGACTTACGACATCGGTAATTCTTCTCAAGTGTCTCATTGACAACGTTCCAGATGGCGAATCTTTAGCTTTTACACCGAAGGACGAGTTGATCAGCATGTTTCTCTTCCGCAAAGCCGGAGTGAGCAAGGCGTATTTATTTGGCTACGAGAAAGACAATCCAAGTTACGAGTATCTCAAAACTCAGATTCTAGGTCAGACAGACAACGCTTACCAAGGCACTGAAACGGTTTATACAGCGAACCTGCGCCTTGCTCGCGACTTTTTCAGAAAGCGGCTCCAGAACAAGACTCTGCCCGAGATCGAAGATTTGTTTAAGCGTCTCACGCAGCGTTTTGTGTTCAACGAATTTGAGCTAGATGAACACTTGAATGAATTTGTTGCTTTTGAAACGATGAATAACCGTGGGAAGCCGCTCTCAAAACTGGAGCTGCTCAAAAACCGCCTGATTTATCTCTCTACACTCGCCCCTATTGACGCAGACCAACAACGCTGCTTGCGCCGCAATATTACCAATGCTTGGAAGACCATTTACCAATATTTGGGCAAGGAGAGCGGCCATCCATTGGATGATGACGATTTTCTGCGAGCGCACTGGATCATTTCTTTTACCTATGCTCGCGACGAGGCCAAGCAATTTGCGCTTGATCTGCTCGATGAGCGCTTTACGCCCGCTCGCGCCGCAACGGGTAAACTGACCGCGAGGGAGATTCAATCCTATGTGGACAGTATTCAGAAGGCGGTAAAGGCGTGGCACGCGATCCACTTCCCGCATCGTGCTGAAAATATCGACGACGAAATTAAGCAGGGACTTGAGCGCCTTGGACGTGTAGATATAGGAGCTTTCGCTCCTTTGACTATGGCGGCTATTCTAATGGAGTTGTCGGTGGCACAAACGGCAAAGTTGCTCACGGAAGCAGAACGTTTTGTTTTTCTGATACGAAAAATTTGCAAGGGCAGGGCAAATACTGGCGACAGCGAGTTTTATCGACTCGCAGGTCAACTCCATCGTGGTGAGACGACCCTTGCTGAAGCTGCGGCTCTCGTGAGGAATCTGACAGAAAAACACTTCTCCCTAGAGGACTCTCAATCTGCTATGCGGAAACTTTATGACAATGACTCCGAAGGTTTTTACTCTTGGCCCGGTCGGCGCTATTTCCTGTTCGAGTATGAGCAGCACCTAAAGGCGATGTCGGGAATGCAGGCAACGAAGATTAATTGGGACGATTTCATAAAGGCGAAGCAGGATCATGTTACCATTGAGCATATCTATCCGCGTTCTCCAGTTTCCGGCGAATGGGCAGAGTTCGAGGCGCGAGTTAACACGGAAAGACACATTCTTCGGCACTCATTAGGTAACCTGCTTGCCTTATCACAGAGTCGGAACTCACAATTCTCAAATCGGGCGTTTGCAGTTAAGAAGCAGGATACGGACGGTGTGCGAGGCTATTACAATGGATCTTATAGTGAAATCGAGGTTTCTAAGGCAAAGGACTGGACGCCACAACAGGTGTTAGAACGCGGATTGTCGATGCTCGACTTCCTCGAAAATCGTTGGCAAATTCAACTCGGCACGCGAGCGAATAAAATCGGTCTCTTGCGCTTGGAGTTTCTAGAACCGTGTGATTGGCGACAAGGGGCAACCGGCGTGGAGTTGGCCATGCAGCTATTATTAACGAGGTCAGCAGAGAAAACTAAATCGGAAAACTCAACCCACTCCTTCATTAAGCCGCTTACACCATCGGGAACCGGGGTCAGTCTGTGAATCTCGCTGTTTTTTGATGGAAGGACGGCGGCAGGCTCTTTTCGTAGTTGCGGTTCGAGTTGAACGGAGGGTCGATGTAGATGAGATCGCCGCAGTAGATGACGCGCGTATCGACGAGCGCGGAGGGTTTTGCCGAAGCCATGCGGCGCAGAGTAGCGGACACGGGGCGCGCTGGTCAACGGCGGCGGTGCGTCGCCTCATGGCAGGCGGCAGGGCTGCACCGCTGGGCAGTGTCTCAGTTTGGGGAAATCGCGTGTTCGCCGGCAGCGGCAGACCGGCCTGCGCGATCGAATAGCGGGCAACGCGCGGCACGGGCAAGCCTATTGCCTGTAGATGTCCCGGCGGTGCCCGATTTGCACCACGA
>JAYVEP010000219.1:0-64473 GCA_043749225.1 Acidobacteriaceae bacterium
TATGGCGGAGAGGGTGGGATTTGAACCCACGATACCCGTTAAGGTATGTCCGCTTTCGAGGCGGGTCGTTTCAACCACTCACGCACCTCTCCGTTTGTAGCGGCTAGCTTCTAGCGACTAGCCTCTGGCTAAACCTTAAGACCTTTTTTCGCGGAAGAATTGTTGTAGCAACTCCGCGCAACGGCCTGCCAGAACGCCTTGCTGTACTTCTATGCTGTGGTTCAGGGCCGGATGATTTAGAACCATCATCACGGAGCCTGCGGCTCCTGCTTTGGGGTCCGTCGCCCCGTAAACCACACGCTTGAGCCTAGCGTGAATCATGGCTCCAGCACACATGGCGCACGGTTCAATTGTAACAAAGAGCTCGCAATCTCCCAGGCGATGGTTGCCGATGGTTGCGCCTGCCTCGCGCAGGGCCAGGATTTCGGCGTGAGCGGTGGGGTCGTGGTCGAGGATATTGCGATTGTGGCCGCGGCCTACAATTTTGCCGTCGCAGACGACGACGGCGCCGATGGGGACCTCTCCCGCTTCGAGGGCACGTCGGGCAGAGCGGAGAGCTTCCTGCATGTAGAGTTCGTCAGACATGAATTTGTGATTTGTAATTTGGTGATTTGTGATTTGAAACCATTGTGCGCCGTTTGAGGCACGCTGGCTTCTGCGCTTTTAAATCGCCAAATCACAAATCACCAAATCACAAATCCGGTTGCTGCTGCGTCATGCAGTGCATCGCGCCGAAGCCCCAGATGAAGTCTCCACTATAAATGGGAACAACTTCGCGAGTGGGGAAGGCCTCAGCTAGCGTGTTGAGGGCAATGCGGTCATTCGGATCGTTAAACACCGGGGCCAGGACAATGCCGTTCGCGATATAGAAATTCGCGTAGCTGGCGGGGAGGCGACGGTCCTCGAATACGACGGGCTTGGGCATAGGGAGTTCGATGATTTCGAACTTCTTGCCGTCTTGATCGGTCGCGGTGCGCAGGCGGCGAAGATTATCGGCTAGCGGCGCGTGGTTGGGGTCGCTGGTATTCGGCTCGACCATGGTCAGAATTCTATTGGGGGTGACGAATCTTGTGATGTCATCGACATGGCCATGAGTGTCGTCTCCGGCGATGCCGCTGCCGAGCCAGATGACTTTCTGGATGCCGAAATAGTCCGCAAACATTCTTTCGTAGTCTCTGCGAGCGAAGTCAGGGTTACGCTCCTGGATGAAGCCGAGCAGACATTCTTCGGTCGTTAAGAGCGTGCCTTGGCCGTTGACGTCAATCGAGCCGCCTTCTAGAACGACTTTGTATTTTGCGTCGACTGGGTTGACTTCTTTCGCCTTCGCGAAGCGCGCCATCTTCGTGCCCAGCTTGGCGTCATCGGCGTAGTTGGGGTATTTTGCCCAGGCGTTGAAGCGGAAGTGGAGAGCTTGCAGGCGGGCTTTAGCTGTCTCGCGAGCAGGAATGTTCGCGCTACACGAGCTCGAATCGCACGAGCTTACAAATATGCACCCGGAATCGCGCGTCCACACTCGGTCGGTCTTCCATTTATGGAATCTGAGGTTAGGATTGAGCGCTCCTGCTTTATCCAGAATCTTACGGACTTTGGCTTCGGCAGTGGCGTCCTGGACGATGAGTTCGACCCGTTCATGTCGCGTCAGGTTGCGAATGATCTCGGCATAGACCCACGGGATGGGGTCGAATTTTCCCGGCCAGTCTCCGCGAAAGTGTGGCCAAGCTAGCCAGGTAGCGGCATGAGGCTCCCACTCGGCGGGCATTCGGGGACGCGGATTGGTGGAGGGCGAGGGCATGGAGGAATGTGTAATTTTGTAATGTGTAATTTGGTAATTTAAAAACCTGGGGTCTCTTTCAATCACAACACTGTTTCAATCACGATATTGTGCTTGCTTTTACATTGCGAAATTGCACATTGCCAAATTACATTGCACTTCAGTCGCTCAACCGGTCCGTAATCTTTGCATAAGTGTCGATGCGGCGGTCGCGGAGAAACGGCCAATTGCGGCGCACGTCTTCGAGTCGTCCAAGATCGACTTCGCCGATTAGAATTTCTTCTTTGTCGTGCGAGGCTTCTGCAATCACTACGCCGAAGGGATCACAGAGGAACGAGCCTCCCCAGAATTCAAGTCCAACGCCGGGGGCTGCCTGTCCGCGGATGTTGCCATTCTCGTGGCCTACGCGATTCACAACGCCAACATAAACGCCATTCGCGATGGCGTGAGAGCGCTGAATCGTGCGCCACGCATCGTGTTGAGCCTTGCCAAACTCAGCTTTCTCGGCGGGATGCCAGCCGATCGCTGTTGGGTAAAACAAAACGTTCGCACCCTTGAGAGCCGTTAATCGCGCGCCCTCGGGGTACCACTGATCCCAGCAGACCAGCGTCCCAATTCTTCCAGGCTGCGTATCGAAAGCCTGGTAGCCGAGGTCACCCGGAGTGAAGTAATACTTTTCGTAATAGAGCGGGTCGTCCGGGATATGCATCTTGCGATACTTGCCGAGCAGCGTGCCGTCGGTGTCCAGGATCGCCGCCGTGTTGTGATAAACACCGGGGGCGCGCTTCTCAAATAACGATGCGATCACCGCCACGCCGAGTTCACGAGCGACAGCGCTGAGGCGTTCGGTCGAAGGACCGGGAATCGGTTCGGCCAGGTCGAAGAGGGCGGCGTCTTCGCGCTGGCAAAAGTATTGCGTCTGGAAGAGCTCCGGTAAGCAGATGACCTGTGCGCCTTGTTTTGCGGCCTCGCGAACATGCGCGATGGCGCGTTCCATATTGTCTTCCGGAGTGGGCGTGCAATACATCTGCACCAGTCCTACGCGAAACTGTTGGAGTGGCACGAAGGCAGACCTCGCAATCAAAAGAAAAGTGGAATCGCCCTAGAATACCAGAGCGCCAGAATGCAGCGGCAGTGATAAAGTATGGTTTCGCTCAGTGGAAGCAAAGCGGCTGGCGGATAGTCTTGGAGGTGTGGTTTGAACAGCACTCATAGTGGTTCCTCACATAAGGGTTCGTCCCACAAGAGTTCGGCACACGACGGCGCGGGTCACGATCGCAAGCTGCATGATCCGGTCAAGGACAAGCTCATTCCGCTGGAGCCGCTGGATCTGAATAACATTCATTCGATCAGCGATCTACTGCATGCCATGTCGAAGACGGCGTTCACCGGGCGACAGTTGGGCGAAGCCGCCGACGTGCTCGAAGCCATGTTCCGCGACGAGGATTGCTTTGTCGTGATGACGCTGGCGGGCGCGATGACTGTCGCGAAGCAGGGATTGATCGTCACCGAGCTGATTGATCGCGGCCTGATCCACGCGATTGTCTCGACGGGAGCTTTGATGGCTCATGGACTGGTCGAGGCGACGGGGCGAAATCACTATCGCGCGAATCCGGAAGTCAAGGACGAAGATCTTTACGAATACGGTTACAACCGCGTGTACGACACGCTGGAACCGGAACAGAACTTGGACGACGTGGAACGCGTGGTTTTCGCCGTGCTCGACAAGTTGGATGCCAGCGAAACGCTGTGTTCCTACAAGTTGAACCACGCGATTGGCGAATATTTGCATGAGAATTCTATCGGCCGCGGGATTTTGAAATCTGCGTATGAGATGCACGTGCCGGTATTTGTCCCGGCGTTTACGGATTCGGAAATTGGCCTCGACTTTGCTCTGACGAATCGAGGACGCGCACGGGAAGGCCGTCCGCGCTTGAAATACGATCCGTTTGAAGATTTAGAGCAGTACGCTTCGACAGCGCTGCGACAGAAGAAGCTAGGCCTGCTTACGATTGGCGGAGGGGTGCCGAGAAACTGGGCGCAGCAGTTCGGGCCATTTATCGAGCTACGCAATCGGCGCGGCGGAGAGGACATTCCTCTGAAACGCTATCACTATGGAGTACGCATTTGTCCGGAGCCTGCGTATTGGGGCGGATTGTCGGGTAGTCCGTATAGCGAGGCGATTTCCTGGGGGAAGTTCGTGCCTCCGGCCGAAGGCGGAAAATTTGGAGAAGTGTTTGTTGATGCCACTGTGGGCTTGCCGATTCTGGTGGCGGGTGTGCTGGAGCGGCTGAAGAAGCGGGGTAAAAGTGTTGGAGAGAGAGCGGCCGCTAAGGTGAAGCACGCGCCAGCGAAAAAGAAGGCCGCGCGGCGGAAATAGCGGTTGTTTGTAAATTGCAAAAGGCGCGGCAACAGCCGCGCCCTTTTTCAGCTGCAAGGCAATCTTATTCGAAAATCAAAATCGCCGCGCCAATCACCGTCGTCCACAGCCCGCGCTTATCTCCCACGGCAGATTGTGTCACGTTGGCAGTGCGCACGATCTTGTTCGACAAGCGGTAAATCTGCTTCTTCTCATCCCAGGAACGGTCGGGATCGAACTCGACATTCAGGGTAGTGGCTAGCATTTCCGCAGCGAGTTCTTCGGCGTATTCTCCGGCAGCGTCCTCTGTTTCACCAAAGGAATGGTGCTCGCTCAGATAGCCGTAGGTGTTGTGGTCAGCGGGAATTGCGACGCCGATGCTGGAGGCCAGTAGGCGGTGGGGCTCGCGCGTGGAATTCTCGGCAATCACAGCGAAAACCACTTCGCCGGGACTTAGATACTTGAGGCCCTGGGACCGCGTAACCATCTTGCAGTTCGGCGGGAAAATGGATGAGACGCGAACAAGATTTTGCGCGGCGATGCCGGCATCTCGAAGAGCAAGTTCGAATGAGGTGAGGCGCTCTTTGTGTTTCCCGACGCCCTTGGTAAAGAAAATGCGCTTCGGGACCATGTTTTTGCCCAAGGTTGTAGTTTCCTCCAAAATTGGAAAGTGAGCGTTGAATGTAACACAGAGGAATGTGAACAACGCATGAAAAATACGAATGGGTCGGTTCAGGCTAAAGTACGTGCAAATATCCAGTCTTGAGGTCCAGCGGGAAGCGGGCAGCTAAATCACCGGACAGGAAGGAAAAAGGTTCGTCAGGTCTGACATTGAATCTGTGTTCCGCGGACTGCCCCGGAGAGATTCCCCGATAGATGCCGGGATCGCTCGAAACATCGATCCGTTCGATCTCAATAAAGTCGTACGGCGCATCGGACGTACCGCGCACGTTGCATCCCTTGGAAGCGAGATACGTTACTTGGAACCCATAGGCCGTCACGTCCTTTTTACTTTGGTTCGCGGCGACAATTTTTGGCCCTTGCATTGGATTGTACCCCTAACCAAAAAGAAATTCGGTGATCTTGATTGGGCTGTGAGGCTGATCGACAGCCACCACATGCACGCCGAACAGGTCCTGCGCGGTGGCGAGTGGATCGAGGACAACTGATCCGCCCAACACAACCGTGAGGGCAACAACCTTGCCGAACCTCATAGCATCACCTCAAAATAAAAAAGCAGGAGCTTAGGGGCTCCTGCTTTTTCACAATATAACGAAAGCTTAGGCGGCAGCTTTTACGGATTTCACTGTCACTTTGTCGCCATCCACGGTGCCCGTGACGGTTGCCTTCTGGCCAGCCAGCTTGTCGAGGTCCTTGTCTCCACCCTTCAGCGTGTAGACTTTTTCGCCTACCACCAGCGCGTAGGAAGAACCTTTTTTAACGCAGCCGCGGGTGCAGGTTGCGGCGTCGCCGGAGTGCTTGGCGCCGCACATGGCATCGGAAACCGTGCCGGTGAGGGTTTCGTCTTTATCGGCGGCCAGCACAGGCAGTGCCAGCGTGGAAACCAGTACAAGCATCGTGAGGATCGAGGTTACGGATTTCATTCAGCGTCTCCTTAGAGGGTTGGTGCAAATTGGGGTTGGTGTTTTTAGGTTCCGTGCAAATTGAAGCTTCGTGCCAGTCATCTTCTCCAGACTTCTCTTCATCTACGGAAGAAACGTTGCCGCTCTTCCAGGTTTGCAGGAACCCTAACTCCGAGATGCCTGTCGTAGGGAAAAGATTACACCCTTTTGTGCCCTATTTGGAAATCGCAGGTAAATAACGGATGGTCAAGTCGACACTCTTGTCGGATTCGTTCAGGTGTTCCTCCACGACAATGCTCCACTTCGTACCCGGCGGTAGATCGGGCTGCGTGTCCTTAAGAAAGTGCGCTTCGTAGCTGGTATCGAAGGGTTCCCCAGGACGAATTGTCCACTGATCGCGCAGGCGGGCTGCTGCTTTCTTGTCCAAGCCTTCAATATTCAGCTCGCCAAAATTGTAGACCGCGCCTTCTTTCACATGGACGGTGAAGCTGGCGGTCTTGGCGGCTGGATCAAGGTGCGGCTCCACTTTGTACTCGATTCGCATATAGCCGCGTGTGCTGTAGAGGTTCTTCATCTGCTCAAGGCCTTGCTGCAATTGCAGCAGGTTCGCAGGCTGGCCCGGTTGCACGGTCACGAACTTCTCCAGCGCGGACGCGGGAAATGCCTGGTTGCCAACCCAATCCACGGTGGATAACCGAAACTGTATGCCGGGATCGACAGGCAGCTTGACGATTACGCCGGTGGGTTTGACGTCATCCGGGTCGGGTTCAGTCCCTGCATCGCCAGCAGGGGCGGGAACCGGCGCAACTGCCGCCGTGAGCGTGCCGAACTTTACGTCGAGATATCCACGGCGCAGGTAGACGTCGCGAAAGTCGTACTGCGCAATGATGGCCACCTGGCTGGCGGAGTACTTCTGTCCAACCAACTGCTTGCGCGCGGCGGAGCGCAGATCGGGAAGTTCTTCGGGGTTCGCGCCGGGAAACTCCAGCGAATGAACGCGAATCGCAGACCCTTCAATGCGATAGACGAGGGCTTCAATCGGGCCATTCTCCTTGGCGTAGCGGGAGTATTGCACGTTGCCGGGGATTTCACGCTCGGAAACCATGGCTTGCAGGGCGTCCGCCACCGAGTCCGGTAGAGTGCCAGAGGTAGGGAGCTCTCCCGTGAACAAGGGGACCCGTTCGCGCAATTTTGTCCGTAGTTCGGCATCTGGCCACCATGCAAAGTTCTCAAAACGTACCGCCAAAAGCTTTTCGGTCTCCACCAGTTGGAATTGCACCTTGATGGTGCCACCTAGGGTGGAATAGTTGTAGGCGATATCCGAAAAGACGCCCGTTGAACCCAAGTGGTTGGCCGCGCCCTTAAGGTCGCCCTCTGTAATGTCCTGGCCGACCGCCAAGCCCGTCGCGGCGAGAATGTCGACCTGAGTGTAGCGGTGGAGGCCTGTAAAGCGTACATCCTTGAGCTTAACCAGAGGTTTCACGATTTGCGCAGCGAACAGGGGGAAAACTAGCAGAACGGAGAGGACTAGGGCTTGTTGACACCGACGAATCATAGTTAACGGGCCACTACATCATGTGTTGATTTATTTTTTACCGCTATGTCGATGAAAGCAAGGGCGGCCCTGCTCAAAACCTTGTCTTTTCGGAAAACCAAAGCTATGTCGCGGCGAACCTGCGCGTCCGACAGCGGAACCGACACAAGTGTGTTGGCGCGAGCATCCTCATCCACGCTGGAGCGTGCGATGAAACCTACCCCTACATCCGCCGCAACAAAGCGCTTCAGCAGTTCGCTGGAGTCGAGTTCCATGGTGATTTGCGGCTTGAGCTTGCGCTCGCGGAACAGGGTGTCGAGGGCATCGCGGGTGTGCCCGGCTTTGGGCATGACCAGCGGAAATTTTGCCACTTCTGCCAAAGTAACCGACTTGAGCTTCGACACAGGATGTTGCGGCGGCGCGATGGCCACGAGTTCGTCGCGGTGGATCAGCACTACTGTGAGTCGGGGATCGGCGACCGGCAACGAAACTACGCCGAAATCGGCCGTATTGTCGGTGACCCATTCCAGGACTCTGGCGTAGTCGGCGCGTTTGATGCCTACCGAAACGTCGGGGTATTGGCGTTTAAAATCGGCAAAAACCTCGGGAAGGATGTGGAGGCAAGTGCCCTCATTGGCGCTGACGGTGATCTCTCCACGAGGCACGCGCTCAGTTTCGGCGACGGCGGTGAGCAGGGCGCGCCGGGCATCAATCATTTCCTGGCAAAACTGCTGAAATACCTTGCCCGACGCGGTGAGCGAAACCTTACCGCCGGAACGATCAAACAGTTTGGCACCGACTTCGTCTTCGAGGGAACGGATCTGCGAGGAGATTGCAGGCTGCGTGCGAAAACGCTTCTCGGCAGCCCGCGAGAAACTGGCGTGCCGTGCAACCTCCAGAAACGTCTCGAGCTGGTCAAAGTCCATAGCGCGGAGTCAGGTGCCAGTATTGCATATTCGCGACGGCGGCGGATTGGCTTGCGAAGCGACGACGCCTCGCTGTGAGCGAGAATCCGAAACTAGTGATCCTTCCGGCTTCCGACGGTGAGCTGGGCTTCTCGGGCAACGTCTGGAAGCAGAATGTGGAGAGCGCGCTGCGAAGCATCGTAGGACGTCTTCAGCATGGTCTCGGAATTGGAAAGCTTCGTGTCGGCCTGTGCGGAGGGCCAGTCATAAATCACTAGCTCAAGCGATTTCCACCAGGGCGCGTAAGAACCCTGCCGCGCGCCGAATTTAACGCGGATTGAGTTGCCGTCGAGCTCGCAGTTGAACGTCTGGCGGAGAAACTCGCCATGCTGATAGCCGAAACTGTGGCCATCATCCAAGTAGATGGAGCCGTTACACCGCGGCCCGGGATAAATGCGTAGTTCGAGCGGACCGTTGGGAGTTTCATCGGTGCTTTGCACGACGGGCTGCAGCGGAATAATGCTTCCTTCCCTGACGTACACAGGCAGGGTATCGAGCACAGGATGCAGTTTCGCAGGCATTGGAAAGCTGGTTCCGGGTGCCGCCGTAACAATGTCAATGATCGAAGGCGCGGAGGAAGAAGCAGGAACCGTCCGGCCAGTCCAAAAGTCGTACCACTGTCCCTTCGGGAAGGAGACGGCGTAGTCGTCGAGCATATCGGGAAGCGAGGATGGAGCGACCAAGAGGCTGGGTCCCAGCAGAAATTCCGCGTCGAGGCCATCAAAGCCCGAGGATGAGGGTGCAAAGACCTCGGGAAACTCGAGGAAGACAGGTCGCATGATGGGAAGCCCCGTGCGGGAGGTTTCCTCGGCAAGCGTATAGATGTAGGGCAGAAGCCGGTAGCGGGTTTCGATGTAACGGCGACGAATCGCCTCATGCTCCGGCCCGTGGACCCAGACTTCTTGCGGCAGAGAACCCTTGGTCGAGTGATCGCGATAGAGGGGGCCAAAGGCGCCGAGTTCGATCCAGCGAGTGAGCAGGTCGGGCGAGGGTGAACCATTAAACCCGCCGATGTCGGCGCCGACAAAAGAAATCCCACTGAGGCCAAGATTCAGAACCATCTGGGTCGCGAGGCGTAGGTGGTTCCAGGTTGCGGAATTGTCGCCGGTCCAAGTGAATCCGTAGCGCTGGCCTCCCGCATAGGTGGCACGGGTGAGGACAAAGGGACGCTCGTTGGGGCGCAGCTTCAGGAGGCCTTCGTAAGTGGCGCGGGCATTCTCCAGTCCGAAGATATTGTGAATCTCGGCGTGCGTGGCGGTGCGAGTAGCGAATCCGGGCTCTTCAATGTGATGAACGGAGTTCAAGGGCATCGTCCTGCCGGGTCCATCAAAGACAGCGGGTTCGTTCATGTCGTTCCAAAAGCCGGCGACGCCATCCTGAACGAACGGTTGGTAGAGGCTGCCCCACCATTCCCGCGTCTGGGCGCGAGTGAAATCGGGAAAGACCGCCGGACCAGGCCAGACGATGCCAACGAAATCGCTGCCATCGGGATTCTTTACAAAGTGATTGCCGGACTTGCCCGTGGCATAGGGGGCGTAGCTTGCACTCGGCACCTTCGCGATGTGCAGGTCGGTGATAGTGACGACGTGGAAGTGCTGCTTCCGGAGATCCGAGATGAGTCCGGTGAAGTTGGGGAAGGTTTGGGGATCGACGGTGAAAGGTCGGTTTTTGTACTGGTAGTCGATGTCGAGGTAGAGGACATCGGACGGAATCTTGTCGGCGCGGAGTCGGTCCGCAATCTCGCGAACCTGCGATGCCGGAGCGTAGCTGTAGCGCGACTGCTGGAAGCCTAATGTCCAAAGCGGAGGGAGGGGAGGCGTTCCCGTGAGGTAGGCATACCCTTCAACGACTTGTTTAGGTGTCGGACCGTAAATCACGTAATAGTCGAGTGGGCCGCCTTCAGCGCCAAAGGAGTATGTATTGCGATCTTGTTTGCCGAAGTCAAACCAGGTGCGCCAAGTGTTATCCAGGAAGAGTCCATAGCTGCGCTTGCCGTCAATGCCGAGGAAAAAGGGAACGCTTTTGTAGAGCGGGTCAATCGATTCCTGAGGGCCAACGTCGGTGTTCCAAAGCGTGTACGCCTGATTTCTGCGGTCGAATCCGCCAGCTTTGTCGCCCAGGCCGAAATAGTGCTCGTCAGCAGGCATGTCCTTGTAGGCGGAGAAACCGCCCATTTCATATCTTGTTTGGCGGCCAGCGGCGTCGGCTGAAATGAGGTTACCGGCGAGATCGCGAATGACGATGCGAAGGGGTCGCCGTTCCACGCGGACATCCAGCGTCGTGGTGCGGAAACCTAAGGAAGAAGTGTCGTCAATCGGTTGCACGTCGACGGTTTGGCCGCGAGGCGCTTGCAGGACGGCCCAGGACGCATCCTCCGGGAGAGCGCCTGCTGGGCCAATGCGCACGCGGATGATGTCGTCGCGCAACGCGGTGATACGCAATTTTGCCGGACCAGCCTGAATCTCAACGCCGTCGCGAAGAGGTTTGGAACTGGTTACTTCTTCGAGCACAACCCTGGGCTTTAAGGGGGAGGCCGTCTGAGCAAGGGCGGAGCCACAGGCAAGAAGTGCTGTGCCGGAGAGAAGAACAAGCATTCTGTGACAAGCGGTCATGACGGCGTCTCTCCAAAGGGAAGACTGTTTTATGGACGAACATCATATCAGCGCGTTGAACTGAAACTGTCTGCGACCGGGACGACCACGGCGAATTGCGTTGCACGGCAATTCGCCGTGGTCGTCCCAAATTCTCTATAATCAAGAGTTTGCTTCACGCACTCAAACAGAATTGATGCGCAAGGAGATTTTGGATGGCGGCTTCTTATAACGGAGTGGCGGTGCCCGCGAGCGGCGCGAAGATTGGCTACAGCAACGGGAAATATCAGGTTCCGGACAACCCCATCATTCCGTTTATCGAAGGCGACGGAACCGGACGCGACATCTGGAAGGCCTCGCAGCGCGTGTTTGACGCAGCGGTTGCCAAGGCCTACGGCGGGAAGAAGCGGGTCGAGTGGTTTGAAGTGTTTGCGGGAGAGAAAGCGAAAGCCAAGTTCGACAACTGGCTGCCGGACGAAACCGTCGATGCGATTCGAGAATTCCGCGTCGCGATTAAGGGCCCGTTGACCACGCCAGTTGGCGGCGGCATTCGTTCGCTGAATGTGACGTTGCGCCAGATGCTAGATCTTTACTCCTGTATACGCCCCGTTCGCTACTATGCGGGAACGCCGTCTCCGGTGAAGCATCCCGAACGAATGGATATTGTGATTTTCCGCGAGAACACGGAAGACGTTTACGCCGGAATTGAGTGGGAACAGGGAACTGCCGAGTGCGCCAAGCTCATCAAATTCATCAACGAAGACATGCTGAAGAGCGGCAAGAAGCAGATTCGCCTGGATTCGGGTGTGGGCATCAAACCGATTTCTATTACAGGAACGAAGCGGCTAGTTCGCATGGCCATTCAACATGCGCTGACCAATAAGCTCAAGACGGTGACGCTGGTCCACAAAGGCAATATTCAGAAATTTACCGAGGGCGCGTTTCGAAACTGGGGTTACGAAGTTGCCACGCAGGAATTCCGCGCGCAGGTTGTGACCGAACGCGAGAGCTGGATCATCGATAACAAAGACAAAAATCCGAATATTTCGATTGCTGACAATGCGTCGATGACAGAACCGGGTATGGAATATGCGCCTCCGGCTTTTCGCACGGCGGTGGAAGCGGAAGTCAAGAGCGTTCTTGACGCCATCTGCGCCACGCACGGCAAAGGTGCCTGGAAGAGCAAGCTGATGATCAACGACCGCATTGCCGATTCCATCTTTCAGCAGGTCGTGACACGGCCTGAGGAATACTCTGTGCTGGCCACGCCAAATTTGAATGGCGACTACATTTCCGATGCGTGCGCGGCGCAGGTCGGCGGACTGGGCATCGCTCCTGGAGCCAATATCGGCGACGGATATGCCATCTTCGAAGCTACGCACGGCACCGCGCCGAAGTACGCGGATAAGGACGTCATCAATCCCGGCTCGGTGATTCTTTCCGGCGTGATGCTGTTCCGTCATTTAGGCTGGAACGAGGCTGCCGATATGATTGAACAGGGTATGGAAGCGACAATTCTGCAGAAGAAGGTCACCTACGATTTTGAGCGTTTGATGGAAGGCGCTACGAAAGTAAAGACCAGCGAATTTGGCGATTACATTATTCAGAATATGAAAATGAAAGCGGCTTAGCCGGACTTAGGTTCACAAAGAATACTTTTCGTCTGATCAAAGCAGTCCGTAGCAAAGCTGAAGAGAATCTAAGTCGCAGAGACCCGAGAAAAAATCATGGCCAAAGCAAAGACCATTACTTTTAAGATCAAGCGTCAGGACAGTCCGAACAGTGCTCCTTACTGGGATGGGTTTGAGATTGCCTGGAAGCCCGGTTTGAACGTAATTTCCAGCCTGATGGAAATTGCGACGAATCCAGTCACCACAGCAGGGAAGACCACTGCACCGATCACCTACGACGCCAATTGTCTGGAGGAAGTCTGCGGCTCCTGCGCCATGGTCATCAACGGGAAGGCCCGTATGGCTTGTTCGGCGCTGGTCGACCAACTGGAGCAGCCGATTCGGGTCGAGCCGCTTACGAAATTTCCAATTGTGCGCGATCTATCGGTGGACCGAAGCGTGATTTTTGAGAACCTGAAGGCGGTCAAAGCCTGGGTTCCGGTGGATGGGACTTACGATCTCGGATCGGGCCCGCGTGTGACCCCGGAAGAGCAAGAAGTGAGCTATCCGATTTCGCGTTGTATTTCTTGCTGCTGCTGCATGGAAGCCTGTCCGCAATTCAACGAGGACACAGGCTTCGTAGGCGCGGCGACGATTGCGCAGGTAAGTTTGTTTAACAACCATCCGACGGGAAAGGCCCTGAAGCGGGACCGCCTGGCTGCGCTGATGGGCGACGGCGGCATCCAGGAATGCGGTTACGTGCAGAATTGCGTGGAAGTCTGCCCGAAGGATATTCCCCTGACACGAGCGATTTCCGAAGTCAGCCGCGACGTGATGGTGCAAGCGGTGACGGACTTGTTCCGCCGCTAAGTGCGGATTCGCCGAACGATGTTCAAACCGGTTTCGTTTCCTTGTTGTTCAGGAGAATGAGCTGTTTTTGATGGTCTTTCGCCCGGTTTCGCCGGTCGTACTGTGGTGTCCCAGGCTTGGCTCGGCTGGACTTCTGATGTTACTTTAGCCACCCCCTTTCGCTTGGCCACGGACTGTGGAAAACGTGTACACTGGGTCAGCTTTAGGTAGTTTGGGCTCGTTCGGAAACTATGGCGCGTCGTCTCTTATTTCTCACTCTGGCCGTGATTCTGTCGTGTGGCGTAGGTTCAGCCACCCGCTCGAACCCGCGCCATCACTACCGCCATCGTGCAGTACGTCGTGCTTCCCGAACCTCAAAACGCAAAGCGGCATACAGAAGTGCCTCCTTCAGCAGGACCTCACCCGGCCCGCACTCAGGCCGTCGGCACCGGCGCTATCGCCGGGTGTATTGGAATCCTGTCTTCCGTCCTTCGCATGATTCGTTGCTGAAGCAGAATGCCGAGATTGATCGCTTGGAGCTGCCGCGCATTCAGGACGATACGGAACTTGAGCAACTGAAGTTGGAAGGCAAGCTGGTACCGATTATTCCGGGGCAGGCTCTGCGCATCGATCCTCGCCTCGATCCCGACCGTCGCTACTGCCGACCGTGGACTCGGGACTTTGTCGAAGATCTGGCTGCCAGCTACTACGCAAAATTTGGCCAGCAGATTCAGGTCAATTCCGCTGTGCGGACTGTGCTGGTTCAAAAGAAGCTGCGCCGCCACAATCGCAACGCGGCTCCTGCGGAAGGCGAAATCGCCTCCTCGCATCTGGCGGGAGTCACCCTCGACTTGCAGCGCCGTGGTATGAGCAAGGGCCAGATTAAGTGGGTGGAAAACTACCTGGTGCCGCTGAAAGCCGCCGGCCTGGTTGAGCCCGAGGAAGAGCGCCGCCAATGGGTGTTCCACATCATGGTGTCAGACCGTTATAACGAATGGCGCGATGATCGTGAACTCGCCACAACTGAATCCGACCCAATGCCGCCAGCTTTGCAGTCTACTGTGCCTGGGTTAAGCATTCATCAGTCCGATCCGCCATTGTTGGGCGTGCTGCCCGAAGCTCCCGAACCAACTTTGTCGGCGCCGACTGTGACTGAGCCAGTTCAGCCTGCAACCGACGAACCGCGCTCGAACCGATAGTCTCCTTCTGCTTCCATCAGCTACACTCATTCCCATGCGAATCTGCCTTCTTGCTGTGCTGTTGTGTTCCGCCGTGTTTGCGTCTGATGCCAAGTCCATCCATCAATCAGGGCTGGTTGTGGATACTCACGCCGATACGCCGCAGCGCTTTCTCGACGAAAACTACGACATTGGCAACACCGATCCCAAGGATGTCGGCCATGTCAGCCTGGACAAGGCACGCGCTGGCAATCTAGGCGCGGAATTCTTCTCGATCTGGGTTGAGCCCAGCTTCGAAGGTCACTACGTTCAGCGCACGTTGGACCTGATCGATTCCGTTTATCAACAGGCAGGCCAGCATCCCGATCGCATGACGATGGCTTTTAGCACGGAGGATATTGAGCGTGCTCACGGAGAACACAAGCTCGCTGCTCTTATGGGCATCGAAGGCGGCCACGTAATTGAAGACGACTTGCGGCTGCTGCGCGAATACCACCGCTTGGGCGTTCGCTACATGACGCTCACCTGGTCGAACAGCAACAATTGGGGCGATTCCTCCGGCGACATTACCGATCCGAAAGTTCCGCATCACGATGGACTGACGGATTTCGGCAAGCAGGTGGTTTTGGAAATGAATCGGCTTGGCATGATGGTCGATATTTCGCATGTGGCCGACAAAACATTTTGGGACGCTATCGCGACGACGAAAGCACCGGTGATTGCGTCGCATTCTTCGGCACGAGCTTTGTGCGACGCCCCTCGCAACATGACGGACGACATGCTGCGTGCTGTCGGAAAGAATGGCGGCGTGGTGCAGGTAAATTTCTTCAATGGCTTTCTCGACCAGAAATTCCGCGATGCCGATATCGCGCAGAGAGCGGAGCGGGATGCCGCTATCGACGCCTTCAAGGCCAAGCGCAAAGCGGAGGGTAAATCCGCGTCCTATGCGGACTACGAATTCATCGAACGCGACTTTGCAGCCAAGATTCCTCGTCCCTCGTTCAGCATGTTGATCGACCACATTGATCACATTGCTAAAATCGCGGGTGTCGACCATGTGGGGCTCGGTTCGGACTTCGACGGTGTTGCAGGAGCGACGCCGGAAGGCATGAACTCGGCCGCCGATTTGCCGAGGATTACAGAGGCTCTGCTGGCGCGAGGATATTCCAAAGACGACATCCACAAGATCCTGGGCGGAAACTTGATGCGCGTCTTCCGCGAGGTGGAACGAGTCAGCCATCAGATGCAGCACTAGGCTCGTGTGGCGTTGGAACCTACATCAACGGGTTTAACATAGGGGATTCCTCCCAGCTAACCGCTTTTGGCTCCAGCTATCGTACAATTTATAGGCAGTCTTACCCAAAACCTATTGAACACTTGATGCGAGGGATTTCGATGCGAAAGCTTTTACTCTGTACCACTGTTCTGGGACTTGCCGCCAGCCTAATGGGCCAGGCGACTCCGGCAGCAAAGACTCCGGCGAAGCATTCCACCATGACCAAGAACCCGCTGGTGAAGAAGCCTGCGGTTCCCATGACGTCCGGCAACCCGGTCGCGGTGTTCGATACAACCGCTGGCAAGCTGCGTTGCACGCTATTTGAGAAAGAGACACCGATCACGGTTGCTAACTTTATCGACCTGGCCACTGGCAAGAAGGACTGGAAGAACCCGGTCAGCGGCGCTACCAAGCACAGCACCCCCCTCTATGACGGCACGATTTTTCACCGCGTGATCCCCGAGTTCATGATTCAGGGCGGCGATCCGGCGGGGAATGGTACCGGCGATCCCGGCTACAAATTTCAGGATGAGTTTGTTGACACGCTGAAGTTCGACCGCCCGGGCCGATTGGCGATGGCGAATTCTGGACCCAACACGAACGGCTCACAGTTCTTTATTACCGAAGGCTTGACGGCGCACCTGAACGGACGCCACACAATTTTCGGCCAGTGTGACGATGCCAGCGTCGCGCTGGTGAAGAAGATCGCTCGCGTGCCCCGCGACCCGCAGGACCGACCGTTCCAGCCGATTCGGATTACGCACCTGACCATTGTGCGCGTCGGCGCAGCGGCAGGGGCTAAGCCTCCCATAAAGCACCCGATGCATGTAGCTCCAGGCGGCGCGAAGCCAGCGGCGGGCACTGCTAAGAAACCAGCAGCTAAGCAATAGCTGTTTGTGTGGCGGCGGAGCTTGCTCCGCCGCGATCCTCCATACTTATTTCCAAGAACACTGAAAGGATTTCCATGTCACGCACTCCCGGCCTCTACGCTACTTTTGAAACAACTGAGGGCAACCTAACCTGTCGCCTTTTCGAGAAGGACGCCCCTAAAACCGTCGCCAATTTCACCGAACTCGCCGAAGGCAAGCGCGAGTGGACCCACCCCAGCACTCGCAAAAAGACGACCGACCGCCTTTATGATGGTACCGTCCTCCATCGCGTCATTCCGAACTTCATGATCCAGGGCGGAGATCCGCAAGGAACGGGCATGGGCGACCCCGGCTACAAGTTTGAGGACGAGACGAAAGGCTCTCCGCACAAGTTCGACAAGCCCGGAAAACTTGCCATGGCCAACTCCGGGCCGAACACCAACGGCTCGCAGTTCTTTATCACGGTGGCGGAAACCAGCTGGCTGACAGGGAAGCACACCATCTTTGGCGAGGTCGTGGAAGGTCAAGACGTGGTCGACAAGATCACGAAAGTTGCCCGCAACGCCCAAGACCGTCCGGTAAAGGAAATCAAAGTAAACGCGGTCACGATCGACCGCGTGTAGGCTCGTGTGGTAGCGGAGCTTGCTCCGCTGGATTGCGCAGCAATAGGTTCTTAGGCTTGTAGAAAAAGAAAATCCTGCCTGAAAGACAGGATTTTCTCTTTCGTTCTCAAAATAATTTGTCATTCTGAGTGCAGCAAAGAATCCCTTTCGCTACCAAGGCTCTTGATGGTAAAGGGATTCCTCGCTATCGCTCGGAATGACAGGTCTTGGGACGGTGATTGCTACACCCCGATCACAGCCACCAATTCCTTCACCGCCTCGGCACTCTTATTCAGCGCCGCTTGTTCTTCAGCGGTCAGTTTGATCTGGATAATCTGCTCGATGCCCTTTGATCCCAGCTTTACGGGCACTCCAACGTAAAGGCCTTTGATGCCGTACTCGCCATCAAGATACGCCGCGCAGGGAAGAATCTTCTTCTTGTCCTTGAGAATAGCTTCCACCATTTCAGTGGCTGCCGCAGAAGGTGCATAGAAGGCGCTGCCCGTCTTCAGATACTTCACGATTTCCGCACCACCGTCGCGCGTGCGCTGAACGATCGCTGCCAGGCGTGCTGGCTCAATCAGTTCCGTGATCGGAATCCCCGCGACTGTCGAGTAACGCGGCAATGGAACCATAGTGTCGCCATGTCCGCCGAGTACGAACGCCGTCACGTTCTCCACGCTGACCTGTAACTCGTCGGCAATAAACGTCCGGAAGCGCGCAGAATCTAGCACGCCCGCCATGCCAATCACGCGATTGCGCGGGAAGCCGCTCAGCTTATAAGCCGTCTGCGCCATGGCATCCAGCGGATTCGAAACAATAATCAGAATGCAGTTCGGCGAGTACTTCACGACCTCCGTCACCACACTCTTCATGATGTTGTAATTCGTGTTGAGAAGATCGTCGCGGCTCATGCCAGGCTTGCGCGGAATGCCAGCGGTGATGACGACGATGTCGGAATTCGCCGTGTCTTTATAGTCGTTGGTGCCGGTGATGTGAGAATCACGCTTCTCAATCGGCATCGCCTGCAGCAGGTCGAGACCCTTGCCCTGCGGTATGCCTTCCAGGATGTCGATCAAAACTACGTCCGCCAGCTCTTTCGAGGCAATCCAGTGAGCGGCGGTAGCGCCAACGTTGCCCGAACCTACTACGGAAACTTTATTGCGCATTTAGAAGTCCTTTGTTTGGAGAATAGTCTCTATGCCTTAGCTCAATCTTTGTTGGGGTTGAGCGCTTCGGGCATTGGCTCGACTGATTGTTGGTCGAAGCGCGCACGGAGCCGCATAAAACGCCCGACTGCCATCAAGAACACTCCAGTTGCTATTCCAATCCAAGTCCAGCCAAACCTACCCCTGAAGTATCCCAGCAGAATCACAAATACCAAATACCCAAACGAAACTACGACCGCCCATGCAGCTTCATTCACGGTGCATTTTGGTCCCAACAGCGATTCAAACATAGGATTTCTACTTCACCGCGTCATACCGCCTCGGCCTAGGCGGCACCAGCGACACATCGACGGCTTCAAACTCAAACTTCGGCTCGTCCGCATCCGGCGCAAAATATGCCTTCGTCGTCTTCATCCAATTCTTGTCGTCGCGCTCAGGGAAGTCTGGCTTGTAGTGCGCTCCGCGAGATTCATCCCGCATCCCAGCACCTTGAGCAATGACGCGCGCCAACTGCATCATGTTATAAAGCTGCCGCGCAAACACCACGCTGGTATTCGCCCACTGTGTGCGATCACTCAGATTGATGTGATTCATGCGTTCCAGCAGTTCCACAATCTTGGCGTCGCTTTCCTGGCACTTCTTGTTGTAGCGGATGACGGTGCAATTCCGCGTCATCATCTCACCCAGTTCGCGCCACAGGCGGAAGGGATTTTCCGTGCCCTGATTATTCATCAGCCCGTTGTTCATCTCTTCCTGCCGCTTTTTCTCGGCGTCAAAAATACCGTTCGACGATTCGGACTTTTGCAATCCCTTGGCGTATTTCACTGCATTCGGACCAGCCAGGAATCCGCCGAAGATGCAAGACACCAGCGAATTCGCGCCCAGCCGATTTGCGCCATGATACTGATACTCAGCTTCGCCCGCCGCGAACACGCCCGGAATATTCGTCATCTGGTTGAAATCCACCCACAGCCCACCCATGGTGTAATGCATACCTGGGAATATCTTCATGGGCACGTCGCGCGGATCGTCGCCTACGAATTTCTGGTAAATCTCCAGAATGCCTTCGAGTTTCTTGTCGAGAATCTTGCGGTCGATGTGAGTCAAGTCAAGGTAAACCATTGGTTGACCTTCAATCCCTAGGTCATTCTCGTACACGACTTTATGAATGGCACGCGTGGCCACATCGCGAGGCACTAAATTGCCGTATTTCGGATACCACTCTTCCAGGAAATACCAACGGTCGGTTTCCGGTATAGAGTTTGCCGAACGCTTGTCATCCTTCGAACGCGGAACCCAGACGCGCCCGCCTTCACCACGCGCCGATTCCGACATCAGGCGCAATTTATCTTCGCCGGGAATCGCGGTAGGGTGGACTTGGATGAATTCGCCGTTCGCGTAATATGCGCCCTGTTGATAGATCGCCGATTGCGCAGAACCCGTGCAAACAACAGAGTTCGTCGACTTCCCAAAAATTGCGCCAATGCCGCCGGTTGCCAGAATAATCGCGTCGGAGGGGAAGGTCTTTACTTCCATACTGCGCAAGTTCATCGCGCAGATACCACGGCACACACGTTTGCTATCCAGAACAGCGGAAAGAAATTCCCAGCTTTCGTACTTCTTAACCTTGCCTTCGGATTCGTAGCGCCGAACCTGTTCGTCCAGCGCGTAAAGAAGTTGCTGCCCGGTGGTAGCTCCCGCAAAAGCGGTGCGGTTATAAAGAGTGCCTCCAAAGCGGCGGAAATCCAGCAGACCTTCCGGCGTGCGATTGAAGGGAACACCCATGCGGTCCAGCAAATCGATGATGCCCGGCGCCGCATCGCACATATTTTTTACGGGCGTTTGATTGGCGAGAAAATCTCCGCCGTAAACCGTGTCGTCCAGGTGAATCGCAGTGGAGTCGCCTTCACCTTTTAGATTCTTCGCTGCGTTAATCCCGCCCTGCGCGCAGACGGAATGCGAGCGCTTTACGGGCACGATGGAGAAGAGATCCACTTCGCCGCCCATTTCGGCGATTTTAATGACGGCCGACAATCCTGCCAGCCCGCCACCCACTACGATAATTCTAGGATTTGCCATGCTTGCGTGACGCTCCTCGTTCTAATACCTAAACTAATCGATTACTCAGCGACGGGTGGTTTCGCATTCTCAATCTGGTCGCCACCAGCCGCGTCGGTCGCCTGCTGCTCATAGCGCGCCCGCATGGTGTACAAACTGGCCAGTCCAACGCCGCTCATCAAAAAGAAGAATGCCAGACAGACGGCCAGAAAGCGCTTCTGAGCCTTCTCGCCGGAGACGATGCCCCACTTCGCCGTGAACAGCCACAATCCATAAGCAAAGTGCCACGAGGCCGCGACCAGTCCAATCACATAAAACAGTAGCAGTGGCGCTGAGAACAATTCCGCCTGCACCTTGCCGAAAGACGCGCCAGGATGGGCATGCAGGTCGATACCAGAAAATCGCAACGTGTAAGTGTGAAACGCGATATAGGCGAAGGCGATGCCACCAGTCCAGCGTTGCGCGGTGTACATCCAGTTGCCAGTCCAAGGATAGCTGATCAGGTTCGACTCGCCGCGATACCAGATGTAGAAACCGTACAAAGCGTGAAAGAGAATCGGCAGCCAGATGCCAAAAAGTTCTAATAGAGGAACCATCGGTAGGCTCGCCAAAAATCGCACTTGGTGGGCATAGGCGGTAGGCCCATTCAAGATCGAAGAATTCGAGATCAGAATATGTTCAATCAGGAATGCGCCGACGGGGACGATGCCACTCAGGGAATGCAGGCGGCGCAATAAAAAGCTGGTGCCCTGTCCGGCGCGAAGTGGAGCCACTCCGGAGACTGCCGCACGACCGGGCGCCGTCGAAACGCTAGTTGCCAATGGAGTTCTCCTTGCGAGCTCAACCCTTGCGGATGCAAAGCATGTGAGCATAACCTTTCATTATCTTTTTGAGAAGGGAACTAAGTCAAGGAAGGCATGCGCTTCTTGCGCCGTTCAGTTTTGTAATCGTAGGACGGATCGAAGTCCACCGTACCGAACAACTGTAAGATTTCCAGCTGTCTCCGTCGTTGTACGTATTCTGTGAGTGCGGCGACGGCGGCCTGTTTTTTCGTGCGATGTTTCCCAATCCGCCGAGCTGTTTCCAACAGGACATGGTCGAGAGAGACGTTCGTCAGCATGGGTAAAGCATTACACATCGCGAACTGCGCAGCAAAGAACGAAAGCGCTAGTCGGTGATAATCCCGGCATTCGGCTCTAAACTGGCAGTCTCCATCAGCGGCGCTGCCCGATACATCGATTCCGGAATCTGTGCCAACGTCGATTTATGCACCTGCTGCCGGAGCCCATAGAAGCGCTGGAAGCTCATGATCAGCGGCCGCCATTTATCGGGATCAATGCGATGACCCTCGCCATCGGCCAAAATACTCTCGTCCACGTGGACGCGTTCGATCTTGACTTCAAAGCAAATCAGCTTTCCCTTGGTCGCCGGATCGTTTTCGGCAATGCCATGGAAGACTTCCACCTTTGCTTCCAACTGCACGGCACACTCGGCAACACGAGGAGCAGCCACGGTTTCGGACTCCACCCGAGTCAGTCCAGCAAATCCGAATTTCTCCCGCTCGTGCCGATAGCCCTTGCGAACTTTATGTGATTCGTTCCGCGCCTTTCAGCCACTCCAGAAACTTGCGAAAGGCTGCACCGCGGTGGCTTACGCCGGCTTTTTCTTCCGGTGTCAATTCAGCAAACGCTTTATTCAAGGCCGGAAAGAAGAACAACGGGTCATAGCCAAATCCATGTGAACCTTTGGGAGCATCCAGCAGAACGCCATGCGCTTCGCCGGAAAATACCGCCAGGGTCTTTCCATCGCGTGCGGCCGCCAGAACGCATACAAACTGCGCAGCCCGTTTCTCACATGGAATCCCGGCAAGCTCCCGCAGCAGACGCGCGTTATTCGCCTCGTCGGAAGAATTCCCTTCAACATCCGTTCCAAGATTGGCATAGCGTGCCGAATAGACACCGGGTGCTCCCAGCAGCGCATCCGCGGCCAACCCAGAATCATCTGCAAGAACGATTTCCCCGGGAGCATGGGCGCTATACTCCTCAGCCTTCTTCCGAGCGTTGGCCTCAAACGTAAGGCCATCCTCGACTACTTCGGACAATCCTCCAAAATTGGGAATGCCCGCGATTTCGACGGAATACGCCGCTGCAGCGCCAGCAAAGTCGCGCAGCTTGCCACCATTAGATGTTGCGATGAGAACGCGTTGCATGAACTTGTCTTGAGAGCCTGTTCCTAAAATGCAAAGCTTAAGATACGAAGGCCGGAGCGGTTGCCCCGGCCCTCATCAAGACAGCATAGCAAAGTGATTCAAGTGGCGCGCAACCTAGCCACGTACAGTCAGCACCGGACACACAGCTTGCCCTATCACCTCGGAGACAATCGCCCAAGGCAAGTGAGAAACCGCTCGCGGATGCGTGCTGCGCTGCACACCCATCACAACCAAATCCGCGCTGTGGCGTTTCGCTGCCGCAACAATGCCCTCAGTTGGAAATTCGAAGCGAACTTCGAATTCCGGCGTGCACCAAGCCATAGCCTCAGTCGGGATCAGCTTCATCAATTTATTCACAGCCGCCCCCCGCACAACCTCCTGCTCGCTCAACGGAGCCAGCGGAATCATATGCAGAAGCGTGAGTTGCGCCTGCGTTTCCTCGGCAAACGACAGCGCACAGGGTAGCGCCGCCAGCGAAGCCCCGGAGAAATCCGTCGCAAACAGAATGCGACGAAATTCAGGAGTTTTCAGTTCATCGTGCGGGACCCTGGGGCCCACACACAGAACTGGGCACGAAGCGCGACGATAGATCTCCTCCGCCACCGAACCCATCGCCAATTTGCTTAGACCAGTACGCCCGTGCGTACCAAGAATGATCAAGTCGATCAAATACTTGTTTGTCATTTCGGAGATCACATCCCAGAGCGGCCCCTGTTTCAGCAAAACCTGGTGCGGAATGTCCTTGATTTCATCCAACGTCGCCAATTTAGCCAGGCTTTCTTCGGCGCTGCGCCAAGCGTAGTCAAGAGTGACAGGAAACGGTTCCATAGGCAGCCCATGATAGGGCTCCGGAGGAACCACGTGTGCCGGATACAGCGTCGCTCCATAGTGCCGCGCAATCGCCTCGGCATAAGGCAGCGCAGCTGCCGAAGAAGCGGAAAAGTCCGTTGGAAACAGAATGTTACTGAACTTGACTCGAGTATTGGTCAGGGTGGCTTGCATGGAAGAACCTCCTTTGTCTGCCTTGGCTTGAATCTGATACTAGAGTGCCGCAGGAGGGAAAAAAGCGCTGTGATGTGGATCACAGGCGCTTGTGAGCGTGTGCTGTGGAAAAACAGGGCTTTTAGGGCGAAATTTATCGTCCTGCAACCCTGCCGCAACCTTCCCGCAACATGACCAGCTTGTGAGATACGAGGACGTCCCAGGTTTTTCCTGGACGTTAACCTGGGCGGAGCAACGACACGGACAAAGGTGCGCGGAAGGTATCTGAGTAACAGTCCGAGAATGTTCTACGCGTTCGCGGCTTCGGCGGTTTCTTCTTCAGCTTGCGAGGCCGCCCCGCGCTGGTTCTGCAGTTCGCTCAGGAAATCAGCCTGCCTCATGCCAGTTTCGTGTTGTAGCAGATGCAGGAGCGCATCCTCTGGCTCGTCTTCGCCCTCGGGAATGACTGGATCCAAAGGAACAATCTCGCGCGGGCTCGCACGCAGCTCCGGCGCTACGCCAGCTTGAGAAACCAGAAAGTTCAGGAAGCCGGAGACGGCGGTTCTGTGTTCTTCCGTGTCGGCTAGAAATTCGATGCCCATTCCGTAGGCTGGATGCAGCACGCGAACCCAACCTTGAGCGGCCGCAAAAGTTCCGCGAGCTTGCAGGATCAGGTCCAGACGCGTTCCAATCGGGAACGGAGATTCTGATTCCACGTAGCATCCACCCAGACTCAAGTCTGTGAGTTTGCACTGTACGCCGGAGGCCGCACAGTCTTCCGGAGAATCCTGCGGAGCGGAATTCAACCATGTAACCAGCGACCGGTGCGCGTCCTCAGAAAGATTTTCGAAGCGTACACCCGTTTCTCCCGTGGAACGGGTCCAGGCCACTACGCCGGAGCCTGCGACAGGTACGGTGCGCTCGGGCAGCTCAAATTGGAACTTCAATTCGGTAAAATTCGTGACCGGGCGCGAAATCAGAACGTCCATACCCGTCCCGCTGATATCCAGAAGGATGCCTTCAACATTCTCCTCGCCAGCCCAGCCCAGGTTGACGGGAAGCTGAATTGGTACACGCGTCGTTCTGCGACGCTCACGGCTGTTCAAGCTGCGGGTGGCGATCAGCACCGAGCGCAGCTGCGACATGGAAACTGGCTTGTAAATGATGAAGTTGGCGCCCAAACGCAACGCCGCCGCCCGCTCCGATTCATCCTGCAACAGAAACACGGAGAGCAGGGAAGGCCCGCCTGCCGCCGGGCGCAACGTTTCTAACAGCGTCACGGCGTCGGCATCGGCGAAATCCGCGAAAATCAGTTCAGGAGCCTGATCCGGCAGGCCAACAATGGCATTGCTGGCGTCCGGGACGCGGGCCACCTCAACGCCTTCGCTGCGCAGCAGGCTTGTGAGCGTATCTACGGCCACCGTGTCCCGCACCACCAGCAGCGCTCGCGTATTCATCATGACCATCGCATGTCCCTTGCTTGCGATTACTTAGTGTCGGCGCAGGACTGCTTAAGGCCAGCGCGGCACTGTGGTGCGTGCGGCTGCAGGCTTCGGGCTCTGCGGAGGAGCGGAGGATGCCGAGGCTCCGGCGGCCGCGCTCCTGGCCATCGGTGGCGTTGACGCCTCTCCTAAATTGCCCAACTTGGCGTCGCTATCGTGCGAATCTTCCAGCAACGGCGCGACCGCGCGCAAAGTTTCCGCGGCGCTCTGCAGTGCTTCGATCTGTCGGCCTAATTCTGCATGCTGCGCCTGCTTGCGGCGCAATACTTCATGAATGTCTTGCATGATGGACCCCCATCCACGAATCTAGGGTGAGCGGCGGTCGGGGTCAATTCCGAAACCGTGCAGGAGCGTTACGTCGGTAATTGGGGACGCTCTGAAATAAGCTAGGAGGCGGATTCGTAGCTCCATGAAAAACAAGGGCTCCGTCGTTGGACGGAGCCCTTGGAGAGAAGAGAAGAAGTAACCGTGTTCCCACTGGCGTAGGGTGGAACCAAGGTAGAACTAAACGATTCTAAACTTGCGTCGTACCAAGCCTGCCAAACCGAGCAAGCCTGTCCCCAGCATGCTGAGCGTACCGGGTTCCGGCACTGGCAGAGGAATGTTGACCGTGGCGCCGCTCATCGTGATGTGGCCATTCTTGATCCCGCCCGCAAACAGGACGGTCACGCCGCCGGTTACCTTGCGGCCGTTGTATATGCCAACAATCGTCCCAGATAGCGAGTAGTAGCCATGGCCAAGGTTCGACCAGACGACCGGGCCGTTAAAGGAGCCCTGGAAAACGGTCGCGTTGGGCATGCCCTTGACGCTACCGTTCAGGCTCATGGTAAAGCTGCCGCCGCCGGCAAACGAGCCACCAGAGGCCAGTGAGCCGCTTGTGAGGGCACCTGTGGAAAAGGTTAGCTTGCCCAGGTTCAAACCAGTGTAGTTATGGCCACCCAAGCCCTTAACCACGTTAATACGGCCAGGCGTCGTAAAGCCTGAGCTGGACGAGGTTGAAAGATTGCTGCCGACCCAGGCGTTCCCGCCCTGGGTGCTAAAAGTTACGCTGTTTGCCATCGCGCTGATGGGCAGAGCCAAAGCTACTATCGCCAGTAGAATCAGTTTCTTCATGAACTCTTCTCCTGTAAGACCTGTGTTTTGTAGGACGTTGGTCTTTTGGGGGTAAGACCTTTTGAACTTGGTGTTACGCCATTCGTAAGTGCAGCTGCCCTGCCACAAGCTCGGAAGGTAGAATGTCTATATGTATCAATAACTTACGCGGAGTAGGCCGGTAAGCCACGAAGGGAAGTGTGCAGAACTTTGCGCTCCGATGGTGCCCGCTGGCGGGCAGTCTTGGGGATGGCACACTGGTGCTAGCGGAAGGCCGGAAAGTTGTATTCCCTGGTTCCTGGGAATGCCTTAGAGTCATTCGTGAGCAGTTCTGGGGGAGGGCTGTTCGGGCGCTCTGTGACCTACGGGTCTAGAGCGCTCTTTTTTGTGCCTGGAATCGTTGATTGGGCAAGAAATGGCTGCCGCAAAGGGCTTAAATCTACATATGTAGATTTAAGCTTTGACCGAACGGGCACGGGGCTCGGCTTTCAGGAGGCTTATTGTCCTGTGCCTGCAACTGGGACGAGTTGTGGACTGCCGCCAACATTTTCTGTAACTGCAAGATTCGCGGAACGTTGGCCAATGGCAGTTGGCTTGAAAACGGCTTTGATGACGCAAGTTCCTCCTGCAGGCACGCTGGCACCGCAAGTATTGGTTTGGGAGAAATCTGCGGGGTTGGCACCGGTGTACGCTATCTGAGTGATGGCAAGGGCGGTTGTGCCCGAATTCGTGAGGGTGAGTGAAGCCGGCGTGCCTGACGTCCCGACCTTTCGGATGCCGAAGTTCACACCAATGGGTGAAATTGTAACGAGCGTGCCGGAGCCTGATAGCGCGACTGTCTGAGGGCTATTCAGCGCATCATCCGACACCGAGAGTGTTCCAGTCGCGGTTCCATTTGCTGTAGGGGCGAAGGTTAGCTGAATCTGGCATCTGGCAGCGGAATTCAGAGTGGCGGGACAGTTGTTGGTTTGGTGGAACGGTGCCGTTGCGGCGATGCGGGATATGTTCAGAACTTGCGTCCCGGTGTTGGTCAAGGTTGCGGTTTGGGGCGAGCTGGTTGTGCCCACAAGTTGGGCCGTGTAGGTCAGACTTGATGGTGCGAGTGAAGCGGTCGGAAAAGAGATGCCGGTTCCGCTTACGGCGATGGCCTGAGGGCTGCCGACGCCGGAGTATTTGATGTTGACGAAGGCTGACCTTGCTCCGGCTGCTTTCGGCCCAAACGTGATGCTGATGGCGCAACTTGCGCCGGCTGCGAGACTGGTACCGCAGGTCGTAGTTTTCGTGAAATCCGCAGCATTCGTTCCAGTGATGGTGAAGACCTGCAGCGGTACTGCCGCCGTGCCAATGTTCGTAAGGGTCACGGTCTGCGGTGAACTGAGCGTGCCGACGTTCTGGCTGCCGAACGCAAGATTATTGGCGGAGAGGCTGGCTGTGGTTTGAAGAAGGAGGAATCCAGTCCCTGTAATTATGTCGAGTTTGCCGTCGTTATTGAAGTCGCCAACGGCACCAAACGGTCCAAATTGGCCAACACCAGCTCCGGCAGGAAACGAGAATGATTTTGGGAAGGTGCCGTCGCCTTTGCCCAGCCCGATCACAAGCTGACTTCCCGCTTGGGCCACGTCCAGGATTCCGTCGCCATTGAAATCACCGACACCCGTTGCGGCATTGTCACCAACTCCACAAGAGGGGCTGGCAAAGGTGGCATCGCCGTTACCCAGCGCGACGCAGCTGCCACCGATAAGATCCAGTTTCCCATCGCCGTTGAAGTCCGCAGTATTGATGACCCATGGTCCAGGGACAACCGTTGTTGAAGGTGTGAATGTGCCGCTGGCGCTCCCGAGATAAATTTGACCGCCGCCCGTGGAGATCGGAACCGCCAAATCAAGGTGTCCGTCCTGATTGAAATCGCCGATGCCAGGCAGGCCTGGAAAAACCGCGAAGCCGCCTATTGGATAGGTATTCCCAGCGGCGATGAACCACTGGCTACCTAAAACATCCTGTTCCTGGTATAGATCAAGGCTGCCGTCGCCGTTAAAGTCGGCGGCAGCGATGAAAGGCTGGCGCCCGCCTCCGCCCAGAAATTGCTGGGTAAATGTGCCGTCTCCGTTCCCCAAGAAAAAGTAAGCCTTGCCGTTTGGGGTGGTTCCAGCGACGTCGAGCTTACCGTCGTTATTGAAATCGCCTACAAACAACTGAAAACTTACGGGCCCCCAGAATGTAACGGGATTCGAGATGGGGGCTGCAAAGCCGCCTTTGCCGTCACCCATCGAGACATTCAGGGTTCCTGTTAATGAACCGACCCAAGCGACGTCGAGCTTGCCATCGCCGTTAAAGTCCCCCGCAGTAGTTGCCGCGCAGTTTGTGAATACTTGCTTCGCAGCCATCGCGATCGACGCCGATGGTTTTCGTACAGGGAAAAACACGAAGTTGGAAACCAATCCGACACCATTGGTTACGGTTATGGAAGCGGTCCCGGCCTTCGCTACGTCGGTTGCGCTAATCGTCGCTTGCAGAGTGCTTGTCGAAAGAACTGAAGTTGGCCGGGGCGAACCATTCCAATTGACTACGGAGGTTGCAGTGAAGCCCGTTCCGTTGACAGTTAGGGTGAATGCTTTGCTGCCCGGCTTGGTGCTGGCGGGAACCAGCGGCTGATTCACCAGTGGCAAGGACGTGGCGGAGAGAGTAGGACCGACAAAGGCAAGTAGCAGGCTGAAAACAAGAATAGGTTTCACGGAAACCTCCAACTGTGGCTCGACTCGAATGGTGTTTTAGATCTGGTGTTCGGCAACGGCGCGGACAACTGTCAGTATAGGACTGATGCATAGGCGCAGCAATAACTTTGGGGGACCGATGGAGGGCTGACCCGAACCTGCAAGGGCTTTCGGCTGAGGTTCAGCAAGAATGGCTGACGGGAATGATCGTCCTACACTCGGTCGTTCAGGGCCAGGAAAGGCAAAGTCAAGAGCTGGCGAGCAGGAATGCCCGCCCTACACAGGCCCTTACTGGCAATCCTGAGCGGCTTCGGTGAGCAGGCTGGTGTCGGGGTAGCTGTAGGCACCGCGGAAGGCGCTAGAAGGGTCTTCTCGGGCGAACCACGGCAGTAGGGCTTCGTTTTGCGGATGGTAGGTGAAGCCGTGCAACGTGAAGGGGAAAACGGAGTTGGCGAAAACTTCTGTGGGATCTCCAGAGGAGAGTTTTCCCGTGCAGTCATGGCCATTCGGGGATTGCCAGGCGGGGACGGTGTTGCTGACGAAGGGGTCGTTCATCCATTCGGAGATTTCGTGGCTCAGAGGAGTGACATCGGAAAACGAGGAGAAGATTCCTTCGCTGGTCCAGCTGGCCCAGGCAAAAGTCTGGATGGCGGGGTGACCCGCAGTGCTGACGTCATACGCGGAGTGGAAGCCGAGGATGCAGCAGTTGGCCGGATCGCCTGCGTAAAGAAAGACATTCTTGCTGAACAAGATGGGGAATTCCTGGGGCTTCTGTCCGGCGAGTTGCAGGATGGTACTGAGCTGGGATTCGAAGAAGTCGGCGTTCAACGTGGCCATAAACGATCCGTCTGGCAATTGGAACACCTGCGACTGGCCGAAGGGGACGGCGATGGTCACTGGCGTGATCAGGCGAGGACGGCTCAAGGTGGTGTGCCAGCTGTCCTTCATCACACTGTAGAACTCGGCGCGCTGGACGGCATCTCCAAACTGGCCGAAACCGTTGCTGTAGGCGGACTTCACGAAGTTGGGCGAAGTCAGAGCCTGGTTCAGAACGGAAGCGACTTTGATGCTGATGTGCTTGCCGCTGGAGTCGAGCCATTCATCGAAAAAGAAATTGAGCGGGATGACGGCGGTGTTAATCCGGGTTTCATTGCCGCGTTGCGGATCGTTGCCGACCATGAAGTAGGGATGGCTGCTTCCGTTAAAGGAGAACGCTCCCATAAAGAAGGGAATGGTGCGGGAAGAAGCGGCCGCGCCGGTCGGAGCAGCTGCGCGAAGCGAGGAAAGCACCCCTGCGGGCATTTTGTTAAAGCGGGCGAAACGCGGCTGAGCCCCTGTTTGTTCCAGGAAATTGCCAGAGACTTGCGGGACAGCCAGCGGAGAGACTTTAGGGTGCTTGACCTGGGCGAAGGCTGCCGCTTCTGCGAGGATGGCAGACAGGACAAGGAGGAGCGTGATTTTGCGCAGCGTATTGGACAGACTCAGGTGCATTGGAGTCGGTAAGCCCTTCAGGAAAGCGCGTCCACCTGCATAATAGCGGTTTTCGGCCGCCATTCAAAGCACGCAAATATGGCGGCCAATTCCGATAGTTTCCCGGGCTGTGACGTTGTGCTTGTAAAATCGCTGTGTGAGTTACCTATGAAGACTCCTGGCAAGAAAACTAAGCAGGACGTAACGGTTAGTCTGAGTGGAGCGCCTCTGCTAGAGGGGAGCGCTGTTGCGGCTGGTTGCGCGATGTCGGTTTCGGATTTGCAAATCCAGGCTCTTGTGGACGAGCAGGAGGCTTACGAACGTTCGGAGAGACAAGCACGGGCGCTTCTAGATCAAGGGTTTCATTTAGGCGGAGAGCTCAGGGTGAGCCGGGAAAAATTATATAGGCGCTAGGAACCCTCTGGAGGAGTCTCCGGTTCGGTTACCTCGGGGGCTGAAGCCCAAGTATTTGGCGCGCTTTTGCGGCGCTAAAGCGCCGAACTACCAGAACCAGCGACTTATGCTGACTTCGGTCAACTCCTCTAAAGGCAGAGCTGATTGTACCCAGCGGCCTTCTATGATCAACAGAACAACCATGCGTACTCGTCAGTTGCTCCGTATTCCGCTCACGATCTTCGCCTTACTGCTGGCAGCCGGTATGGCCTTTGCCAAGGATGCGCCGCCGCAGATTGTGGTCTGGCCGGAGTCGGGAACGCCTATTCTCCGTTTCTCTTTTGGTAAGTTCAAGGAGATTGGGTCGCTGGCGAAAGATCGGGTCTACGTTACGGAAACGACTATACAAAACAATTGGAACAAGAAGATTTCGCAAGCCACATTCGCTCTTTACTTGTTCGATAAGGACTAAGGTGCGAATCGGGGAAGGTTTTGTCGACATCAGCAACGCGGGCCCTGGAGAAACCATAAGGTCCCAGACGACGGTTCACGCTTCGGGTACGCCTGTTTCAATTTCGTTGGTGGCGCAGTCGTTGCCAAAGGAACTCGGGCCCGTGCAACCGGATAAGACAATTTCGATGACCGTGAATTCAGTGCCACAGGGCGCTCAGTTGAAGGTGGACGGCAACGAGGCAGGCATTACGCCCAAGATGATCCGCTTGGGAGTGGGAAAGCACATTCTAGAATTCAGTAAAGAAGCTTTCAATACGGGCAAGTACCCGGTGGAGATCAGTTCTGATGATGTGTCGGGTGGCAGTGTGAGTTACGAACTTGGAACCTCGGCCCACGACACGATTGAGATGCGCGATGGGAGCGTGCTCAACGGAGACCTGCTGTCGATTGCGGACATGGATGTGGTTTTTCGGATAGCTGGGACTGCTCAACATGTGGATCGCAACAAGATCAAGCGGATTCTGCTGGTGGAGAGAGACGCTCCGAGCACGCTTCCGCCGGTGCGGACGAATCAGTGAGTCGAAGTGGGTTGAGGGAACTGGGGAAGATGGTGCGCCCTGAGAGACTCGAACTCCCGACCCTCTGGTTCGAAGCCAGATGCTCTATCCAGCTGAGCTAAGGGCGCACGATGATGGCACGAGGAATGCTTTAAATAAGAATACGCTGGAGAAGGTGATTTGTGTAAGGCTTTGCGCGGTTGCGTGCGAAGGGCTACTTGGCTTCTTTTTCGAATTTCTCAAATTTCAGCGCCAGGTCCACTGTAGCCGTGTCGTCGCGAATGGTCTGTAGGTAGGGTGCATTCCAGCCGTTCAGTGACTCCAAAGCAATGTTGCGTTTCTTGATGAAATCCTTGACGTAGCAGGAGTCGTATACGTCGCCTTCGTGCATGCTCCAGACCTTCTTGACGAGCGCTGTGCGCTGAGGGTCCAAGCCTTGGATATCCAGCTTTCCCATGTGATAGAGAGGCCCTTCGTTTACATCGACGTTGAAGGCGGCGGTGTGCTTTTCGTTGTCGAGTGTGGCGGTGGATTTTACGTCCGCCAGCATGTAGCCCTTGGTGCTGTAGAGCGCTTGAACGATGGCGGCGGCTCGGCCTACCTGGGATGTGTCGGCGGGGTCGCCGGGCTTGAGGGCGCCAGGTTGCGCTTCCAGAACCCTGGCTAGTTCTGTTGTCGGAACCTTGCTGGCGCCGCTCCAGTTGGTGCCGGTGAATGTGTATGGATCGCCTTCGTGGACCGGGACTTCAATCGCGACGGTTGGTTGGAGCGGGTCGTCCTTTAGGAGCACGAGTTTAGGTTCGACAAACTGCGCCTTCAGGAAGCCGAGCTTGCCGTACACGGGGCTGGCTGCTTTGATCTGATTCGGAACGTCGGAGCGCAGGTAGGGTTGGCCCAGGAGAGATTTTGTGGCCGCCTGCAGGAGTAGCAGATGGGCGGACGTGGCGCCGGGGAAACGGATTTCCGAGATCTTCGCGGTGACGCCGTCGATCTGAAATTGCATTCTCTGCTGCTGGCCGGAGAGAGGGTCCTGCAGGGCGGCAACTGTGTGGCCAGCGATACTTTTTCCTTGCAAGATTGCATCGAGCGCGGCGGAGACTTGCTGAGCAAGATTTCCTGCTAAGGGAATGCTGCCGCTAAAAAGAGGGACGGAACTGTGGATGCGCGCGATTAGGTCGGTGTCGGTGAACCAGACGAAGTTCTCGAAGGTTGCCGGGACAAACTGGTCGGAATCGACGACCAAGTAGTTCGCAGTGCCAGCGTCGAAGCGGAACTGGACTTGGGCAAAAACGCCGGATTGGGTCAGGCGCTCGGCTGCCTGCTTCAAATCCTCGCCGGTGACTCGGCTGCCGATCTTAAGGCCGGTTGCTTTGACGATATCGGCCTCAGTAAAGCGTTTGGAGCCGCTCGACTGCACTTTGGCGAGCGGATAGCTTGGGATCGCCACTTGGCTGGCAGTCTGGCCAAAGCACGTGGTGGAGAGCAGCAGGAGGAAAGGTATGTAGCGGGCCAGGGACTGGTTCATGTCGCTAACTCTAAGACTCTAATCCTGCTTTGCCAAAGTGACAGATGTGGTGCGCCCTGAGAGATTCGAACTCCCGACCTTTTGGTTCGTAGCCAAATGCTCTATCCAGCTGAGCTAAGGGCGCTTAAGGGTGATGCGAGCGAAGTGCTCTAGGGATTATAACCAAAGGAATTCGATTCTGCGAACCGGCGAAGAAAGTTTGTGGTTGTACCGTGCAGACTGAGGTGAAAGGCTAAGGTCCTGTTCGCAATGGGTAGTAATTCTTTCCCGGACGTTTGCAATTCCTACCTAGAGCAAAAGACCGTAGGTTCTGTGTAATCAACGACTTAGCCTTTGGCACGGGAAGTGCTTTAAGAAAAGCAGACGAAGTGGCGCGCAACGGGGCGAATCTGAGGAAACTTCGGCCAGAGGTCTCAGATCGCCCCTTGCATTTTCTGCCAGAGCCCTCCCCAACAGTTCTAGCTAGTGATTCTTCTGCAATTCCAACAACTTAGGGCATCTCTGAACAAGTCTCGTACCCAGCGGCTCAAGCTGGGGAGTTTTTGCGGCGCTGAAGCCCCGCGCTACGGAGATCATCACTTGCGCAGAGTTCCGCTAGCTCTTGTAAGTACAGCTGCACCGAGGCGGAGTCTTATTAGGTTGTAGAAGCCCAAAGTCACATTTTATTGGGCCCACTTCTGGTTCCTTGCGACCCAGGTCAAGCCAAAGTCAGTTTTTCTTTCAAATCGAGCCCAGTATTTCTGAGCAGAGCGGCGATGGAATCTTCGTTGAGGCGCGAAGCGTCATATTCGATACGCACGGTCTTAGAGGTCTCTTCAAAAGCAATTTTGCGGACTCCGTAAACCTCGGTCAGAGCGCTGATGGCCTGCATTTCGCGGGTACCAGGTATGCGGCCGTAGCGGTAGGCGATATCTAAAGGCGTCATTCTTCGAATTCCTCTCCTGCTGATCTGTCTAGTTCTACAGCTACCTGAGCTCTGCAGCTTCCCTTCAAGATTACAACAATCGACGGAGTGGCCACGAGAATCTAAGATTAGGACGGAATTGCTGAAAGTGATACGGGAGGGCTTTTTGCAGGATTCAGAGAGTACAGCTAACACCGCGCTTGATCCGGTCTGCGGAATGACGGTTAAGATCGCGATGGCCAAGCACAAGCGCGAGCATGCGGGGAAGTCTTACTACTTTTGCGGCGCGGGCTGTGCGGAGAAGTTCGTCAAGGATGCGGACGGATACTTGAGTGGAGCGAAGGCCAAAAGTTCCATGGAGACTGCAAAACCCCAGATGGTGCAGATCGGCGGAATTGGTGTAGCGCCGAAGATGCCCGCGGCTACGGCGAAGTCTGCACCGGGGCAGGAAGCATCGTCTCACGAGCCAATATCGGCGAATCTAACATCACCCAATCGCAGATCGGACTACGTTTGCCCGATGTGTCCGGAGGTACGGCAATCGGGGCCCGGCGCTTGCCCTAGTTGTGGCATGGCGTTGGAGCCGGAGTCGGTGGAGTTATCCACCTCGACGCATTACACCTGCCCGATGCATCCGCAGATCGACGTGTTGGTTTCGGGAAATTGTCCGATTTGCGGGATGAGGTTGGAAGCGCGGACGGTGGTTGCCGAGGAAGACAATCCGGAGTTGCGCGATATGCTCCGGCGGTTCTGGGTGAGCCTGGTGTTTACGGTGCCATTGCTGTTTCTGGCGATGGCTCCCATGTTCAGCATGGTGTTCCATTTTGCGGCACTGCCTTGGGCGGAACTCGGGTTGGCGACGCCGGTGGTGCTATGGTGCGGATGGCCGTTCTTTGAGCGTGCGTGGGCATCGTTGGTGAACCGCAGCACGAACATGTTCACGCTGATCGGGCTGGGTGTGGGTGTGGCGTATTTGTACAGCCTGGCGGCTGTGCTGATGCCTTCGAAATTCTCGGTTGCGTCGCAAGGTATGGGAGGTCAGCCGGAAGTTTATTTTGAAGCGGCGGCGGCGATCATCACGTTGGTTTTATTGGGGCAAGTTCTGGAACTGCGGGCGCGGAGTCAGACTTCGGGTGCGATTCGCGCGCTGCTGGGCCTGGCGCCACCGGTCGCGCATTTGCTGCGAGATGGCAAAGAAGTTGATGTAGCGCTCGATCAGGTGCATGCGGGAGATCGCCTGCGTGTGAAGCCGGGCGAGAAAATTCCCGTGGATGGCGTGGTGGAGGACGGAGCTAGCTCAGTCGATGAGGCCATGGTCACGGGCGAATCCGTGCCGGTGGAAAAGATTGCAGGCGCTGACGTGATTGGCGGGACCGTCAACGGCACCGGGTCGTTCATTATGAAAGCGCAGCGCGTGGGGGCGGAAACGCTGCTGGCGCAAATTGTACAGATGGTGAGTCAGGCGCAGCGCAGTCGGGCGCCGATTCAGAGGCTGGCGGATAAAGTCTCTGCGGTTTTCGTTCCGGTGGTTGTGGCAGCTTCGGTATTGACGTTCGTTGCATGGAATATCTGGGGCCCGGAGCCTCGACTCGCGCATGCATTGGTCAATGCGGTGGCTGTGCTGATCATTGCGTGTCCGTGCGCGTTGGGTCTCGCGACTCCAATGGCGGTGATGGTGGGAACTGGTCGCGGAGCGCGGGCCGGCGTGTTGATCAAAAATGCGGAAGCGTTGGAGATTCTGGAGAAGGTTGACACGCTGGTGGTGGACAAGACTGGAACTCTGACGGAAGGGAAGCCGCGTGTAGTCTCGGTTTCAGCGCTACCAGGGCACACGGAAGAGGACATTCTCCGCTGGGCCGCCGCGGTTGAGCAGTCGAGCGAACATCCGCTGGCCGAGGCAGTGCTGGCAGAGGCGCGGAAACGGAATGTGCAGTTCGCCGAGGTGAAGACTTTTCAGTCCTACACAGGGAAAGGCGTCACGGGGGAAGTGGACGGACAGATTGTAGCGGTTGGTACGGATGATTTTATGCGCGAGCAAGGTGTAACCAGCCAAGCATACAGTCGTATGGCCACCAGCACTTCGAGTGTTCTATTTGTAGCGGTAGCTGGACAACAGGCGGGAACCATCTTCGTCGACGATTTAATCAAGATCAGCGCGGCAGACTCCCTTCGCGACCTTCGCAAGGTTGGAGTGAACGTAGTCATGCTCACCGGTGACAATCCTGCAACCGCAAAGGCCGTGGCCGACGAACTCGGCATCACACAATTCGAAGCGAGAGTCCTGCCGGGTCGAAAAGCTGAAATCGTCAAGCAACTGCAGGACGCAGGGCACATCGTCGCAATGGCGGGAGATGGAATCAACGACGCCCCGGCTCTGGCGCAGGCGCATGTGGGGATCGCGATGGGTACGGGAACCGATGTTGCGATCAAGGCCGGAAGCGTGACGCTGGTCAAAGGCGATATCGCAGGAATTCTTCGCGCGCGCAAACTCAGTCAGGCGACGATGAGGAACATTCGTCAGAATCTGTTTTTCGCATTTGCCTACAACGCACTCGGGGTGCCGATTGCAGCGGGAGTGCTGTATCCATTTTTCGGATGGCTACTCAGTCCGATTCTGGCGGCGGCTGCGATGAGCTTCAGTTCGGTGTCGGTGATTACGAACTCGTTGCGGCTGCGGAATGCGAAGTTGTAAAGGAAACTGTCATTGTTGCCAGCGGTCTTTCCAGTAAAAGGGATTTCTCGCTAGGCTGGAACGACAAAGCAGCGTTCGTAATGACAAAAATCTAAAGCTTGGTCAAGTAGTCCATGATTTCCTTTTCCATCCAATTGGCTTGACCTATGAATTTGCGACGCAGGACGCCTTTGCGGTCTACGATGTAGGTTTCTGGAAAACGGAACGTGCCGTAGAGGGTATTGCTGGACTGCTGTATGTCGCGAACCGTCACCATTTCACTGGGGTGATCTTTGAGGAATCGGTGGTAGGCAGAATCGTCGTCGTCGATACTGACTGCGAGCACAACCACGTCGCGATCCTTCATAGCATGTTGCATAGCAATGAGGGAGGGCGTTTCCGCGATGCAGGGCGCGCACCAACTGGCCCAAAAATTTAGCACGACAATCTTGCCGCGGAACTGACTCAGTGACACTTTGTGGTCTTGATCCTGGAGCGTAAAATCTGGCGCGACCGTGCCAATTTTCGGCGGAGGCGTGCTGCTGGTGCAGCCCGTGACAAATACTACGAACAAAAAAGCCGTTAGCAGAGCGATTTGCTTCACGAAAGCTATAATAAACAATCCTTCATGCCTGTGCTGCAACAAGAGGCAAAATCCCCGACCGTTTCCGTGATCGTACCCGCGCGTAATGAGGAAGATTGTTTGGGCTTGTGCCTGGAATCGCTGGGGGCTCAGGCGGATGGAAATTCCGAGTTCGTTTTCGAAATCATAGTGGTTGATGATCGATCGACGGATCGTACGCGCGAGATCGCGTTGTCGTTTCCTGAAGTGCAGGTTCTCGAGGCTGATCCGCTGCCCGACGGCTGGACAGGGAAGTGCAATGCAGTTGCTTGCGGAGCGCGCGAGGCTAAAGGAAAGTGGCTGCTTTTCACCGACGCTGACACCGTCCACAAGCCCGGCTCGCTCGTACGCGCGCTGCGGGAGGCGCAGGAGCGCGGAGTGGCTCTGCTTTCGTATTCTCCGGAGCAGGAAGTTCACAGTTTGTTGGAGAAGGCTGTAATGCCCGTCATTTTTGCTGAACTGGCTGCTCGCTATCGACCGGAAGATGTCAGCAATCCCGCCAGTAGTGCGGCTGCGGCGAATGGGCAGTATATTCTTATTTCGCGCGAGGCTTACGATGCGGTCGGCGGACACGCCGCGGTTGCCAGCAGTCTGTTGGAGGACGTTGAGCTGGCACGTCTGGTAAAGCGATCTGGGCGAGGAATCTTTTTTCGTTTGGGAGGCGACCAGGTGAGTACCCGGATGTATCGCACCGCGCCGCAGTTGATTGAAGGCTGGAGCAAGAACCTATCGCTGCTGTTCCCGAATTCCGCTTGCTTGGCGATGCTGAGGGGCTCTGAATTTGTAGCTATCGGGGGAACGGGTTTGCTGGCTGCAGCCGCTGCTCTGCGAGGGAGTCCTGCTCTTGCGTGGTGGGTGGGAATCGTTTGGGCGTTGGTAACAATCCGGTTTATTCGCCGGATTGTGCGGGCCTATTTTCACTGGGACGCCACGCTGTTAGCGGTATTCGGACTGCCAATCTTCTCATTCCTTTTGCTGCGTTCCGGCATCTTATACAGTCGAGGCCGGATAACCTGGAAGGGCCGCAGCTACGCGGGCGGCACGGCATCCTGATAAGCTTTTTGAACGGACAACCTCGGATTGGGTAAAGGAACAGCATGAGTGCCATTGTTTACTTAACGCGCAAGGCGGAGTTTTCCGCCTCGCACCTTTATGACAATCCGCAGTTCTCGACGGAAGAGAACAAACGTATTTTTGGTAAGTGCAACAATCCGAATGGCCACGGGCATAATTATGTTCTGGAAGTGACGGTGAAGGGTCAGGTGGATGCAAGAACCGGATTTGTTGTCGACCTGAAGCGACTCAAGGACTTGATGCAGCAGGAAGTCCTAGACGCGTTGGATCACCGGTTTCTGAATAAGGAGATTCCAGAATTCTTCAGCTTGATTCCGACAACGGAAAATCTGGCGTTGGTTTGCTGGCAGAGACTGGCTCCGAAACTCACCGCCGCGCAATTGCATCGTGTGCGTATTTACGAAACTCCTGATCTGTTTGCGGATTTCTACGGGGAAGTATGAAGGTTTATCTGACACGGCGTTATGGGTTTTCGGCTTCGCATCGTTTGCAGAACGACTTCATGTCGTCGGAGGAGAACCGAGCCACTTACGGTAAATGCAACAATCCGTTCGGGCATGGACATAACTATTTTGTAGAAATTACGGTGAGCGGGCAAGTGGATCCCCAGACTGGCATGGTTTGCAATCTGGCGGACCTGGACGGCTTTGTGAAGGATCACGTCATGGAACGCTACGATCACCAGGATTTGAACCACCTGCCAGAATTCGCGGCAAATGTTCCCACCACTGAAAACCTGTGTGTGGAAATCTACGGTATCCTGCATCGTGGATTCAGCAAGGCTCATCTAGAGAAGGTAAGAATAGAAGAGACGATGATGAATTCGTTTGAGTATAGCGGCGAAGCTCCAGCGCTTCGGTAACCGCGGGAAGGTTCCATACCATGAGTGTAGACAGTGCCACGAGTCTGACCAGCGCCACTTTCGAAGAATTGATGCGCGAGGTACTGGTACGCATAGGGGAAGACCCCGAGCGCGAAGGCCTGCTTCGAACCCCGGGCCGTGTGAAGCGAGCCATGGAACACCTAACCAGCGGCTACCGGGAAGACCCTGAGAAGTTGCTCAAGGGCGCTCTGTTTGCGGTGTCATACGACGAGATGGTCATCGTCAAGGATATTGAGATGTTCAGCATGTGCGAGCACCATATGCTGCCGTTTTTTGGGAAAGTGCATGTTGCTTATATTCCGAGCGGCCGTGTGATCGGGCTGAGCAAGATTCCTCGCCTGGTGGAACTGTTTTCACATCGTCTGCAAATTCAGGAGCGCATGACCACACAGATTGCTGAGACCATTCAGAGCGTGATTCAGCCGCAAGGAGTGGGTGTAGTGATCGAAGCTCGCCATCTCTGCATGATGATGCGCGGGGTGGAAAAGCAGCACTCTTCGACGGTTACGTCCGCTATGTTTGGGGCGTTCCGGGATTCGCAGCAGACTCGGGCCGAGTTCCTGTCGCTGATTCGCGCGAAGAATGGGAACGGCGGGTAGACAGGTTTCTACCCGCTTTGGTCGTCGCTGATCATGAGGCGCTGAATGGACCGTGCTCGTCCGGTTGCTTCGTCGCAATCAATGACGACACCGCACAACCGTACATCTCCCTCGGCGGGCTCGAAACGAATTGGCATATTGTTTAGAAACTTCTCTATGATGAGTTCTTTTTTTACGCCGATCACGCTGTCGTAGGGGCCCGTCATTCCTACGTCGGTCTGGTAAGCGGTGCCCTTAGGCAAGACTCGCTCGTCGGCGGTAGGAATGTGGGTGTGCGTGCCAAGCACAGCGCTGACGCGGCCATCCAGGTACCACCCCATCGCTACTTTCTCGGAAGTAGTTTCCGCATGGAAGTCGAGAAAGATTACCTTGGCGGTAATCTTCTGCAGCAGTTCGTCGGCCTTACGAAAGGGGTCGTCGTTGGACGTCATGAAAACGCGGCCTTGCAGGTTCATCACGGCGTAGGGAATTCCCGCTCGCGTTGTGCCTTCGTAGACTCCCCATCCCGGCATTTTGGGAGGGAAGTTTCCGGGACGCAACACTCTTCGGGCCGGACTATGAGGGTTTCCATCCGCCATTTCGAAATACTCCAAAATTTCGCGCTTGTCCCAGATGTGATTCCCGGTGGTGATTACGTCGATGCCGAGATCGAAAATCTCCTCAGCTAATGCACCGGTAATGCCGAAACCTGCGGCGGAGTTTTCGCCGTTGGCAATTGCGAGGTCGATGGCGTGCTCCGCCAGGAGTGATTTCAAGTGCTTGCGGACGATGTTGCGTCCGGGGCGGCCGAAAATGTCACCGATAAAAAGGATCTTCAAAAGAATGCGTCTCCAAAACTGCGATGGTATCACGCGGGATGCGGCTTGCTGACGAGGATTCGAGGGAAAACTACTGTGCAAGCTCCGCAGTCTTTAGGAAATCGTAGTTGCCGGCTGGATTGAGCGTCAGGGCTAACACCCTCCGCCGGTGCACGACGACGTTATCGAAATACCACAGGTTGATGTAGGGAAGATCGGTGGCAAGTATCTGTTGGAGTTCCGTGTAGATGGCTTTGCGTCGGGTTAGGTCGAGAGTGCGACGACCTTCGTCAATGAGCGTATCCACGCGAGGGTTGGAGTAAAAACCGCGGTTGGCGCCTTTGGGAGGGAATTTAGAGGAATGAAAGACAAATTCAAAGATATCCGGATCTTGGTTTCCGCCAATCCAGCGCAGGGAATAGAACTGAAATGCGCCCTTCGTCACGTCCGACATGAAAGTCGCCGGTTCGAAGCTGCGGATGTCCAAGACAATTCCGGATGCAGCGAGCTGGTCTTGAAGTACGGCCGCCATCAACCGCGTGCTGGCTTCGGTGGAAGTCTTCATGGTGATGTGGAAGCGCACGCCATTCTTGAGCGGATACCCAGCCTCATCGAGAAGTTGCGCAGCTTTCGCAAGGTCATGTTCGTAATGTGGAACGTAGCCGATGTAAGCCCAGCTTTGCGGAGGTAGGATGCTATAGGCCGGGCGGGCCTGATTACGCCACAGCGATTCAATGAGCGGCTTGCGATCAATGGTATATGCCACTGCCTGCCGCACGCGGGCATCCCGAAGAATTGGATCGCGGAGATTAAAGGCGAGGTAAGCATAAACTGATCCCGGCTCGCGCAGGACTTCCAGATTGTTGTCGGCTGCCAGGACAGCCGAAACATCTGCGGAAAACCCATTGCTGACAATGTCCGCGCTGCCCTTGCGCAACTCCAGAGCTCGAGTATTTTCGTCGGGCACGACCAGGAAGCGGACGGACTGCAGTTTCGCCTTCTTGCCCCAATAGTCGCTGTTGCGGGCCAGAACGACGTCCTGATCCTGCGCCGCACTGACAAAGCGAAACGGTCCCGAGCCGATAGGCTTCGCCGTGATCTCTGTGCCACTGCCGTACGGAACAATGCCGCAGGCGCCTTCGGACACATTCCATGGCAAAGTTGCGAACGGTTCCTTCAGATGAAAAAGCACCGTGGAATCGTCCGGAGTGTCAATGCTGGCGACGTATTTATAGGAGCCCGCTTTTGCGCTGGAAATCTTGCCCTGCAGAAGCGAATCAAACGTCCACTTCACGTCGCGTGAGGTGAGCGCACGTCCGTCGTGAAACTTGACTCCTCGCCGCAGATGAAAAACGTAGCTTAAGGAATCTGGCGCTTCCCAGCGCTCGGCGAGTCCGGGGATGAGATTGAAATGGTCATCCCGGCGCAGAAGGGCGTCGAAGATTAATTCATCAATGCGCTCGGAAGGGCCGTCGAGTCCAACCCGCGGATCAAGATTCAGCGGACTGCTTTCAATGATCATCACCAGCGTGTTTGGGTCAGGACGCTGGGTGCAAGACAAGTTCGCGAATACGATCGCGATCAGGGCGAGGACAAGAGCAATTCGAAGGAGATTGTCGAATCGGTCTGTGTTACGCATACGAAATCTTCCCCAAAACGGCAGAGCGTTTTGCGCCTGTGGCCGAAGGCACGTTCGACGGGCGGCGATGCCATGTCTCGTACGCTAACAACGCGAATGCAACTGCTTCTTTAGCTTCGGAAGGCAGTCCGAATTCATCCGATGAGCGCAGCGCAAGGCGGAGTGGCGCGACCGCGTTGGCCAGCATCGCCATCAGCGTAGCGTTCCGGAGTCCTCCGCCTGAAACGATCAGTTCGTGGTACTTGGCGGCTTTCTTGGGAAGCACAAATCGCTGAATGGAACTCGCGATCGATTGAGCCGTGAGCGCGGTTGCGGTCGCTAAGATGTCTTGTTTGCGTGCTCGCCCGCATGCACGCACAAACACCGCAACGAATTCGCGACCAAATTCCTCGCGTCCGGCAGTCTTGGGCGGCTGTTCCGCAAAAAACTTCGCCTTCATCAACTTGTTCAATACTTTCTCCAGCACCATTCCGGAGCACGCAGCGTTGCCGTCTCGATCATAGGGCTTGCCCAGGAGTCGCTGAGCCAAGGCATCCATCACCATGTTTCCAGGGCCTGTATCAAATGCGAGAACGTCCTCCGCAGATGCGCCCGCCGGGATAGCTGTGAGATTCGCGATGCCGCCAATATTTTGCACAATGCGGCCCTGGGTAGCGTGCCGGAAAAGCTTGAAATCAAGAAATGGAACAAGGGGGGCGCCCTTACCGCCTGCCGCCATCTCCGCCGGCCTGAAATCGGAAACCACGGGAACACCCAGGCGCTGTGCGAGAACCGCGCCCTCTCCCGTCTGCCACGTTGTTGCAATCTTGCGTCCGAGAAATAACTTTGCAGTTCCCTGGTGGTAGAGAGTTTGTCCGTGACATCCGACGAGATCAGCTTTCTTGCCGAACTCTTGCTGCGTGGAGAGTACCGCCTGCGCGTAGAGTTCCCCGAGGAGAAAATTCAGCCGCGCCAAATCCGCAACGTTCACCGAAGACGCATTCATGGCCTCCAGCACGGCCTTTCGCACGTTCTTGGGATAAGGAAACTCAGCATGACCGATTAGCCGTAGACGATCTGCGCCAGAAATCCGCACCAACGCGACGTTGATGCCATCCGCAGAAGTCCCACTCATCACGCCAGCAACGATCATCGTGTTTCCTTGCCCGCCGTCTTCTCTAAACGCACACGCTCTTCCAACTCCCAAACTTGCCGCGACAGTGTTTCAACTTTAGAGTGAGTCGGACGTGCGAGTTTTCTGAGATCAAGCAGTTTCGCAAACTTCTTCTTGTGCCGAGCAATGCGCTTCGAAGATTCCTGCAACTTCGTTGCGAATCGACTATTGCGCTCCGCTTGAATCGTCACCGCGTCGAATGCGCGGACGACCTGCTCTTCTTGCCGGCAAATGAGCAACAAGTCCACGCCTGCTTTCAGCGATTGGACAGACGCCTGTTCCATCGGTGCCGCAGTCTGCAGAGCGCCCATCTCCATATCATCGGTGACGATGAGCCCCGCGTAACCGAGTTGCGTTCGAAGAACGTCGGTCATCCATTTCCTGGACAAAGAAGCGGGTAGAGCATCTTTGCTCGCCGTGTAGATCGCGTGACACACCATAACAAAAGGAAGATCGCGGCGTAGCGCGCGATAGGGTTCGATATCTTCAGCGAGAAGCCGAGGAAGCGATTTCTCAACAACCGGCAAATCCTTGTGAGTATCGAGCGGGACTTCGCCGAGACCCGGAAAATGTTTGCCACAACCGAGAACGCTAGCATCCGTCAGACCTTTAAGGAAAGCACGCGCGTAGGCCACGGTATCTGGTGGGTCGTCGGAAACAACACGCGAAGTCATGACGGGGAGCGCCGGAGGGAACGCGAGGTCGAGAGTAGGCGCGAAGTCGACGTTGAAGCCTACGGCCCTACAAATGGCGCCAATCGTTTTTCCATGCAGGCGAAAGAGTCCACGATCACCAGTAGCAAAAACGTCCGCTGCCGAGGGTGAGGGGCCAAACACATCGCGTAGGCGGTCGACGGTGCCGCCTTCCATATCCACGCAGGTGAAGAGCGGAGCCTGAACCCAGCGCTGGCACTCACGGAGAAGTTCCCAAGTTTGTTCCGCACTGAGAATATTTCGTTTGAACAAGCACACGCCAGCGGGCTGGACTCGCGTCAGAAGCGCCTCAAGTGCGGGCGACATCGCCGTGCCTTCGAATCCGATGATGAAGTGACTGCCAATGTCGGTTTTCATAATCTTGGGCCGATTAGTCGATTTGCTTTTTCAACTCCGAAAGTAAATTCAATGCTTCTAGCGGCGTCAGTCGGTTCAAATCCAAGTCTCGAAGCCTGTCCACAACATCGTTGGAGAGGGAAGTGAAAATCGTCAACTGACGGGGCACCGGAGGAGCATCGCCGCCTCCGAGTCTTCCGGTAGCTTCACGCTCGGCACTCTCGTGTTCGGCAAGAACCTCTCTGGCGCGCACAATCACCTCTGCCGGCAGTCCTGCGAGCTTTGCCACTTCAATGCCATAACTCTGATCGGCGGCGCCGGGTTCCACCTTTCGCAAGAAGACGACATCGCCGCCCGTCTCCTTCACTGCTACGTGAAAATTCTTTACGCCGGAGAGCGTCTCCGCCAATTCCGTCAACTCAAAATAATGTGTCGCAAATAAGGTCTTGGCGCGAGTTCGCTGATGCAAGTATTCCACCGCAGCCCATGCGATGGCTAGGCCGTCGTAAGTGGAGGTGCCGCGTCCTACCTCGTCGAGAAGGATGAGAGACCGCGGCGTGGCGGTGTGCAGGATGGCGGCGGTCTCTGTCATCTCGACCATAAACGTGGAACGCCCGCGGGCAAGGTTGTCGCTGGCCCCAATACGCGTGAAGATTCGGTCAAGCAGGCTCAGTCGCATCGACTGCGCTGGAACAAACGAACCCATTTGCGCCAGGATCGCCAGCAATGCTGTCTGTCGTAAGTAGGTGCTTTTGCCGCCCATGTTCGGACCGGTGAGAACGAGAATCGTATGCGTGGTTCGATTCAAGAACAGGTCGTTGGGAACGAAACGGCCGCCGATGGAGGATTCTTGCTCAATCACGGGATGGCGGCCCTGCCGCACTTCCAGGTCGCCAGAGTCGTCAAAGTGCGGGCGCGTGTAGCCTCTCACAGCTGTGATATGGGCGAACGACACAAGCACATCGGTTTCGGCCAAGGCTCGCGCCGTTTGTCGGATTCGCTTGGCCTCGGCAGCTATTGCGGTGCGCAATTCCAGGAAGATCCGCCTCTCGCTTTCCAGGATTCGTTCTTGAGCATCCAGCACTTTCGATTCGTATTCTTTCAGCTCCGGAGTGGTAAAGCGCTCAGCGTTGACGAGGGTTTGCTTCCGTTCATAATCCGGCGGCGTCAGGTGTAAGTTGGACTTGGAAATCTCTATATAAAAGCCAAAAATATTGTTGAACTTGACCTTGAGCGAGCCGATCTTGGTGCGTTCGCGTTCTCGAGTTTCGATCTGAGCAATGTATTGGCGGCTGTTGTGGCGAAGATCGCGCAGCTCGTCCAGTTGCGGATCGAAACCCTGGCGTACTACTCCGCCATCAGTCAGCGCAATCGGTGGCTCATCGGAAAGTGTCGCTTGAATCTTCTGGCGCAGGTCAACAAGTTCGTCGATGTCTGTGTGCAGGCTGACGAGGCGAAGTGCTTTCAATCTCGACAGGCTCGCACGAACGGCTGGCAGGTGTGCTAGCGAAGCCGCTAAGTGGAGAAGATCGCTTGGGTTCGCCGTCTCCAAGGTGACCTTGCTCAACAGGCGTTCCAAATCTACGATTCTGTTCAGCGTGCTGCGCAAGTCTTCCCGGGTCACGGTATCACTTACAAATGCTTCGACTGCATCAAGGCGCTGTAGTATTTCGCTGCCGTCGATCGAAGGTCGCAACATCCAAGAGCGCAGAAGCCGCTTGCCCATCGGCGTTGAGGTCGCATCGAGCGAGCGGAAAAGTGTGATCCCGTCATCCGTGCCGCTAAATAGGGGTTCGACGAGTTCCAGATTTCGCACGGTTACGCTATCGAGAATCAGACAATCCTGACGCTCGAAGAAGCTAATCTTGTCCATATGGTCGAGGGTGCCGCGCTGGGTTGAGCGCACATAGTGCAAAATTGCACCCGCCGCAGAGCACGCGGCAGGCCGATCCGCCAAGCCAAAGCCTTCGAGCGACAAGACGCCGAAGTGACTTTCCAATAAAGGAATGGCGTGATCTGGAGTGAAGACCCAATCGTCCAGTGGCGTATCGGCCCACGCGGGACGGTCGAATTCACCAAACTTCGCTTGGGAAGACTGCGCAGAAGAGGGAAGTGGACCAGATTTCAGAACAGAGGAGGCCGTCTCGGTCCGCCCAAACAATTCCGTAGACGCCGCAAACAACAACTCCTTAGGCCGCAGCTGCTGCAACTCTTCCCAGGCGCGCCGAGAGGCATCTTCCCCGCGAAACTCGGTGGCGCGAAATTCTCCAGTTGAAAGATCGAGCGCGGAAAATCCAACCGTTCCTTGCACCTCCGCCACGGCTGCCAGGAAGTTGTTTTCCTCCGCCGAGCCCGCTAACTCCGCTGCCGTTCCCGGCGTGATCACGCGAGTAACTTCTCGCCGCACCAGTTTCTTGGCGGCTTGCGGTTCTTCCATCTGTTCGCAGAGAGCGACTTTAAATCCTTTGCGAATGAGCTTGGCAATGTAGCCCTCCGCTGCATGGAAGGGCACGCCGCACATGGGGATGGCAACGCCTTTCTCTTTATTGCGAGAGGTCAGCGTGATCTGGAGTTCCTTCGCCGCGACGATGGCGTCGTCGTAAAACATTTCATAAAAATCGCCGAGGCGAAAGAAAAGGAGAGCGGTGGGGTGCTCCTTTTTTACAGCGGCATATTGCCGCATCAGCGGCGTGGAAGGCTCATTCATTGCAGAACGCGGATTATATCAGCCATTGGTGTTATCCCAGGCGGTTGACTCCTTTGCCTGCAAGATGTTTTTCTAGACAAATGGAATTGCGGAAAGATCCTCTCACTCGATCCTGGGTTATTACCGGTGACGATGTCCCTGACATGGGGCCGCGTATAGAGCCGTTTTGTCGCTTCTGCCCGGATGCACCTGCTTCGACGCAGATTGTTTCGTCGCTGCCGGGGCTGGATGGTGCTCCGTTTTCTGCGCGGTCTTTTGTGCATCCGCATCCTCTCTACCGAATCGAAGGCGAGCCTACGCGCCGCGGCGACGGCATCTATGACCGCATGTCTCCTACGGGCGCACATGAAGTCCTGGTAGAGAATCCTCGCCACGACGGCCATATTTGGAATGTCAAAGATGTTGAGGTGGAGCGCTTCCTGATTCTAACCGGACAGCGGATACAGGACTTGAAGGGCGACCAGCGTTTTAAGTACACTAGTGTCTTCAAGAACCACGGTATTGGCGCTTCGCAGGAATTCGAACATCCGCATTCGCAATTGACGGCAACAACTTTTGTTCCGCGACGCGTGTTGTATGAATTGCGCGCTGGGCGTGAATATTTCGCCTCAAAAGAACGCTGTGTTTTCTGCGACATCCTTGCGCAGGAGTTGCGCCAGAAGCAGCGGATGGTCGAAATTCGGGGTGACTACGTGGCACTCTGTCCCTATGCGCCTCGTGTACCGTATGAAACGTGGATCCTTCCTCGCGTACACGACGCCGCGTTCGAGCGGGCAGCTCTTTCGCGGACTTCGGGCATGCTTGATTTGGCAGCGTTGCTCAAACGAACGCTCCGTCGTATCCGCACAATTAGCGACCAGTTTCACCTGGTCCTCCACACCGCTCCGAACACTCTGCATACGTCGGGCACGCTAGGTTATTGGAAGACGATCGACGACGACTACCACTGGCACATCGAGATTCTGCCGGTCATCAAGTCCACGGCCAAGTCGTACACCTTCAAGGAAGTGTACTTCTCCCCGGTGAGCTCGGAAACCGCAGCGCAACAGTTGCGGGAAGCGATGGCGGACTGAAAGTAGAACCTTTTGTGCAATTGTGACTTCCGTCACCTGCCCCTGTGATTGTGTGAGTTCCTTCGACCCAGCATCAATTGAGACTATAATTTCCAAGCAGGTAGCCGCGGTTCCAGCTGGCCTTCGGACCTGCGAAACTGACACCCAAATATGCCAGTTCTCTGGTTACGAGTCGCGGTTCTCTTCTATGCAGTTGGACTAATGTACGCTCTGGTCGCAGTCTCTCGCGGCCATGAACTGTTGCGCAAAATCGCCTTACCCGCCATGAGCCTTGGCATGGTTTTTCAATTCGTCGCGCTGGCGGAAGAGGGCTTGCTCAGCAACCAGTTGCTCACTGCCTCCATCCACAACTCCGAGTCCCTCCTGGCATTCGTCGTCATGGTTGCATTCATGCTGGTGTACGCGTTCTATCGCACTGTCTCTCCGGGAATCGTGGCTTTTCCCATCGTATTTCTTTTGACGTTTGTGTCCGCTCTCGGGCAGCAACCGTTCCTGGGAACTTCCGACGGCCTGCGTACGGGATGGCTCTTGGCTCATATTGGGCTCATCTTCACCGGCTACGCTGCGTTATTCCTCAGCTTTGGAGCCAGCCTGCTTTACCTGTTGCAGGAACGCGCACTGAAGTCGAAGAACGGCGTCAGGATTCTGACGAACCTTCCGTCGCTGGGCACGATTGACGAAATCGGGTATCGATCGCTGCTTTTGGGTTTCCCCTTTATGACCCTCGGCCTGATCGCCGGCTCCGTTGTCGCCCAGTCTAAATTCGGCCCTACGTATTTTCTGGATTCCAAAGTCCTGCTATCGCTGCTGATGTGGGCCGTGTACTTAATCATGCTCTACACGCGCTGGAGCGCGGGCTGGCGCGGTCGCCGAGCTGCCTACCTTGCGACAGCGGCCTTCGTGGTTGCAATTTTTGCTTGGGCCGCCAATTTCTTTAGTGGGATGCACAGGTTCGTACAATCATGAATCTGCACCTCATGGGGATTAACCACAAAAGCGCTCCGGTCGAAGTCCGGGAGCGACTGGCGATCCCCGAAGCGCGTTTGCCCGATGCTTGCCAGCGCTTGGCGCGACATCCAGGAATCCAAGAGGGCCTGATTATCTCCACTTGCAATCGCGTTGAATTGTTGGCTGCAACGCCAGGCACAACGGCCGATCTGCGCGGCTTCGTCAGCGACTATTTTCATGTGGACGTGTCGGATTTCGAGCCGCACCTCTATGAATTTCGCGAGCGCGCTGCGATCCGACATTTGTTTCGCGTTGCTTGCAGCCTGGACTCCATGGTCGTTGGCGAACCGCAAATTCTCGGTCAAGTGAAGGAAGCCTACGCCGTTGCCCGTGGCGTTGGCGCGGTGCAGGGGAATCTTGACCCGCTGCTTGCACGCGCTTTTGCTGTCGCTAAGAAAGTCCGCACGGAAACAGCCGTAGGGAGTTCGTCGGTTTCCATTGCCTCGGTCGCCGTCGAGCTGGCGAAAAAGATTTTCGGCTCGCTGCGTGGCAAAAGCGTCTACCTGATCGGCGCCGGTAAAATGACCGAACTTGCCGCGCGCCACCTGATTGCTCACGGAGCGGCAACAATTTTTGTTGCCAATCGCACCTACGACCGCGCCGTGCAAATTGCGCAAAAATTCAACGGCAAGGCGATACGTTTCGAGGAACTTTACGATACCGTTGATCGCGCCGATATCATCATCAGTTCCACCGGCGCGCCGCACGCGATCTTCCGTCGCGAGCATGGCGAAAAGTTTTTGGCGAAGCGCAAGAACCGTCCCATGTTCTTCATCGACATTGCCGTTCCTCGGGACGTCGATCCGGAACTCAACAAGCTCGACGGTATTTTCGTCTACGACATTGACGATCTCCAGCAAGCTGTAGCCGAGCACGTCGCCGATCGCCGCAAAGAAGCGGAACACGCTGAACGCATCGTCGAAGTTGAAGTGGATCGCTACCTGCAGCGCCTGCAAACGCTGGATGTTGTACCGATGATTGTCAGTCTGCAGGACCAGTTTGAGACTATCCGCCAAGCTGAGATAGATCGTGTGCGCGGACGACTCGGTAAACTTTCTCCGGATCAGGAGCAAGCGCTCGAGGCTCTGACCAACGGCATTGTGAACAAAATTCTCCACATGCCTATCAGCTCTCTGAAGACTGCGGCGCGCGATCCGCAATCGACAACGATGGTTGAACTTGTGCGCAAGATGTTCAAGCTGCGTGACGAGGCGGACGCCAATAACAAGCCTGAATCCGACGCGCTGTCGGGAGATCAGAACTAATGGCGCATCTCCGCATCGGCTCTCGTGGGTCGCAGCTTGCGCTTTGGCAATCGAACCACATTGCGTCCCTTCTGCGCGACCGGGGACATTCCGTCGACATTGAAATCATCCACACCACGGGCGACAAGATCACCGACGTGGCTCTCGCTAAAGTCGGCACCAAGGGAATGTTTACGAAAGAGATTGAGGAAGCGCTGGCCGCAAATCAGGTCGACCTCGCGGTGCATTCCTTGAAAGATCTGCCGACAGAACTGCCGCCGGGGTTCGAAGTTGCTGCCATCCCGGAACGCCAGAGCGCACTCGATGCGTTTTTGTCGCTTGACTTTTCCAACATTGAAAGCTTGCCGCAAGGCGCGCGAGTTGGCACCAGCAGTTTGCGGCGTCAAGCGCAGATCAAGGCGCTCCGACCAGATCTAGATATCCATCCTTTGCGCGGAAACGTCGATACTCGCCTCCGCAAGCTGGAAGAAGGCCAGTATGCGGCAATTATTCTGGCCGCCGCTGGATTGAATCGCCTTGGCTTGACTCAGCACGTGAAGCTGGTGATCCCCGCTACGACGATGTGTCCGGCTGCGGGGCAGGGAGCTCTCGCTATTGAGATTCGCGAAGGCGATGCCGCGATGCGTGAACACTTAGCGTTTCTTGACGATGTGAGCGCGCGAGCAACTGTTACCTGCGAACGCGCGCTGCTGAACGCGATGGGCGGCGGCTGTCAGGTCCCGATTGGTGCGCTGGCGGCGCTTCATCAAGGCAGTCTCTCGCTCGAAGCCATTGTCGCGAGTCCCGACGGCACGAAAGTTTTGCGCGAATGCGGCAAGGGTGATGACGCGATAGCCTTGGGTGCGGCAGTGGGCAAACGGCTTCTTGAACGCGGTGGGAAGGCGATTCTCGAGTCGGTGTACAGCCAAGGCCTCGCGACATCATGAAGCGCCAAAGACTATGTAGGGCGGACACTCTGTCCGCGGCCGTTGGTGTAAAACTATGAGCAAACCACAGACGGTATCCAACTTCGCCCCGCTCACTGGTCAGCGTATTCTCGTGGGTCGCGCTAAACGTCAAGCCAGCGCTCTCTCCAGCCGCCTGCAAGCGCTGGGCGCGAAGGTTTTGGAGATTCCTTTCATTGAAATTCGAAGGCCCCGTTCCTACCGTCCGCTCGATGAGGCATTGCAAAACATCAACAACTACGACTGGCTGATTCTTACCAGCGTGAACGGCGTGGAAGCCTTGCGGGAACGGCTGCGAACACTGCGGCTCACCAATTCGAAACTGAAGCACCTGAAGATCGCTGCCATCGGTCCGGCAACGAAATCCGCGTTGGAAGACGTTGGGCTGAAAGTTCACGTTGTTCCAAAAGAGTATGTTGCGGAATCGGTCGTGAAAAGCCTGCGCACGAAGGTGAAAGGGAAGCGAGTCCTGCTAGCCCGCGCGCGGATCGCCCGCGACGTCATCCCCCGCGAACTGCGAAACCTTGGCGCGAAGGTTGATGTTGTCGAAGCGTACGAGACTGTAGTTCCAAAGAGCTCGCAAGTGGGACTTCGGAAAGCTCTCGACGATCCTAAGCGAAGACCGACCATCGCTACGTTTACAAGCTCGTCCATGGCTCGCAATTTCGTTGCGCTAGCAGGGAAGAGAAACGCGCAAACCGCTGTCCGGCGCGGACTTCAGTTGGCATCGATCGGCCCAGTCACTTCAGCGACATTGCGCGAGCTCAATCTGCCAGTTGCCGTCGAAGCCAAGGAATTCACGATTCCCGGACTCGTGAGCGCCATCGAAAGAATGATCGCGAGCGACCGGCTATAGCAGATCCAGCAGGGCCGAGGCCCTTCGGAATGACAATATTCAACATTAGGAGGTTGTTGAAAAACTCTTAAAGTTTGTCATTCCGAACGGCTTCATCGTGAGGAATCTGCTGTTTTGCTGGGTTTCCAACAGTTCGAAATTCCGAAACCCGCACTGAAATGCCGACGGAAATACTTTTTCAACAACCTCTTAGGAAAGTCAGCGCGTTTATTTTCGTATTGCTAGGGATGTTCCAACCCCGCTGCGAACCTCGGTGTCCTCTGTGGTCCAAGGTTTCACGGTTCCACCTTACAAAAGCAATCCGCTGGCGGCACCTTAGCCTTCAGAAACTCTGCCACCCGCCTGTAGGCGTCAATCTGATTTTCCACGCGCGCAAAGCCGTGACCTTCATTCTCGTAGATATGTAGTTCCGCGAAACCCCCATTCTTCTTAACCGCATCGGCCACCTGCTGTGCCTCGGACTTGGGACAGCGCGGATCATGTCCGCCCGCTAACAACATCAGCGGCGCCTTGATCTTGTCGACAAAAAAGATTGGTGACCGATCCGTCAGCAGCTCCTTGTCCTTTTCGTTCTTGGGATCGCCCATCGTCGCCAAATCCCACTGCTGCAGAGATGGGTCTTCATTTTCAATTTCCGTAAACCAATTCACGAACGGTACAATCGGCACGCCCGCCGCCCACATTTCGGGGGCCTTGGTGACGGCCATCATGCTCATATAACCGCCGTAGCTAGCTCCCATGACGATCAGCTTTTTCGGATCGACATAGCCTGTCTTCTGAATCCAATCCGCTGCCGCCAACGTGTCTTGGAGATCGCCGCCACCCATATCTTTGAAGTTCGCTTCCTGGAACTCTTTTCCGTACCCAGTCGATCCACGATAGTTCGGTGCAATCACGAGATATCCCTGATTTACCATGTATTGCACGATGCGATTAAACGAATTTACCGTCTGCGAAGTTGGCCCGCCGTGCACGTACACGATGGCCGGATTCTTCGCGTCGCGCGGCGTATTGAACGGGACATACACAAAAGCCGAAATCTGCCACTTACCGTCGCGGCTCGGATAGCGCACCAGTTGCGGCTCTACCATGTCTTCGCTCTTAATACCCGCCACTAGCGAATGCGTCACTTGCAGCGACTTGTCCGACGCGGTGTTGTAAATCCACAAATCATTCGGCGCGTTCGGCCCGTTGTGGTAGTACAGCATTCGCGCGCCATCCTTCGTGAACGCCGACTGCGCGCCGCCCGGAGAATTCACACCTTTCGGCAGAGGGAGGGAATGTGTCTTCCCGGTCGCAAGATCGTGAAAGAAAATATCGGAATTGCCATCGACGTTCGCCACCCACGTAACCGACTTCCCATCCGGAGTAAAGTCGCCGCCATCAATCTCCCACCTGTCTTTCGTAAGCCAGGTGACTTTCCTGGACGCAATTTCCAGTAAGCCAACATTCTGGTAACCGTTCGCAGCATCGGATGTGATTAGCAAATGTTTGCCGTCGGGAGAGAAAGCATTGGCCCTCCAATGCTGTTCGCCAGTGTGCTCCGTCAACTTCGTCGATTTTCCGCTTTCCACATCCGCAACAAATATGTTCGAATCTTTCCCGGCGGCGTGGCTCTGCGCGTAGACAATCGACTTACCATCATGCGACCAGATAATCCCAAAATTGCTCAACTCAGGCGGCGTGTTTGTCGTGAGATGTGTTGCCTTGCGATAAGCCATATCGAAGATGTCGATCTCCCAAGTGGACGACGTCTTCGGTTTCACTTCATAAGCGAGCTTCTTGCCGTCCGGCGACCAGTGCGGAGCGATCTCGGCGATCTCGCGGGTCTTGGTCAAATTGACCACTTCGCCGGTATCCGCCCGCACCATGAAGATGTCCCACTGCTCGTCTCCGTCATAGTCCGACATATATGCAATCCACTTACCATCGGGAGACCACGTCGGCGATGTTTGTCGCTGGTCGCTCACCGTAAGCTGTACCGGCCATCCGCCCTCGGCAGGCACAGTCCAAAGGTTGTTGCGACCACTAATGTTTGAGATAAACGCAATCGCTTTCCCATCGGGCGACCAGGAACTTCCGCCAATCGCGCGCGTCATGTACAGCTTTTCGATGGAAAGCTTGCCGACGTTCAGGTTCGACTTGCCAGCAATTTGTTTCGGGTCAGCAACGAACTGGGGCGCGGGAAGAGTTTGCGAGAAAGAAACAGAACTCATGAAAATCAAGATAACAAATAGGGATGTGATTCGAGCCTGCATGATTGCCTCTTATCAAGATTAAGTAAACCGGTAGCGAACTGACGGGAGCGCTCCTACAGCTTCGCCCTCGGATGCATCTCCACCGTCGACCAAGTCTTATCCCCCGCATGACAAAGGTTTTCTAGCGGACATTCCGCGCACTTCGGATTCCGCGCAATACATAAACTCCGTCCATGCCAGATGATCTGATGCGAGAACAGAATCCATTTCTCTTGCGGAATTACTTTCATCAAGTCCTGCTCGATCTTGACGGGTTCGTCCTTGGTGGTCAGTTCCAGCCTTCGAGAAATGCGGTGGACATGCGTATCCACCACGACGCCGACCCCTTTACCGAACCAGCTTCCCAGAACAACGTTTGCCGTTTTTCGCGCCACACCTGGCAATGTCAACAGCTTTTCCATCTCGTCGGGCACCACGCCCCCAAAATCCTGCATCAGCTTCCGCGCCGCACCCACAACTGACTTTGCCTTATTCCGGAAGAATCCCGTCGAGCGAATCTCCGGCTCGAGTTCTTCCGGCTCAATTGCGGCAAGGGCTTGCGGCGTAGGATATTTCGCGAACAGCCCCGGAGTCACCATGTTTACCCGCACGTCGGTGCATTGAGCGGAGAGAATCGTTGCCACAACCAATTCCCATGCACTCTTATGATGCAACGCGCAGGTGACGTCTGGATAAAGCTCATCCAACCCTGCCAGGATTTCGCCAATTCGCTGCTGCGCGAGAGGGTGGTAACCTTTGGCCGAAGCGGCGGGCGCCCTCAACGCGGGACTTGCTGTCTTCTTGGTTGCGACCTTCTTCGGCCCAACAGCCGACTTGCGTGCCACAATCTTCTTCGCCGCCAAAACAGGTGCCTTTGTTCTTCGCGCCCCTGCCTGCTTGCCACTCTTGGATGGTTGCCGTGTCATCTTGCCGCGTGCCATAGTTTTCCTTGGTTTCTTCTTTGGTCCGGTAAGGGCCATCCTAACAAAGCCCATCCGTGCCCGCCTCGTCATTGACGGTGCCTCGGTTCGCGCCGTAGTCTTGAGGGAACTATGGCAGTCAAAACTCTACGTCTCGGACAGGTCTGGCGCAAAGATGAGGATGGGCAGAACTACCTCATCACGCGCGTCTACAACGAAGTTTTCTCTCAGTTTGCTATCCTGCGTATTGCCGAGCTGAATGCGCCCAACGCGCCCACCGTCAAGGTGAAGGTGGTCAAAGAAGGCGACGGTTGCGCGCTACCCGGATATACTTTTACGCAGAACGAATAGCGTTCCCAAGCGTATCCCAAATCGCGTTGCCCATTATCGCGTTGCCCATTCATGACCGAAAAAATCCTGGCCGTCCTCTTCACTTTCATCAGCTCCGTTATCGCCACCACAAGTTATGCGGGAATCGCGCTGCTCATGGCCATCGAGTCGGCATGCATACCTTTGCCTTCCGAGCTGATTATGCCGTTCGCCGGGTATCTCGTTTTCCAGGGCAAGCTGAATCTGTTCTGGGCCGCAACAGCTGGCGCCCTAGGCTGCAACCTCGGCTCGCTGGTCGCCTACGAAATTGGCTTTTACGGCGGACGTCCGCTGGTCGAAAAATTTGGCTCTTACATTCTTATGGGCCGTCGTGAGCTGGACTGGGCTGACAAATTCTTCCTGCGTTGGGGCCAATCCGCCGTCTTCGTCGGACGCCTGCTACCCGTCATTCGGACCTTCATTGCGCTGCCTGCCGGAATCGCTCGCATGCCACGTGGGAAATTCCACTTCTACACCTTCCTGGGATCGTGGCCGTGGTGCTTTGGCTTAGGCTATTTGGGCATGAAGCTGGGGGAGAATTGGCGCAGCCTCAGCCAATACTTCCATCGTTTCGATGCGGTGATTGGCGTGGTCCTATTGGCAGGCCTTGCTTCATTCATCTATTCACACTGGCAGCACCGCATCCGGGTAGCTGGCTAGCCAGGCTGATAGGCTCACATACCTGCCAGCGCAAAAGCGTGTATGATGCTTGTCGTTAGAATATCAATTTTCTAAAGGACAAATGATGCGTCCCCCCGAACGGATCCTGCGCAGTAGCCGGTTGTTTCTTGTCCTCGTCATTGCCTGTGCGACGTTGCCTCAATTGTGGGCCCAGGCGAACTCCAAGCCTTGGTCGAATCAGAGCCTTTCGCCCGACGAGCGCGCCTCTTTAGTGCTGAAGCAGCTGACAGTGGACGAGAAGATCTCGCTGCTGCATGGCACTGGCATGTTGGGGCTCAGCCCAATGAGCCCGTTGTCCGTTCATTCGAATGGCGGAGCTGGTTACGTCGCTGGCGTGCCAAGGCTTGGCATCCCAGATATTCAGATGTCGGACGCAGCCTATGGCGTGCGGGTCAGCGGAGAAAACGGCCGCTATTCCACTGCTCTACCAGCCAACATCGCAGGCGCGGCGAGTTGGGACCCCGAGGCCGCATACGCCTACGGGTCGCTGATCGGTCGTGAGTTGCGCGCCCAAGGCTACAACATGACTCTGGGTGGCGGAGTGAACCTTGCCCGCGAGCTGCGCAACGGCCGCAACTTCGAATATATGGGCGAAGACCCCATCCTTGCTGGCACCATGGTCGGCCAATTGATGAAGGGCGAACAGGCGCAGCACGTCATCGGTGACATCAAACATTACGCCATCAACGATCAGGAGAGCGGTCGCAACGCCGTCAACGTGCATATCGACAAACGTTCCATGCGCGAAACCGACTTGCTGGCTTTCGAAATTGGGTTGCGCGATTCCCACGCCGCTGCGGTTATGTGTTCCTACAACCGCATCAACGGAGACTACGCGTGTGAAAACAAGTACTTGCTCAATGATGTCCTGAAGAAAGACTGGCACTTCCCGGGCTTTGTTCTCTCGGACTGGCAAGGAGCACATTCGACAGCGAAGGCATCGGCTGCAGGGTTGGATCATGAACAGCCAGGAGAAATCTTTTACGGCGAGGCCATGAAGAAAGCCGTCCAGTCGCACAAAGTCCCCGAAGCCGAATTGAATGATCACGTCCAGCGCATCCTCCGGTCCATGTTCGCTTCCGGCGTAGTCGATGATCCGCCACACAAGGGCGTGGTGGATGTGGAGACGAACCTTGAGATCTCGCAGAAGATCGCCGAGCAGAGTATCGTGCTGCTGAAAAACGACCACGGAATCCTCCCCCTCGATGCCTCAAAGCTGCGGTCCATCGCGATCATTGGTGCCCATTCCGATGTTGGAATGATTTCCGGCGGCGGTTCGGCGCAAGTCGATCCCCCCGGAGGTAACGCGATCATGCCTCCCGGCAAGGGAGCAACCCATTGGTTAGACGAAATCTGGTTTCCCACATCTCCGCTGAAGGCCATCAGCGCCAAAGCGCCCCATTTAAAGGTGCGCTACGATGCCGGCACGGACCCAGCCATCGCCGCCGCCTTGGCCAAAAATTCCGATGTAGCGATTGTTTTTGCCTACGTTTGGGAAAGTGAAGGTATGGATCTTGACAGTCTTTCACTCACCGGAAAGCAAGACGACCTGATCGCCAAAGTTGCAGCCGCCAACCCACACACAATCGTCGTATTGGAAACCGGAAGTGCCGTGACCATGCCGTGGGCCGATCAAGTGCAAGGCATTTTCGAAGCTTGGTACGCGGGCAGCCGCGGTGCGCAAGCCTTGGCAAACTTGATTTTCGGAGACGTCAATCCCAGCGCTAAGTTGCCGATTACGTTTCCTAAGAGCGATGCCGACTTACCGCACGCCAGCATTGTGAAGCCCCCCGTGGCGTCGACGACGCGAGGCGACGATCACGACGCCTGGAAGAAAATCGCCGCTGGTCTCCCCGCGTTTGAAACCACCTACGACGAAGGCCTGAAAGTCGGCTACAAGTGGTACGACGCGGAAGGGAAGCAACCTCTATTTCCATTCGGCTACGGCCTCTCCTACACCACGTATGCCTACTCCGGCCTTAAGGTCAGGCCCGGAGGCAAAGTCAGCGTCACCTTTACGGTCGCGAACAACGGCCAACGTGCCGGTGCGGAAGTGGCCGAAGTCTACGCGGCTCTCCCAGCCAGCGCCGGTGAGCCTCCCAAGCGGCTTGTGGGTTGGAGTAAAGTGAAACTCAACGCCAGCGAAAGCAAAGAGGTCACCGTTGATATTGATCCTCTCTATCTCTCCATCTTCAACGCCGAGAAAGATGCGTGGCAGAAGCTCCCCGGCGATTACACTTTCATGGTAGGTGCATCGTCCAGAGACCTTCCTCTGAAAGAATCAGTGACCCTGCAGTAAGCTAGTTGACTGTGTGGCAGCGAAGCTTGCTCCGCTGCTGCTCTAGAACGTGATCTGAAAAACACGGAATGCTCCGGGTAGATCGAGATAAATTCGCACAAATCGGTATAAATTCGGATCGATCGAGATAAAAATAAGAGTCTTCTTCACAACCCAACACGGGAAGGGCACGACTTCAGTCGTGCCACCAGAACGCAAGACTGATGGGCTTTAGCCCCTGAGGGACACTCGGAGGAATAAATGAAACGAATCTTGCTAGCACTTGTCTTGGCGGTTGGTACGCTCATCGCAACGCCGCAGGCCCATTCCCAAGCCGCCGACCAGCCTTTCACGGTCGAGTACTACTACAAAGCAAAATGGGGCTCGGCTGACGAGTTCCTCCGCCTCTTCAAAAAAAATCACTACCCGCTCCTCAAGAAGCAGGTAGAGATGGGCCGCATGCTCAAGGTCTGGATGGACATGCCGCGCTATCACTCCACGGAGGACGGTCGCTGGGATTATCGTGTCACGATAGTCTTCAAGAATTCCTCCGCCGCGAACGATCCCTTCGACGAAGAGGGAATCAAGCACCAGCTCTATCCCGATCGGGAAACCTATCAGAAGGAAGAGCAGCGTCGCTTCGAGATTCTACTGGCGCACTGGGATGTGCCGATCAAGAGCGTAGATCTGAGTACAAAATAGAACATCGATTCGGCGACCACGCATCCATTCGCTGAAGATTCAACCGCGTTGACCTTGCACATTCGACGTTTCGCCCAATCTGCGTTTGCAATTCCTCTCGCCGATGCGAGAAGATATCTGTTTGCTTAAATCTAACTGGCCCAACTAGATCGCGGTCCATAAGGAATCCTCCTATAAATGCCGACACCTCCGAAGTCCACTCGCACCGTCGCGAAAAAATCTCAGACAGCGCTGGCAGAAGTCATACAGTCAGCAGGCCGCTCCGGTGACGCCGGAACCATGCAGCCAGCCAAGGGTAAACTCGGCGTCATGATTGTAGGTATGGGTGCCGTGGCCACCACATTCGTGGCCGGCGTCGAAGCCATCCGCAAGGGCCTTTCCGCTCCCATCGGTTCGCTCACGCAGATGGGCACCATCCGCCTCGGCAAGCGCACCGACAAGCGCTCACCCAAAATCAAAGACTTCGTGCCCCTAGCGGAGCTCAAAGACCTCGTCTTCACCGGCTGGGATATTTTCGAGGACGACATGTACACTGCCGCCAGCAAGGCTGGCGTCCTCGATCAGAACCTGCTCGACAAGATCAAGCCCTTCCTGTCGAAGATCAAGCCTCAAAAGGCCGTTTTCGACCAAAATTACGTCAAGAGGCTCAATGGCCCCAACGTCAAAAAGGGCAAGAACAAGATGGACCTCGCCGAGCAGCTGCGCGAGGACATTCGCAACTTCAAGAAGAGTTCGGGCGCAAGTCGTTTAGTTACTATCTGGTGCGGATCGACCGAAATCTTCCTCAAGCCGGGCAAGGTTCACCAGACACTGGAATCCTTCGAAAAAGGCCTCCGCGACAACGACAAAAACATAGCGCCTTCAATGATTTACGCGTACGCCTCGCTCATGGAAGGCGTGCCGTTCGCCAACGGCGCCCCGAACCTCACGGTCGACCTCCCGGTCATGCATTACCTGTCCAAGAAGAACAACGCCCCCATCTGCGGCAAGGACTTCAAAACGGGCCAGACCCTGATGAAGACTATCCTCGCCCCGGGCTTCAAAGCTCGCCTCCTTGGCGTGAAGGGCTGGTACTCGACAAACATCCTCGGGAACCGTGACGGCGAGGTCCTGGACGATCCTGGGTCGTTTAAGACCAAGGAAGAGTCCAAGCTGAGCGTTTTGGAGCACATTCTGCAGCCAGACCTTTATCCTGAGCTCTATGGCGACATTTTCCACAAGGTAACGATTAACTATTACCCGCCGCGTGGAGACAATAAGGAGGGTTGGGACAACATCGATATCTTCGGATGGCTCGGTTATCCCATGCAGATCAAAGTCGATTTCCTTTGCCGCGACTCCATCCTGGCAGCCCCGATTGTCCTCGACCTGATTCTTTTCTTGGACTTGGCCAAGCGCTGCTCCGAACTGCAAGGTCTGGGCGTCCAGGAATGGCTCAGCTTCTACCTCAAGTCGCCAATGACAGCTCCCGGGCTCTATCCTGAGCACGATCTGTTCATCCAGCTCATGAAGCTGAAAAACACCCTCCGCCACCTGCGTGGCGAAGAGCTGATCACCCATTTGGGGCTGGAGTACTACGACTAAAGAAGGTTTTCAGCATGTAGGCCCGGGCACCCTTGCCCGGGCTTCGGCACCAAGGAAATCCGCAGTAAGGAAATCCAAATATACTTCCTCAATACCTAACATTTTCGGCTGCCTCGCGGAGTGATGTCAATCGCTGGCGACATCGAGTCCCCTCTGGTGCCAGCCGAGGATTGGCAGGGTGACTGCAACAACATCATGGAAGACTCGCTTCCGCCCTTTCCCAGATAACCCGGCTCCCACTTTCTGCGTCCAACCAGCAGCATATCTTGCAGGGATTGCTCCATGTAGCATCGGCGTATAATCTCCTCGAAGAGTCGCTGCATGGTTTGCAGACATGGTTTGCCAACATGGTTTGCCAACAAGAATTCCGGAAAGATCGGGGTGGATTATGAAAGTACGCCTTACCGCCGCAACGCTGGTTTTAGGCTTGGGCCTGTTTACGGTGCCTCTTGTTCTAGCGCAGGATAGCGCCCCGCCAGTGGATGCAAAGCCCGCCGACGCTAAGCCAGCCAGCCCAAAGCCTAGTGACTCGAAGACCAGTGACTCGAAAATCAGTGACTCGAAGACCGCGGATTCGAAGACCGCAACTGGCAAAGCTGTCGAGGCCGCTCCAACCCAGACCGAGGCGATTCCCGATGCGGTTCCCATGAAAGATAGCGTAGAAGTGAAGTCTGGCAGCCGGGACGACGTGGAAGCGATCGGCAATCGAGACATTGGCAAACGGGGCTTGGGAAACTGGTACTCGCTGGAAGGCGAAATCGGTATTGGTAAGCAGTTGGCCCAGCAGGTTGAGGCGACCGCCAAGCTGGTGCAGGACCCCGTCATCAACGAATATGTGAACCGGATTGGGCAAAATCTTGTCCGCAACTCCGATGCCAAGGTTCCTTTCACCATCAAGGTCGTCGACTCCGATGAAGTGAATGCTTTCGCCCTCCCCGGGGGCTTCTTCTACGTAAATTCGGGCCTTATTCTTGCGGCGGACGAAGAAGCGGAGTTGGCGGGAGTTATGGCGCATGAGATTGCTCATGTGGCCGCGCATCATGGCGCGCGTCAACAGACTCGCGGGAACTGGCTGAATATTGGGAGTATCCCGCTAATCTTTGTGGGTGGCGGACTCGGCTACGGGTTGCAATCGCTGGCTTCTCTGGCTCTACCGCTCACCTACGTTAGTTTTACACGCACGTTTGAAGCGGAAGCGGACTACCTGGGCGTTCAGTACATGTACAAGTCTGGCTACGATCCGCAGGCCTTTGTGACCATGTTTGAGAAGCTCCAGGCCAAGGAAAAGAAGAAGCCCGGCACGCTTTCCCGCGCTTTTTCCACGCACCCTCAGACGCCGGATCGCATTGGCAAGTCGCAGGAAGAAATTGCGAAAATCCTGCCTGCCCGCGCACAATACACGGTAACCACATCGGAATTCGATGATGTGAAGGCGCGCCTGGCGGCTTTAGAGAACCGCCGCAAGGTTAAGGACGACAAGGATACGAACAAGCCAACGTTGCGTCGTGCGTCGACCGATAAGAGCAAGGACAAAGACAGCAAGCCGGAAGATGATCGTCCAACCCTGAAGCGCCGCGACGATAAGAGTTAGAAACGCTTTGTTAATATCCGTAGTGGCGGAGCGCTTGTCCGCCGCTTTTTTCTGGCAGCTTCGAATGGTTGCAAATGTCCAATAGAAGCCCACGTTTCACTCTCGCTCTTCTGCCAATCTGCTTAGGATGCCTGTTTCTGCTCTCGAGTTCTTGTGTTCATCGTTTGCCATCAAAAGGCATTCCTCCCAGCCTTGATCCTGGCTACGTAGACCTGAAAACGGGGTGGAGAGTTCGCGTAGTGGTGCCCATCCTGCGCTCCGGCGGGTACGTTGTGCCGATGACGGTCGAACAAGAGGAAGGTCACACGATCACTGCGAAAGTCGGGACAGATTTCATTGGATACGAAACGGAATACTACGATGTCAGGCCGCGAAATGGCTCCGGGATTGCGGTTTCGTTTAGGGAAGCTGAGGCGCTCGAAGAAGGGAAAAGTTCCAAACGAAGACGGCCGATGCTGCAGCTGTTCGAGCTTCCACCGAAGACAAAATTTGTGCGTCTTATCTACCTGATCCGAGAAAGCAAGTCAGACCACAACATGGTCATAGTAGCCGCTGCTGACGAAAAGACTCTGGCAAAGCTGACTGCGGGCGTTATGTCGAATCACTCCTTGTTGTGTAATTCCTCCGAAAATGCGAAGTGTGTGCCCGTTCCGGCTGGCATTGCCGTCGTACCAGAAGAGAGAATCCAGATTAACGGCAATACGGAATGGCGACGCCCCAGCTAAACCCACTGGTTGCAAACTCTGTCTTAGACCTGCACGCCCAAATTTCCCAACTCCTCGATCACCTGCGCTGCGTTCTGTACTTGGATCGTGTGCATACCCAGATGCTGCACGCCTTCGAGATTTAACGCGCGGTCGTCCAGAAAACAGCATTCTTCTGGCTTGCGCTGGGAGATTTCCAAGGCCAGACGGTAAATATCCTTTTCCGGCTTACGCAAACCCACAAAACAGGAGCTTACGAAGAACTCGAAAACCTCGCGTAGGCCGTAGGTCTCGATGCGATAGAGATTCAGATCCCGCGATTCGTTGTTGATGGTGGCCATTTGATATTTTCCGGAAGCTCCCAGTTGCCGCGCCAAATCTAGTGTTTCAGGCAGCGGCTGCGACAGGGAATACATGTACATCTTCATGGCGTCGCGCGTAAACGATCGCGCGCGGTAAAAAACTGTGCGGTCGAGATATTCGTCGAGCGAAATCTTGCCACGCTCGAAGGACGAGACGACCATCTCATGGCGATCTTGAAACTCGATTGGGTCAAGCTGAAATTTCGCCATCGCCAAATCGCGTTGTGAACGGTCCCATGCGTTGGTGAGAAGAACTCCACCGATATCCCAAAATAAAGTACGAATCATAGTGTGGCGCATCTCCACAGAAAACTTTTGGTGAGAATAGTTCGGGATGATTCTAGAGGGTGAGTGGGGAATACTCAAATTCGGCATTGAGGTTTGTGTAGGGCGAGCATTCCTGCTCGCCAGCTCTTAGCCATCCAAGTAATCCCACTCGAATTCGACAGAGCTTTCTGCGGACGCCTAAAACCCGGCGAGCAGGAATGCTCGCC
>JAYVEP010000220.1:0-3490 GCA_043749225.1 Acidobacteriaceae bacterium
CACCGGTTGGGCCGAGCCACTACCGGCATCGTCCTGTTCGCCAAAACACCGCATGCGGCCTCTAAACTATTCGCAAACTGGAACACACCGAGAATTCAAAAAATCTACCGAGCGCTGGCTCAAGGCATTGCACAGCACGACGCCTACGAAATTCTCACACCCATCGGACTTGTACCGCACCCGCTCATCGGTTCCGTGTGGGCCGCCAACCCAAGTGGCAACCCAGGTGGCAAACCGTCAAAGTCATTGGCGAAGGTGATCTCACGCACTACAAGCACCACAACATTTGAGGTAAGCCTAAAGTCGGGCCGCCCTCATCAAATCAGAATCCATCTGGCATCCATCGGCCATCCCCTAGTAGGCGATCCTCTGTACGGCTTAACCGGCCAGCCTCTTGAAAATCTACCCGGCCTCCCGGGCGATGGAGGATATTTCCTGCACGCCCAATTTCTGAAATTCCACCACCCCATCACCGGAGAACCAATCAATCTTGAGGCAGCTTTGCCGTCTGGATTCCCATAGCATCCGTAGGTTCACGGCGCGAACCAAATCAGGTTAATACGGGGACAGACGGAACGCCCCCATTTTTTCCAGGGAGGGTGGCCCAGGCTTTTGATCTCTCTGACCCAACCAGACAACAGGGTGCCCCGTCCTTCGTTTTTTGAAGGGTGGGAGTAAACAATGCTTGCCAAGGGTTCGCGGGCATGTCGTTTCAACCGCAGAAATCTACGATAACCGTCTGAACTCAAAACCCCTTTCGTGCCCGGAACGGCACCATCACTACCGCCTCCAACGCTACAGGCTCGCCATTCTTTAACCCAGGTTCGAACTTGCAGCGCGAGAGCGCTTCGCTGGCGAAACGGTCAAGCTGGTCGTCCACGCCATCCAGCACGCGAACATCGCGCACGCTGCCGTCGCTGTGGATGATGGCGTATAGCGTCACCGTGCCTTGCACATTCGCGCGCTGCAACTCCATCGGATACGCAGGGTCGGACTTGCGCGTCATCACCGGAGAATACAGCTCGCCTTTGCGAGGCCCTTCTTTCAATTCCGCAAAGCGAACAATCCAACTGCCTCCCGCGGAATTCAGGTTCGGCATGTTCATCGTCATGGAATAGAAGCGACGGCCGCCAAAGACTTTCTTTTCAGCATCCGTCAGTGGATGGTCCGTCACTGTCGCGGGTTTGCGATTCGGGTCCACCCGAGGCGGCGCTGTCGATGCCGCTATCGGATACCGATCAATGGAGATGCTAGCCATCGCGGTGGGCGGCACGCCAGGCGCGCCCGCGTTCTGGTCGCCGCTCTTAGCTTCTCCTACTTTGATTCCAGCGGGGAGGTCGGGATGTTCGGACGGTCCGCCTGTTCCCGAGGCGCGGTCGGTCGTTTTTCCCGTTTCGGGAATCGTCGGCGTTCCTGACCCTTTCGCGCTCCCAGAGGGCTGGGCCTCGAATTCGCCTCGGCGATTGCCTGGCGGGGGTGCTACGGCCTCTGCAGGGGCAGGGTGGAGACCTAGGGCAATCATCCGGCCAGCCCCCGGAGCCGTGCTCCCAGAAACCGATGGCGGAGGAGGAACAGCCGTCGCCGTCATAGCTTGTGCCGCAGCCGCCCGCCCACGGGCAGCGGCTTGCTCCAGCGCCCGTTGTTCACTGATGGCAAGCTTGGGAGCGGGGGCCACAACCTCGGCGTGTCCAATGTCGAGCGTGCCTATCTTTCTTGTTGTCAACGCGCTTGTTGTCAATGAGTTGACTTGAGGGGCCGGCTCAACCGCCATGGCGGTCAACGTGGCAGCGTTGCGTAATGTGCGGGCATCTTTTAGCTCAGGCGGAGGCGCAACTGCCGTCGTTTGAGGCATTTCCAGTCGATTGCGATGCTCCGGCTCCAGTTGCGGTGGCGGTGCGACCACTGAGACTTCCGGCGCCTTCAGACTGCACTGCGACACCAATCCGGTCGCCGACACTGTGGGTGCCACGGGAAGGCTGGTCCAGGCCACGATATTTGGTAGCTTGACTTCATTTCTCAGAACTAAATCTGGCGGAGTGACGATGGTCTGCGCGCGATTATCGGGCTCGCGTGGCACGGAAAGGATGGGCTGGCGATTCAGCACCGGATCGCCTTGCTGTGCGCGGCGCGGAGCCGGACTGCCTGTATCGAGCTTGGGCAAATCAGCTTTCTGCGAGGCGGTCAGCGGGTAGGTGATCACGCGCGTATCTTTCCAGGGATCCAGCCGCGTAATTGCTCGCGGAGTCCAGTGCATCCAGGCCAAAATCGCGGACATCGCGAGGATGTGGTAGGCAAGAGACTCCGAAAAGCTTGGCCACGGCATGCGCGAGGGGATGAACACATCCTGCCGCAGCGGAGCAGCCTGCGGGAAGGGAACTGGCTGAGCCTTCTTTTCAAAGAAGTAGCGCAGATTTTGCCGAAATGCTCGTCCGCGCGGCTCCAAAGTTATGAGCAGGCGGAGCTCCGGCAGCGCTCGCGCGATGGGCGCATCTTCCACCGCCGGGGACAAAAATTCCTCACGAGATGTTTGCAGTGTGGGCATCTAAATCGAAGGGCAGGGATACAGCTTCTTACTTTGCCCTATTATAGAGGCTCTGCGCCGCCCACCGCCTGCAACAATTACTCGGCGGGGCAGGAGTCCTGATCGAAGGCACTCACGGTACGATGCAGCCGGATGGAGACGAGTTATGACGAAGTTACTGAAAAATTACGGACTTATTCTATTTCTCGCCACGTTTGCGTGTGCGCAGGAGGCCAAGCCCGCGCCACCCGCCCCCGCCGAAGACTATTCGGGTATGTACACCTTTTTGCAGGAAGGCGAATTTGTGCAGCTCACCGTGGAGGACGACGGCCACCTGAACGGATTCATCTCCCGCCTAGGCGACCAGGAAAGCGATCGCGGGTCGGTGCTGGATCACTTCTTCAAGGTCGCTAAGCTCGAGGGACATCAGGTTAACTTCGCGACCACGACGATTCACGATGTGCGATTTGAGTTCAAAGGTAGGGTGGATCGCGGTCCGGCCAAGACGCGCGCACAGGAAGGCTACTACGTGATGAAAGGGACGCTCACCGAGTACGTGACCGATCTGGCGAAGAAGGAATCTGCCAGAACGCGCGAGGTCGAGTTCAAGCTTTTCCCGGAAGACGCCACTCTGCAGAGCCCGAAGCACGAGTAGCTAGCGCGGCGGTTGCTTCTGTGGCGCGGACACTCTTGCCCGCCTTGTTGAACTGATGTTTTGACTTCAGCCCGTGTAGGGCGAACATTCCTATTCGCCAGCTTTCGACCTTGATTTTTTCAGCTAGATCAACAACCAAAGTCAAAGGCAGACGAACAGGAATGTTCGTCCTACATGGGCAAATCATAATCTCCAGACTTGAAACCACCTACCGATCCAGTGTTCGGACGGGGAGATAGGTAACAGATTAGACCGGGGACATGGGTAACACTTTAACTCGATTTCGTTGTTTTGGTGTGGACGAAAAATAGAGC
>JAYVEP010000221.1:0-9035 GCA_043749225.1 Acidobacteriaceae bacterium
AGGGTTGCTTCTTCACGACTCTCTTATACCAGTGGCGCCCCAAATCCGTCCTCAAAAGACCGCCGCAAAAACCACCCAAAATGCCCGTATCACAAACAACTCAAAGGAATTGCGCCAACCCGAAATATATTTCAACATTTGGAACTGGCAAATTCTCAAATTCCCCAAACCCCCGTCTCCCTAATCCGAACCCTCCATCTCCCCAAACTAATCCGCACACAATTCTTAAGAGCCGCGACCGTAAGGGAGCGGGCCTTGCCGCGCTCCAACACCCCACCGCATGACCCCCACGCCGCGTCTAACTCCCGCGTCCAACCAGATCCAACGCCTTTCCGAACCGCGACCGTAAGGGAGCGGGCCTTGCCGTGCTCCAACAACGCACGAATGCCCCACGCCGCGTCGCCATGTATAACTCCCGCGTCCAACCAGATCCAACGCCTTTCCGAACCGCGACCCGTAAGGGAGCGGGCCGCCACAAAGCGCGCACACTTGATTTCCTGCCTGCCCCTATCCATCGTTCCGCCCCGTCAATCGTCAAAAACCCAAGCAAAAGACAACACAATTCACTGAACTACGGTCGAAGATCTCGCCAGAAGCCCTCGCAGAAGCCCGCCGTCTAGCCTACCAGGATCTCAAAAGGATGCCCCCCAACAACAGCAACTCGCACGCGCCCTCGACATGACCAGTCGGCCATTTCTCTACAGGAGCAGCGAGCACATATTTACCTTGAGAATTTCGTGGAGGCGATGGGCGGCGAACAGACTAGACGAACTTCTGCAGCAATCGCGAGAGAGCAAGAAATCCCTCAACCGAGCTAAAGGCTCAGCGCCGGGATTCGGCTAGTCATAAGGTTTCTAGCCGAGAAGCCTACAAGGGGCTACTCTCTCCAGCGGTCATCCGAGCGGCGGGCAGCCTGCCGTTCCTCATGTTCATCAATGGCGATGAGCATCCGTTCATCCTTCCACCACAACATAGACAAGACGTCGCCGTAACTGGTTCGGATTGAATGCTCATGCACCAAGAAGTTTTCTGCTAGTTCGTGCTCAAACCAGGCCGAAGCCTGTACGTCACCCTCGGCACTAGACTCTTCGGAGCCGTGCAACAGGTCATGAGCGTATGTGTCGGGACCTGAGATTGTCACGGGGAAGAGTCGTTTTGAAAGGTCTGTATTCCGAAAGAACCATTCACGCTCCGCCACGCTGTTGCAAATCAACATTGACGGCAGCGGGCCGTGCTCCACAAGTCGAATAGCTGTGGCCGTCAAGCTCATTTGGAATCTCGTCGCGAGTTCTCCGGCCGCAGTCAGGGTAATCGCTTTGAGATTTGATGACAATGGCTTGAAGACGTGAACCGGGAGGAGCAGATCACTTGCGTAGCGATTGGCCCGCGATTCAGGGTTGTTCTTCGACCAATCCTGAACGAACCGCCTCTCATCGCACGCAAAGGAGGCCTTCCCACGGTCGTACATCCAATGGCCCAATTCGTGTCCTGCCGAAAAACGCTGTCGTCCGCGAGCTGAGTTGGAATCGATGGTAATGATCGCCTGGTGGCCATTGCCAACGATACGCGCCGCACAACCGCTTAGTGGCCGATATTTGATCACCGCGCCGCAATGGAAGGCGATGGCCTCGATGTCGATATCTTCTGGACTGTTGATCCCGAGATCCTCCAGCACCTGAGTGGCGGCGCGGAAGTAGTCACTTGCTGCCATCCTCTGCGCCCACCTTAACTTTTTCCAGGACGCCTAATTCGGCGAGGTCTTCTAGGTAGCTCTCGATGTCGCCGTCCGTAAGATCTGTGAATCCTCTATTCTGTGCGGTAAAAAGCTCGGCATATTGAGGTTGCTTGGCGAGCACCAAGGAGAAGAGGTTGCGTCTCTCAGTTGGCGTGTTTGGAATCTGGCTGGGCTGTACGGCCCGTTGTGACAAGGCATCGTATGCGGCTCTGGCGTCTCTTAGCGCCGTTTGCTGGTATGACTGGACCGCACCCAACATCAGGCCCTTTACACGACTGGCCTCAGTTGTGGGGTCAAAACCAAGCAGCACCAATTCTTCAAGAACTTCAGCATCGGTTGCCTGAACCAATGAATCAACGAGAGCGTCGTGGAGTGCTGCGAGCTTTTCGCCTTCTGCCCGATTATTGGACATAGTTCACTCCCCTCTCTAGATTCGGCTTGATGTTCGCCACATCAAGAGTGCGACGAATTCGACGAACAATCGTGTTGTAGTCGTTCTGAGACACGCCCCATAACTCACGCGCGCCAGCAGGGTCGTAGCCGTCTTGCCATGCGGTCAGAATCATTTGTGCTTCTTGGTCTTCCTTAAACAGGTTGTCTATCGCATCCAGGGTTTGCACATCGATGATGTGCTCTTCGACCGTGCGGTGTCCCCCTGGGTATCCATCCATCGGACTAGTGACCCTGCCCTCTTCGTCTTTCCTCCGGAGATCGGCCTCAAGAACGGGAGCCTCTTCTGGCCTATATGATTTCGCCCAGTTGCTTGAGATGCTCTTCATCGCTCCAAAGAAAAATCCCATTAGGCTAGCCTTCGTTTTGTCCCAACGCCTGGTGTCGGCAAGGAGGTCTTGGACGGCGGTCTGAAGCAGATCGTCGCCTGTTCTCTCCTCCGCTTTGGACCCAATTGACCGTACCCTTCGCTTGGCATACAAACCTAAGCGCACGAAGTCCGCCACCGAGAGCGCCTCAATAGCTACTGCAATCTCGATGGGAGTGGCCGCCTTCTCGCGCGGTACGCGTCGCGTAGATTCACCCTTCATTCAGCTTCCAGACATTGTAACCGGAAATTGCTCCCGTCTAAGAAATGCTCCTTTAGCGACACCCGTTGACAGTTCATAAGAATCTTGGTGCTCCCTTGTCAATGTGGCGTCGAACGCGAGCATATGGTTAGTAGGAGCGGCCAATCCGCACACCAGGAATGTCCATTTCGGAATCGCAGCCACTATATGTGGTAGTGGACGTACAATAAGTAGAGTGGAGAACGAATGAAAGCTATACCAATTTCCGGTCGTGAAGAACGCTATGTTGTAGATGCTAAGGGAATTCTCGATAGCAAAGAATTGCCAGATCCAAGTTTTCAGGGGTTGTGGGAGTCGATCATCGTCGATCAGACCGTAAAGGATCGCCTGCTGTCTCAGGCCGTCCTATCGTTCACGCTCCGACCGAAACTGAGGCGCTCAGCGGCTCCATTTCATGGAATCATTTTGCTTGTCGGACCACCAGGAACCGGGAAGACCTCTCTCGCGAGGGGCCTTGCCTCCCGCACCGCTGAGGCACTCAAGGGACATGGCAAGTTCCGGTATTTAGAGGTCGAGCCCCATGCCCTGGCTAGCGCCGCGCTAGGAAAGAGCCAGCAGGCGGTGAAGCACCTCCTGGGATCGGTGGTTGCAGAGCAGGCGTCGGCTGGACCGCTCGTCGTTGTGCTCGATGAGGTGGAAACGCTTGCCGCTGATCGCAGCCGGATGAGCCTTGAGGCCAACCCCATTGATGTCCATAGAGCCACCGATGCTGTGCTTGCTCAACTCGATCAACTGGCTGCTCAGTTTCCATCATTGCTCTTCATTGCCACAAGCAATTTCGAACAGGCAATCGACGAAGCATTCCTCTCTCGGGCGGACCTGGTCGAGGTGATTGGACTACCGACGCCAGAAGCCTGCGAACAAATCTTGGCCGATACCGTTCTTTCAATCGGTGAAGTTTATCCAAAGGTGAAGCACATCATTCACGAGCAAGACTTCAAGTTGGCCGCAAAGCTGTGTGTCGGCCTAGACGCACGTCGCGTGCGAAAAGCTGTGCTAGCGGCGTGCGCCCGTAACAAGCACACCGCGCTTGATCCATCGGGCTTAAAAAGCGCAGATATTCTAGCGGCTGTTGAGCAGGCTCAGTCCCAGTTGAAGCGGAAGGGTGGCAAGCCATGACGGTCGTTGCGCGTCGTGTAGTGTCCACGCCTGGCCGGATGGCCTCGGAGACATGGGCTGTAATCACCGACATCCTTGCGCCCAAGGACGGGCCCGGAAAAAGAGAACTCGGGAAGATTGCCGGAGTAGCCTGTTCGTTGATCGTCTCGGATGCGATGGAAAATGACGCCATCGTAGTTTGGGGCAACGGCCCTCGGGTCCGGGTGTATTGCCTCTTTGGCGAGGCCGCGATTTCGGCAGAGGATAAGAACGAGGAAAAGCTCGCCACTTGTCCCACGGAAAACAATTGGTCGCTCTCCCTTCCCTGTCCAGCCGAGGACCTCTCTTGGGTACAAAGCGAACTTGCAACACTGTCGAACCGGATCACGGCGCGTGAACTCGGGGAGCCAGTTCCCGACGAGGAGGCGCAATCGAACGAGGCCTTAACTTCAGCTAATTCAATCGATGAGGATGCATTCTTTAGATCATGAGCACCTATGCGTTCGTTGATACCTATGCTTACACCGCAACCTACGTTACCGACAAATTGCTTCTATCGGTGAAGGAGATTATTCGTGAGAGCGGACTCAGTGTGTCAAAGATGTCCAAGGAATGGGTGAGTCTTGAGCGTGGCATCTCGACATGGATTCGCTCAAAGCATCTGGAGAAGATCGTTCTTGAGATTTTCGATCCGAACACGAGTGGGTTGATTACCCGTTGGGATCTTGAAATCGTTTACGGCTACGGTGGCGATGGTTCCATGTGGGCGGACACCGACGCCATTCGCTACAGCATCAAGAAGGCCGGCGTCATACCGGCTTCCTGCAACTACGAGATTAGAGTTACGAACAAGCCGAATTGGCCTACGGTTGAGGGCTGGTCAACTTGCCGACTGCGGTCAACTGCCGGGCTATCCCGATACAGCATTGGGACGTCTGTGGGCGGAAGTGGACTAGGAGCAGACATTGCGTATTGGGGACGATGATGATCAACACGAAAGAAGCATTTGAAAAGTTTCGTAGCCGCTTGGAATTGACGCAGCGTGAGCAGGACGACGCCTCGCGACGGCAAAAGGACATTCGATCCTACATGGACGAGTGTTTTCACATCCAGCGCGACTTCCTCACCGGCTCTTACAAGCGTTGGACGAAAACAAAACCACTGAAGGACGTGGATATCTTTTGTGTTCTCGGGGACGACGAGAAGCATTACCAATCCAAGCCGCCCACTGAGTTGCTTGGTGCCGTTGAGAAGAAGCTGAAGGAGAAGTATGGGAAGGACTCGGTGCGGTGCCAGCGCAGGTCGGTCTCGGTTGATTTCAACGTCAGCGGACAAGAGGATCGTGTGATGAGCTTCGACGTGGTCCCCGCGTTCGACAAGGACAGCCACTACGAAATCCCTGACACCAAAACGTCCAAGGGATGGACTGACACCGACCCGGAGGTCCACGCCCAAAAGGCTACGGCTGCAAACGCAGCCTTTGGTGGCGAGTGGAAGGGAATGGTTCGGATGATCAAGAGGTGGAACGTCGAGAAGGACAAGCCGGTACGGCCCTCGTTTCTTCTTGAGGTGATGGCGCTCGATCTTCTTCGCCCCCCTTTCAACGGCGATTTTCCTTACGAGTTCTTGAACTTCTTTGATTCCGCGGCATCTCGAATCTTTGATGAATGGCAGGAACCAGCGAAGCTGGGCCCTCCGGTCAGCGACGGAATGACCGCAGACGAGAAGGCGACGGCCAAGACTGCGTTAAAGGATGCTAGCAACGGGGTGCGGGAAGCCATCAATCTATCGCGTCGGGGTCAAAATGGCGATGCGCTTCAAGCATGCCGGCGTCTATTCGGTTCGCTCTTTCCCTTATCCTAAATGGCCAATCAAGTAATTCCGCGCCTCAACGGTGACGACTACCAACACCTGTATTCCTGGTATCACGTGCTGTCGCTCCTGAGACCGAAGGAACAGGTCAGCAGGGTCAGAGTTGAGGATGCTGACGCCGGGTCCGTTGACGATGTAACGATCTACCACGAACTCAATAGTGGCCTATCGGAGGAGTTCTACCATTTCTTTTATCAGGTGAAATACCACGAGAACCAAGAGCATCACTACTCGACCGAGAAGCTATTGGAGTGCAAGCCGAACGGTCGGAGCCTCTTGAAGAAGTTTTTTGACACGTGGCAATCACTTCGGGCACAGCATCCTGGCCAACGCATTGAGTTGTACTTGGTTAGCAACTGGTCCTGGAACAACGACGATGGTGTGGGCAAATGTTTGAATCAGCTTGAGAGCAAGCTGTCGGGCGAATTCCTTTCTGCCGGTGTCAAAAGCGCGGTCGGCAAGAGCCGCGAAGGTTGGCGTGCGCACCTCGGGGGTTCGGCTGAGGACTTCACCGGGTTCATTCAGAGCCTGAACTTCCATCTTGGGAGTGGCCCGTTCCGCGAGATTGAGCGCTTAGTAGCGGAACGCATGGAGCACGCACAGCTCAAGAGCGACGCCAACGCTGTTGCCATTGCCATAAACATTGTCCGGGAGTGGATTCGCACCAAGCAGGGAGACATTTCGCGCGAAGTGCTAGCCCGTGCGTTGCGGGAGCGGGACTTGTATGTGCCGGAAGCCGATGAGCGGTACGTAACGATACACATGAACACAATCGGACAGAGGATGTTCGATGTTGATCCCGACTTCACGCTGGACTGGCGGAAACACTTCGAAGGTCAGCCTGGGCTTAAGGGCCATCAACTGAAGAATCCTGCGAATTGGAACAAGAAGCTCTTGCCCGAGCTTCGCTCGATGCTTGAGGAGGTGAGGGCTGCAAGTTCAAGCAATCTCGTTCGAGTTCGTGGGCAATCCCGGCTGTCGGCCTGGTTCGCATTTGGATTCACGTTCTCCGAGGTTGCTGGATATGTGATTGAAGTAGAGCAACAGCTTCAGCATTGGCGGACGGACGTTCCTGCAAGCGCGGATTTCAACATGGTGGTGTCGGGCAAGAACGGATCGCCTGACGGTGAGGTGTTCACGGGTATCGGAACGACCGTTGCTTGTGGAATCAGCGTGACCGGAAGTCTCGATGAAGATGTCAGAACGCACCTGTCAAAAATAGCGGGCGATAGCGTCGCAGCACTCTTGCTCTTGAGGCCTGAACGAGAGCTAGGGCGGGGGTGCCTCCGAGGCCCGTCCGATGCTGTAGCGCTGGCCAGAGGCACGAAGGAATTGCTTCGCTCTTTTGTAAAACGTTGGGGCGCAACCAGGGTTCTTCTCTATTACCTCGGGCCAATCGCAGGGGCGTGCTTTATCAGCCACCAACTCAATGCGGTCTGCCGGGGGATTCAACTGATGGAAGACCAGCAACCAGGCTACGCACCTTCATTCCTGCTAAGCTCGTAGTTGCTTTTTTGATCCTGCCTCTAACCGCTCATACTAAGGCTTGAGAGCCTTCACGATCCATAACGACTACTGCCAGGAGCGTTAAAGTTCAACGAATTGGCTGCTTACTGGTCGTTGGGGGGCCAATACTTTGAAGTGTTCTTGTTGTTTTATCGTACCCAGCGTTGATCCTTCCGCCTGCCCTCGGCGCTCGCCAATAGTTAACCACTTGTGCTCGACTGAAGTGACCCACACCGAGAACAGGCTTGCCCGTGGGCAAGAAATGGACGGGGCGACATCATCTACGCCGCGGGGGCTTCGAGCGGCCATACCCTCTGTCATCCACTAAACGGACTCGACTGCGATGCCGTCGAAGCGTCAGCCTCAACTAAACTAGAAAAAGATCCAGAGGAAAGCACTTCAAACCTGGAACTGCGAAGTCGAAGCCGCCAATGGCATCGGAAGCAGTTGGGGTCGTCAAACTTCGAAATGGAACGGCAAGTTTTGTGTCGCTGAGCACTGCACTAAAGAAAGACTCGACGGCGACCGATAGACTACCAAACGTGATTTGTCCATCGTGCGGCCTCGAAAATCCGTCGTCATCCCAATTCTGTGATTGTGGACGTGAGTTTCCAAGTTCCCAACCGCCTTCCGCCCCGCGATTTCCTGGGGCGCTACCAACCGAGGGGCCAAATAGGGCAGGTCGAAGTTCGCGTGCGATAAAAAGATTTTTTTGGGTAGGAACGATCATCGGGAGCGTGATCGGCGCTCTTTCCCTGTTCGGTTCTCTGTTGGACAACAGCGCTCCGAGACAGGCCGCCGGCGCGGCAATAGCGGTGGCACTTGCGGTGATTCCATACTGCATTGCTCGCGCAGTCGATGGACTTATGGATTCACCAACAACCGAACTGAGGAAGTTGAACGACCAGTTCGCCGCACAGGCCCGTGCACTCGCCTACACGGCGACGTGTGCCCCGAATGGCCGACCCGGCGACGAACCCGAAGCCGAATTGGATGTAGAAGCCGTGTTTCAGAGAATGAAGCGGGCGCAATTGAGACGAAGCGGAAGATAGCACCGTGATCGGCCTTGCTATGGAGTAGAGGGCCCATGGTGAACCTCTGCCAGAATGTTGAAACGGTGCGCGAACCGCGAATTCAAAAGCCTCGACCCATCCAAATAGGCGAGCCCTGAAACTCTGGCGATTTTCAAAAATCGTTCTAGCCGGCCTTGCGGCTGGCAAGATTTGACCGATTGGGACTTTTTGATGCCCCCAAGCTGATCGAATCGAAGTAGTCGTCATGAATCTCAACCCGAACGCGGCGACAACTAGCGCCGATCGAATCGGCTCCACGCCGAGCGACCTGTCCACGAAAAATACCGTTCCGTCAGGCGGCTTCGCATCGGATCGCTTCTTCGACAGCACTTGTCTCCAGTTGGAAATCCGGCACAAGCTCAGCGACCGAATCACCGGCCCTGTAACGCTCATAAATTGCTGAAACAGGAATCCCCGTACCCACCACTACTGGCCGTCCGAAAGACACCATCGGAGTCATCACAATCAACCGCGGATCCAACCTGGACGCAACATCACACTCAGTGCCGCGAGTGAATGGAAACAGCCGTATTGGCAGACCGGCCGAATCACGATCAATCCGGCGCAGATAAACACTGATGATCTCTTTCATCGCAAGCTGCCCCTCGCGGGATGCGTTGATCATCCCCCCGTATCGGTCCACAAAAAGGTCAAGACCATCGGTCTGAAACT
>JAYVEP010000222.1:0-3463 GCA_043749225.1 Acidobacteriaceae bacterium
CGAACTGTCGTAGTCGTAGAAGCCGGAATCGAAGATGCCGGCAACGCGGAAGCGAATGTATTTAGGAACCATGCCGAAGGGCGTGAGCTCTCCCTGGGGGCTGGTGACGAGAACGACGGAGTTGACGGTCGCCCCCAGATCGGCAGCCATATCTTTGCCGAGAACGATGGGAGGCATTGCGGCAACGCGATCATGCACGGCGGCGAGGGAATCTGCAAAGCTTGCTTGTGTGGAGCGGACACTCTTGTCCGCTTGGTCTTGGTTTGGAGCTTGGTCTTGGTTTGGAGCTTGGTCTTGAACTTGAACTTGCTCTCGCTCTCGCTTTGTTCCTTGACCCGAGTCTTCCAAAGCATCCGCCGATCCCACCTTCACCGAGTTCAGCAAATCGCTGACCCGCCGTTCCTCCGATGGAATCATTCCCTTCAAAACCGCCCCGCGAGCTCGCGGCCCCCTCGACACCAAAACCTGCTCGTAGATCGCCGGGGCGGACGCCACGACATGGGGTTGCTTGCTCAAGCGATCCAGAAGGGGACGCCAATCTTTCACGCCATCAGATTCCACGCACAGAAGATTCACGTGGGAGGTGGAGCCGAGAAGACGATCCTGCAAATCCTGCCGAAAACCATTGTTGATGGCCAACGCGATGATGAGCGAAGCAACGCCAGCAGCCACTCCTAGAACGGAAATCATCGTGACGAGGCCCACGACAGCCTGGCGTCTTTTAGCGCGCAGGTAGCGGGCGGCGATGAAAAGTTCGAAACGCATAAGACGCTATCGGCTGTCAGCTCTCGGTTCAATGCAGCTTAGTTGGATTATAGAGCGTGGCTCACCGGCACTTTGTCATTCCGAGAGCAGCGAGGAATCCCTTTCAAGCACCAGCCTTCTGGACGCGATAGGGATTCTTCGCTGCGCTCAGAATGACAAATTGCTTCTGATGTAGCATTTGTGAAACACGCCTAAAAAGTTGCGCTGGGAATAATCGCCGGGACTTCTTTTTTGTAGCGACGGTAGTCCTCCCCGAAGCGCTTTTCGAGCTCAGCGTCCTCCATCCGGATCATGCCTGCTCCAGTAATGATGGCAAGCACAGTCAGGCCGTAACAAACGATGAGCCCCGATCCCAGGCTCCACGCCAGCATCTCGCAAAGATGCCCTAAATAAATCGGATGACGCACGCGCTTGCGAATGCCTTCGGTGACCAACCGCTGCGGATGCTGTGTGGTTTGCGAGTTTCGAATTTCGGGAAGCCCTCCCAGTTGCGACCAGGTGAAGCGTGCGCCAGCGCGACGGTAGATGGAGATGCCCAATATAAGCAGCGCGACCGCTGGGACCCAGGTCCAGAGGTTTGAATAAAGATGCAGGTGGCGAAAGGGCGTAGTAATCGTGCCAACAGCGATCCACAACGCAATCCAGATCGGCACTAAGAGCTTATAGGGGTTGCCTTTGCGCGCGCGCCAGAATCCGGCGAGCGGGTGGACCATCAGCCAGAACGCGGGGATGGTCGAGTAGACGATGCAGGCGAGCCACGCGATGGTTTGGAGTAGCATCATAGTGCGGTTGTCAGCTGTCAGTTGCCAGCTGTCAGTGGGATCAAAAGCCGCTTTACGCTGGCAACTGACAACTGGCGAGCGACTGCCTTACCTCTTCTTCGGGCCCACGGAAATCTTTGTGACTGTTGGAACCATCGTCCGTCGCACAGGCACCAGCGCGCCCTTGGAAGGATCGGCGGCGGCGGCGCGAGTCAGCACCTCGCGCTGGATGTACTGCACAAAATCCTGGATCTGGTGCTGCGTCTCTTCCATGCGCTCGCGCATTTGCAGAATGATGGCGATGCCGGCAATGTTCACACCAAGATCGCGCGCCAGCGAAAGGATGAACTCCAGCCGCAGTAGATCTTCATCGGTGTAGAGCCGCGTGTTCCCTTCCGTGCGCGATGGCTTCAGCAGCCCTTCCCGCTCGTAAAGCCGCAGCGTTTGGGGATGAATGCCGTACATCTCCGCCACTGCGGAAATCATGTAGGCGCCTTTGGATTTGCGTTTAGTCATTTGCGTTAATGGACGTCTCTACTTTACAACAACACAAATCGGCATGTTGCGCACCAGATCACGATCAAATCCAAGACCAATTCGACGATCTACGGGAAGGGCACGACTTCAGCCGAGCCGCCAAGCTGCACAAAACACTGGGCTTCGAGCCCTGGGGTTCGCCTCGGAAAAGCACTAAAGTCCTAGGCTGACCAGGCCGATAGAGGACACATGGATATCTCAGCGATCGCCTTGCAGGGTCTAGAACAGGCGCAAGTTCAACTGGAGTCCGCTGCCGTCAGCATTGCGGGCGCAGGCGCAGCTTCGAACTCAGCGGGCACAGATACCGTGGATTTGAGCACCGCCGTGGTGGCGCTGCTGACCGCGAAAAATCAGTTTTCGGTCGATCTGACCGTGCTGAAAGTCGCCAATCAGACGCAGCAGAGTGTGATCAATCTGTTTGGATAGTGGCTCGTGCGGTGCGATCAAGGCGTGCGAATGCGATCCGCGAGATTCGGCGCTATTGCTCGAAAGTGCTTCACGTTCCACGTATAGATCGTTTGTGCCTTTGCTTTGACAGCACACTGCAAGAGCAGGGCGTCGTACACGCGTCCAGTTGTAAAACCCTGTTCGGCAGTTTTTCGGATGGTATCGAAATACTCCTCTTCGTTCAGCACAACCAGACTCAGCCGATTGCGAATTTCTTCCACAAAAAGCATGGCCTGCTCTGGTGGAATCATGGGTTGCACGGACAAGGCCGTCATGGTCGCATAAACTTCCGCCAGCGTATGCACTCCACATGCGGAGCGTTCGGGAGCAGCGGCGGCGAGGAGTTCCACGCTAGCCCTATGATGCACATGAGTATGCACGTAGGCAGCAACCAGCACCGAAGTATCAAGAAAGTCTCTCATCGGATCGCGGGGACTGATCCCTGTCACATGAATTCGCGGAGCCGCTTTTCGCGTTCGCGATCAATGAAGTCAGGAATAGAATCCGTGACGGGTCCGCCACCCTGATATACCCATATACCCAACTCTTTCTTTAAACTGGCTTTTGGGCGAATTGGCCGCAGGGTGATGCGCTCGCCTTCGCGCTCCAATTCCAGCACCGTTCCGGCGTCCAGGCCCATTTCTTTGCGCAGAGGCTTGGGCAGAACAAGCCTTCCTGCTTTGTCGAGGGTAAGCTTTGCAATCATAATGGTATTATCTCATGGTTTAACCCATCTGTAAATGGATTGGGGAAACTCGCCCGACCTGCTAGCATCAGATCCACATGCAAATCACCGTCTACTCAGCTCCCTGGTGCCCGGACTGCCGCGTTGCCAAACGATTCCTGGCCAAACACAATATCCCCTTTGAAGAGATCGACATAGAAGCCACTCCGGGTGCCGCTGACGAGGTCGTGAAGCGGACTGGCAAGCGGGCGATCCCTCAGTTTGTGAT
>JAYVEP010000223.1:0-3438 GCA_043749225.1 Acidobacteriaceae bacterium
AAGTCAGCCGCGAAGTACGGCCCAGAATCTTTCGACATTCCTACGCTGCGCCGTAACGCCAAGGCCATATCGCCGGTACCACAACAGAGATCAAGCACCTTGGCGTCTGGCTTTTGCAAAATGTGCCGAAACTGCCGTGCGGTGCGCCACCACCAAAGCCGATCGATATTCACTGACAGTACGTGATTCAGCAGATCATAACGCGGCGCAATTTGATCGAACATTTTCTGAACGGCGTGAGAGGCAGACTTTTCGTCCACAGCTCCCACAGGCAAAGCCCCGGTTGCATCATGTTTCGTCGAAGGTGTGGTTTCCAGGGCCATCACTATCTGGAAAGTGCGGCGAAATTTCTCTGTGACAAATCCTTTATGTGCTGGAGGGCCGACTCGATCGCCTGCGGCTTAATCTTGTTCGTGATCTCAACTTCTCCGATTTTTCTAGCCAGCACAAAATGCGGTACTCCCGAAATTGTCTTCTTGTCTGCCTGCAACAGTCGAAGGATATTGCTTTCCGCAGCGGTCACGCTAGGCAACGGCCCCATAGCTATCACCAGCCTTTCAATCCGCTCCGCAATTTTTATGGGCGTGGTTCCATTCGCAAATCCCAACTGAGCGGCAGCGATCATGCCCCAACCCACTGCCTCTCCATGAAGAAACCTTGCATAGGAAGACTCAGCTTCCAAGGCGTGCCCGATGGTGTGTCCAAAATTGAGGATCCGCCGCAATCCGCCTTCACGCTCGTCCGACGCTACCACTTCCGCTTTAATCTCGACCGACGCGGAGATGATTTTCACCAAAGTCTTCTTATCGCGTTTCAAGATGGAATCAATGTTTTTCTCGAAATATTCGAATAGAGATCTATCGCGAATGATCCCGCACTTGATGACTTCGAACAGTCCCGCGCGAAATTCGCGCTCAGGCAGCGTTGCCAGCACACTCGGATCAATCAACACCAACCGAGGCTGATGAAAAGTTCCGACCAGGTTCTTGCCTTCGGGCAGGTTGACCCCGGTCTTTCCTCCGATGGCGGCATCCACTTGTGCCAACAGGGTAGTGGGAACTTGCACTACATTAATTCCGCGCAAGTAAATTGAAGCTGCGAAGCCGGCCGCGTCGCCAATCACCCCTCCGCCAAAGGCGACCACCAAAGACCCGCGGTCCAATCCCAGTGCTGAAAATCTTCTCAGCAGCGGTTCGACAGTGGATAAACTCTTCGCCTGCTCGCCATCATCGATCTCGACTATCTCAAATTTGAGCTTCGCCGCTTTAAGGCCACGTTCGAGTTCGTCGCCCCAAAGCTCGCGAATGCGGGAAGAGGTCACGACCGCCGTAAATGGCGGCACTGCGCCAAGCGCCTTCACGATGTGCTTCCCCATTTGACGCAGTAACCCAGCGTCAATGATGACGTTATAGGGAGCCGTCTTGAGCTTTACTGGGATCTTTTTCACGGGCAATCATCATATCGCAGGAGATGGAGTTCACCGCGACTACGTATCGCCCCTGGGCTTGCAAATATCGCGTGTTAACATCGCTTTAAGGTCAGCAATAAGTCGCGAACCCTTGGTTTTCCATAGTCTTCAATGGACTCTCTTCCCCAAGAAACTGATTTCATAGTCGTCGGCGCCGGCGTCGCTGGGCTTCGCGCGGCCATAGAACTTGCACCCGCAGGTCGGGTGTTGGTGCTTGCGAAGCAGGAATTTACTGAGTCGGCCACGCAATATGCTCAAGGTGGTATCGCCGTGGTGCTGGGCGACGAAGATGAAATTGGGCTGCACTTGCAGGACACCATCGATGCTGGGGATGGCATCGTGAATCTCGAAGCCGCCAAGGTTCTTGTAGAGGAAGGCCCGCCGCGCATTCAGGAACTGCTGGATTGGGGTACGCAATTTGATCGCACAGGAAGCAAACTCACCTTCACCCGCGAGGCTGCGCATAGCCGCTCGCGCATCCTTCACGCGCATGGCGATTCCACGGGCAGGGAAATAGGACGCGCCCTGGCCGCCAAAGCTCGCACTCTTTCTAATATCTCATTTAGCGAATTTGAATTTACCGCTGACCTGCTGATTGCCGAAGGTCAGGTAACTGGAGTTCGCCTGGTCGGAGGAAATGACGATCTTCATGACGTGCGAGCATCGGCGGTTCTCCTGGCCACCGGTGGGGTCGGGCAGGTCTACCGTGACACTACCAACCCAGGTGTTGCCACCGCTGACGGAATCGCAATGGCATATCGCGCAGGTGCCGTTCTTAGCGATATGGAGTTTGTTCAATTTCATCCCACCGCGTTGTTCGTCGAGAACGCGCCGAGATTCTTGATTTCGGAGGCATTGCGTGGCGAGGGCGCCTACCTGCTGAACCGCACGCACGAACGATTCATGCCCGCGTACCATCTCAAAGCCGAGCTGGCGCCCCGCGATGTCGTGGCACGGGCAATTGCAAGTGACATTGCGCAGGACCCAGCTCCCGACGCCTGCGTTTATCTTGACATGCGCCACCTCACTGCCAAGAATCTGACTGCTCGCTTTCCGCGCATTTACGCAACCTGTCTGCTCTACCACATCGATATTACGAACGATTTGGTTCCGGTTCGTCCCGCAGCACATTATTTGATGGGGGGTGTGCGGACTGATTTGCACGGACGCACAAGCTTGCCGGGATTATTTGCCGCCGGCGAAACTGCTTGTACCGGCGTGCATGGCGCCAACCGTCTTGCCAGCAACTCCCTGCTCGAAGGGCTGGTTTACGGTGCGCGAGCGGGCGCGTGCATGCGTAAAGAATTTCGAACCCGCAGAGAAAGACCTGCCGATTCGCCACCACCAGCGCGAAGCACCCAAGCTGGGGATTTCTGCGATGGCGACGCGGAAACAGCAATCATTAATGTCCAAGAGCTGATGTCGCGAAATGCGGGCGTGGTTCGCAGTGGAAAGGAACTGGCAGAAGCGCTAGAGACTATTCAAGCTCTAAGCTCCAAGCTTCCCTCACCGGTGTCAAGGCGCGCCTGCGAGGCGCGAAACATTCAGCAGGCTGCAAGCTTGATTTTGAAGTCAGCGCTTGCTCGCCACGAAAGCCGCGGAGCACACTATCGTACCGACTTTCCGCAACATGACGATGTTGCCTTCCTTAAACACTCGCTGGCGCAAAGGAATAAAGACGGAGACGATAAACTTTGGTTCGAGCCCCGGTAAGCCGTCAGGCTGCGCCCGCAACCGTTTGTTTGCGCTTCAGCATCAACAACAGCACGATTCCTGCAACTATCGATAGCAAGCTCACCGCCTGCGCATTACTCATACCCAGAATGCTGCGCGGGTTGATGCGAATGAACTCCACCAAAAAGCGCGCAATACCGCTAAGAACAAAAAATTGGGCAACGATCAATCCCGACCGCACACTACCCCTGCGGGCGCGAGCCCCTAGCCGCCACAAGTAATAAAAGATGGCGACT
>JAYVEP010000224.1:0-8944 GCA_043749225.1 Acidobacteriaceae bacterium
CAAGGCATGCTCTCTCTTCTACAAGCCTCAGTCCCTCGAGCCAAAGTGTTACCTATGTCCCCGGTCTGTTTTGTTACCCATGTCCCCGGTCCGTACCCCCTTCCCATTTGTTTCCCATCTGCGATTTTTCTTAACAATTTTCTTGACCGCTTATACTGTGTGTTGCATAGTGTATGTCATACACTATGCAACACACAGCCCGATGAATCCCGCAGTGCTTGAGAATCTGCGGTTGGAGTTGCGTAGAGGCTGCCTGATCCTGGCTGTGATGGCCGAGCTTCGCACGGAACGGTATGGCTACACGCTTCGCAGGGCGCTGGCAGGTCAAGGGTTGGAAATCGACGAAGGAACGCTGTACCCCCTCCTGCGTCGTCTGGAGAGCCAGGGCCTGTTGGTGAGCGAGTGGCGCGAGGAGGGGAAGCGCAATAAGCGCTTTTACAGCCTCTCGGCCGACGGCAAGGTGATCCTGGAGCAACTGACGGCGGAATGGAAGGGCCTCAACGCATCGCTGGAAGGGATTCTGTAACTCAAGGCAAGCCCAGAACAGGAATTGATGGTCAGGAATTAATGGTCGGGAGGATGTCATGGATTTGATTGAGCGGTATTTGCTCTCCCGGAACGGAACGACATTATCAAGGAACTCCGCGAGAGCCGACTCCTTCTCTTACACCTGCGACAGAATGTGTGGCTGCCGATGCGAGTACTGTGCAATTCCAGAAATTTGGTTAAGACCCTTAACTCCCTCCTGCACATGGGGTTGGCGGTTGCAGCCATCGTGAGTGTTCTGAATGTAATGAAGGATGCGGCAATGTTCCTGTGGCGAAAGCTGGATGGCGGGGGCCACCACATCAGCGTTAACTTAGGGTGTTTGCGTTGAGGCGGCTGCAACTTGCCAGAACGCCGTTTCTGGATAGCTTCCGAGTAGCCGACTAACGGGGAGTTGACTGCTTTGGTCAACACTGGCGCGTTTTTCAGGATCACTTTGCGCGCAGCAATGACTCCACATTCAGTAAGCTATTAGGAACGGTTTTTCGATCTAATGTCAAAAATGTTTGACATCAATAGTCCGCTCGTTCTACAGTTCTCCGTGTGAAATTTTTTGGCGTTAATTTACTTGGCACAGCTCGAACGGAAGAAGATCGCGAAGAGGAAACACGAGGCGTGAATCCTCCACAATCGCCGCGCCCGGTCAACTGTTGCGCGTGAGAACACGGACTCGAGAGTACCCAATCAAAATGAATCGTGTCATATCGATGCTGCCTGTGAAGAGCATGCCCGCGAGCATCGAGTTCTATCAAAAGCTGGGATTCAGTGTCGAACGAAAGAATGATGATTGGGGTTGGGGCATGCTCTGCTTTGACGATTGTCGCCTGATGGTGGATCAATCGATCAACCTTCATCGGGACGCGCCCCGCCAATCCGTTCTCTACTTGTATCCCGAGAACATAGTGGAGTATCACCGGCAGGTGCGGAGGAACGGACTGGATGTCCCTGAATTGGAAGTTACTTTTTACGGCCTGACCGAATTTCGACTCAATGATCCAGATGGCAACCGGTTGTGGATTGGACAAGACACATCGAGAGGAGCCTAACCGCGCTGCGCGGAACATCATAGCTGTGCCAAGTAAATTAACACCAATATTTCGACACGGAGAACTCATGTCCCGTCTCAGCTTCCAGGAAAAGATGCTTTGGGCGCAGATGGCCAGCATCGTCGTCGTGGTCGTGTTCTACTTACGGTTTCTGGTCAACTCCGGCCCAGGACACCATTACTTCCACGCGCTTCTCCTCGTCCTGCTCTTCCTCTTTGTATCCGTTCATACATTCCTCCGCCGCCGTTCGGACAACGTCATAGAAGATGAGCGCGACCGCTCTATCGCATCAATCGGTTCCCGTTGGAGCAATATCATCCTCTGGCTCGGGCTCGTCGCTATCCTTGTCATGTATTGGGATCATGGCAGCATTCGCTCGGCCAACTATCTTATCGGCACCCTCTTCCACCTGCTCGTCCTCGCTGGCTTGGTCCGCATTCTTCGCGAACTCGTCGCCTACCGGATGGCCGCATGAGCATGACGTTGATGTCGTCCCTTTTGTGTAGGCAGAAGGAGGCCGCTGCGCGGTTTCCCAGCAACACGGTGATCTTTCTTGTCTTCCTGGAAACATTTATCGAGCGCAAACAACGGAAGGGGGCGCTGTGAGCTCGCGTATCCGCAACACAATACGCGAACTCCGCGCCACCCGCTTCATGACACAACAGGAACTTGCCAATCTCATCTACGTCACGCGCCAGACCGTCATTGCCATTGAAGGCGACAAGTACTCCCCCTCGCTGGAAGTCGCTTTCCGTATTGCACACGTCTTCCGCGTCCCGCTTGAGCAGGCCTTCCAGTACCAGGCAGCCCCACACGCGCGAACTGATTCGATATCCTTTCCATCGATCAGACGAACAGAAAGCGCTCGCTTGCTGCAAAAATTGCGTTCGTTATAAATCCTCCCGTCTCGACTCGGGATTTATCAAGAACAGATCCGATGCCCTGAAGGTGCCGTACCAAGAATTGGTAACGATACGTCGGCAGGTGCTTACCTGAAGGAGGCCACGGATGAACAACGATTCCGGGCGGTTGACGGGCAAACCGGAAATTACTCCTGTCAAGAGTGGGATCTGGGAAGTTGCAGTCCGCGTCTGCGCAAAAACCTCTAAATTTGGCGCTGGGGGGGAGCCCTCGTAGGCCTCTAAGCTGCGTAGGTTAGGGATTTACCCGGGGGCGTTCTAACCAGGGCACTCCTGTTTTTGTTGAAGATTGAATATCGATTAACTTTGTGATATAAAGTTCTTGCTGCAAACGCCCGGAGGGCTTTTATGGTCAAACGTATCGCTGCCATCGCTTTCATTTTTATCTGCACCGCCATTGCCTGGGGTATTCTGGGCGGAACGATTTTCTCGCGTACTTACTCCGACAAGAACGGACAGCTCTCCAGCGCGGTGGCCAGCAACTGGGGTACGCCGCAGACCCAGGTTCCACCATCGGCGGCTTACTATGTGGATGCCTACAAGACGGATGTCCACACGGAGGATGGCAAGACTATTACGCGGGTGTTTACGGAAAAGACGGCGTATCCTTTGCCGCTCGAAGCTTCGCATGTGGACGTGACGCTCAATCTGGATCATCGGCAAAAAGGGTTGCTTTGGTACAGCACGTATGCCGTGAATTTTTCCGGGCAGTACAGCTACCGCAACGGTAGTGACAAGGATCAGTCGGTCACGTTCAGGCTGGATTTTCCGGCTGCGCAAGCCATTTACGACGACTTGACTGTTCTGGTCGACGGGCAGCCCGCGCCGATCGCGTCCGGGAATGGAGGAGCTACGGCAACCGCAAAGATTGCAGCGGGCAAAACCGCCGCGCTCTCGTTTTCGTATCGTTCGCAGGGGCTGGATAACTGGAACTACAGATTCGGGGTGAATTCCGGTCAGGATGGTCAAGCTGGCGTTTCACAGGTGAAAAATTTCTCACTGACGATGCATACCAACTTCAAAGATATTGATTTCCCGCAGAACACGTTGTCGCCGACCGAAAAGCGCGAGACGGCACAGGGCTGGGATCTGACGTGGAATTACAAGAGTCTGCTTTCGGGTCTCCAAATTGGGATGGCGATGCCGGAAAAACTGCAGCCGGGGCCGCTGGCGGGACAGATTAGCTTCTTCGCTCCCGTGTCGCTGTTCTTCTTTTTCTTTCTGATGTTCATTATCACCACCTTGCGCGATATTGATCTGCATCCGATGAATTACTTCTTTTTGGCGACGGCGTTTTTCGCGTTCCATTTACTGCTGGCCTACTTGGTGGATCACATTTCGATCCATTGGGCGTTCGTGATCTGCTCGTTGGTTTCGGTATTTCTGGTGGTGAGCTATTTGCGGCTGGTGGTTGGCATCCGCTTCGCGGCCGTCGAGGCGGGAGGGGCGCAGTTGATTTACCTTGTACTGTTCTCGTATGCGTTCTTCTTCAAGGGCTTTACCGGATTGGCGATCACGATTGGATCGATCCTGACGCTGTTTGTGGTGATGCAGATGACGGGGAGGATCAAGTGGTCGGAGAAGTTCGCTGGGGTGAGCTTTGGGAGGAAGTAACGTTCACCGAGGAGACACGGAGAAAGGCGTTAGGAGCTCCAACGTGTAACCCTATCCTGGAGGCGGAACAAGTTCAAACCCTCACAGGCGAGGCGCCTATGGCTCCGTGATTTCGGCCTGGTTCAGTACAACGCGCTTCCTGCCTGCGTGCTTTGTACTACGCCGTGTACCACATTGAGTGAGTACGACGTGCCTCCTTGGCCTTGCCATGTTGCGAGATCAAAGTGTGCGCCCGTGGGGGCGCGGTATACGGAGATGTTGTGGACCGTGAGCGGTTGTTTGCGCTGGCAGACTTCGGGTTTCTGCGTGACTTGGTAGAAATACGCGGCGACCCCAGTTCCGATTACGGAAGATTTTCCGTCGGGCTCCATGAGAACCGCGCTTTTCTCGTCGATGGCGAGGCTGCGCGGGGCTTTGGACCAGCCATCCTGGGTCATGAGCGCCAGGAAGACGAGCGTGCGTCCTTGGCGGTCGCGCTTGACGAAGTGACTGTCGGTGATGGTCTGTTCGAGATGAGGAACGCGCAGGAAATCTTTGGTTAGCGTTACGCGCTTGTCGTAAGGATTCTTCAGGGCTTGCGGCGACGTGGTCGTATCGATCATGGCGGCGAAGGTGAATTCGCCTAGTACCGCGAGGCCGGCGCTGGTTCCTCCGATGGGCTTGCCGGCGGCGATGTGAGCATTGAGCGCATCTTGTACAGGCGTGGCGCGCCAGAACTTGATGTAGCGCGATTGGTCTCCACCGGCGATGAATACGGCTTCGGCGCGATGAATAATTTCGGCAGTGGCGGGGTCTTCGGCTACGCGGCGATTTGGGATGACGAGCGTGGCAACGGAATTCAGCTTGCACAACTTGTTGACGTAAGGGTTATAGTCGCCGCCGTGGGCGCGCAGGATGAGGAAATCTCCGCCTTGGGCTTTGTCGCAGAGCCATTGGAAAGCTTCGTCGAGATCGCTGCCCCCGCCCATGAGCGCGGTTCCGCCTGTTGGCTTCGTCGAAATGTCTTCGGGGTTGCCGATGCGAATGTATTTGTGGGAGAGGGCGTGGACTGGGGCGGGTACCAGAGTGGCTAGGAGCAGCGGGAGAAGGAAAAGCTTGGGATTTTTCATGGCAACTTGAAAGACAAATGAAGTTAGGATTGTCATTCCGAGTGTAGCGAGGAATCGCTTTGACATCCAGCGTGCTAGCCGCAAAGGGATGCATCGTTGCACTCAGCATGACAAGCGTTCAGATTTGTTCTTACAATGATGCCTGACATGCCCGATCTTCCTGACGCTGAGATTTCTCAACCTTCATCGCGATCCGCGGCCACTGATGCGCTGCAGCGGCAGACGCCGGATGCTTTGTTGCTGCATGGTTTCTGGTATCGCGCGTTGCCTGGGGATCGTGTGAGTCGGCATGGGTTGCAGAAGACACTGCTGTTGGGCATTCCGCTGGTGGTTGGACGCGACAAGTCTGGGCGGGCTTTTGCGTTGCGGGATTCCTGTCCACATCGGGGGATTCCGCTTTCCGATGGGAAGTTTGATGGGGGGCAGATTGAGTGCTGTTACCACGGGTGGAAATTTGATTGCCACTCTGGGCAATGCACGGCGATTCCGTCACTGACGCCGGAGCAGGCGCAGAAGATTCGCGTGGACCGCATCTACGCGGGCAGCTTTGTTTGCGAAGAGCATGACGATTTTATTTGGGTGTTTGTGCCGGAGCCGGGGCCTGCGGGGGCTGGGTTTACGCGAGCTGCTGCTCCCACCGAGCCTGCGCCGCGGGTGCCGGTGTTCAGCGAGAAATATAAATCGGCGTATCTGGTTGCGGACCTGGCCTGCAATATCGATCACGGAATTATTGGATTGATGGATCCGGCGCACGGGCCGTTTGTGCATCAGGCGTGGTGGTGGCGGCAACGCGCCAGCATTCATGAGAAGCAGAAAAATTTCGAGCCGATCCCAAACGGATTTCGGATGGCGGCGCATACGCCCAGCTCGAACAGCGCGCCGTATAAGCTGTTGCAGTTGTATGCCGACGCGAAATCGATTACTACGACGATAGACTTCGAGCTTCCGAACCGGCGGGTGGAGACGATTCGGGCAGGGAAGTATTGGTTCTCCAGTTTGACGACCGTGACTCCAATTACGCGCGAGCGGTGCCGCATAGATGTTGTGGCTTCGTGGAATTTGTTTCGCTGGTTTCCGTTTGCGCCAGGGATTTTGAAATTTGTCTTCGCGAAGTTTGTGGCGCAGGATCAGGAAACCATGGAAATGCAGGCGGCGGGGTTGAAGCACAATCCGCATTTGATGTTGATTGACGATGCGGACCGTCCGGCGAAGTGGTATTTCCAGTTGAAGAATGCGTGTTTAGAAGCCAAGCGGACGGGTGGAGAGATAAAGCATCCTTTGGCGGGGACGGTTACGTTGCGGTGGAGAAGCTAGTCACGCAGGCCCGAGAGTGCCGCCAGGCTAGAGCAATAACAGATTCCTCACGATGAAGCCGTTCGGAATGACAAACTCTTAGGTGGTTCTTGTTCGATAAATTCGATAAAGATGAAAGGAGAGGACGCGACCTGGCCGCATCCTCTCCTTCTCCCCGACTGCTCCTCCCTAGAGAGCAGCGACTCCTCTGTCCTGGTTGCGGATGCGGATTGCTTCGTCCACCTTGGACAAGAAGATCTTGCCGTCGCCAATTTTTCCGGTGGCGGCGGTTTTGATGATGGCGTCGATAGCGGGATCGACGAGGTTGTCGGCGACGACCATCTCGATCTTTACCTTGGGCAGTAAGTCGACGGAATATTCGCGCCCGCGGTAGGTTTCTGTGTGGCCCTTTTGACGGCCGTGTCCACGCACTTCGAAGACCGTCATGCCGTCGACGCCCATGTCGGTCAGGGCCTCCTTGACGGCTTCAAATCTTGAGGGCTGAATAATTGCTTCAATCTTGGTCATTTTGTCTCCCTTGATTTAGTGGGCTGCTTTCAGCCGATTCTGTGACGACCGGCGAAACACAGCGGCGGCTGGAGTTCAATGCGCCTCCCGCAACGCTTGTGTGCGCATGGTACCTTCATCGGTCGCTCCGTGGCCGCCCAACCCAGTGTTCTTGGACGAGAACGAAGAAATCACGTACTCGGGATAGGCCGAAATGCCGTGCTCGTGCAGATCCAGACCGTAGAGCTCACCTTCTTTCGAGACGCGCAGCGTTCCCGTCAAGTTCACAGCGTACATCACGGCATACGATACGGCGAAGGTTGCCGTAGTGATGATGAGGCTGCCCAGGAACTGCGCTAGTAGCAGTTGCGAGCCGCCTCCGTAGAAAAGGCCTTTGAGCGGAGCCGAGTTGTCGGCAGCGATGGGGCCGGTGGCTCCGTATTTTCCGCAGGCGAATAAGCCGAGTGAGAGGGTTCCCCAGATTCCGCAGATGCCGTGGACTGGAACTGCGCCGATGGGGTCGTCAATGCGAAGGTATTCGAGGAGTTCCACACCTGCAACGACTACGACGCCAGCCACGCCGCCCAGGAGAATCGCTCCCACCGGACTGACCCAGTAGCAGGGGCAGGTGATGGCAACCAAACCCGCGAGAAATCCGTTGACTGTGAAGCTGACGTCCCATTTTTTGCTGGACATGTAGGCGTAGAACATGGCCGTCAAACCCGCAGCGCAGGCGGCGAGAGTTGTATTGGCGGCTACGCGGCCGATGCCCTCGAAGTCCATGGCGGAGAGTGTGCTGCCCGGGTTAAAGCCATACCATCCGAACCAGAGAAGCAGGCCGCCGCAGGCTGCGATGGTGAGATCGTGCGGCATCATGGGGCCGCCACCATCGCGCTTAAAGGTGCGGCCGAGGCGCGGACCCAGCACCAAGGAACCGGCGAGAGCGACGAACCCGCCGATCGTATGCACGACGGTGGACCCGGCGAAGTCGTGGAAGCCGGTACCGAGCGAAGCGAAGAAGTGGCCGTCGCTGCCCATCAGCGCGAGGAAGCCGTCCGGTCCCCAAGCCCAATGTCCGATGATGGGATAGATGAAGCCGGAGACGGCGACGCTATAGAGCAGGTCGCCGACAAATCCGGTGCGGCCGATCATGGCGCCCGAAGTGATGGTCGAGCAGGTATCCGCGAAGGCGAATTGGAACAGCCAGAAGGCTAGAAACGCAACACCGGAAGCTTCATACGTGGAAGGCACTCCCTGGAGGAAAAACCAGTGGTAGCCGATGAAACCATTGCCGTGGCTGAACATGAATGCGAAGCCGAAGGCAAAGAACAGCAAACCGCATAAGCAGGTGTCCACGATGCATTCCATCAGTACGTTGACGGTTTCACGCGAGCGGCAGAAGCCGGCCTCTAGCATAGTGAAACCGACCTGCATGCCGAACACAAGGAACGCAGCGATCAGCGTCCATACGGTGTTGAGTGGATTCACAATGTCGGCGGCTTTGACCTCGGCATCTGCGGCGTGAGCCGTCGTAAAGAAGACGCCCGTAATTACTGTGATGGCCAGCAGCAACATGCAAATGCCGGTGGCCTTGCCCGCCAGAAGGAGCGTTCCATACCGGCGCCATTCCTTGTCGTGGAGTCGCGCGCCGAGCCGGGACAGCTTGCCGGCGAATGAGAGTCGCTTGTTACCTGCCTCAATGGAAGACATTTCTAGCTCCTGAGAATCGAGTTTGTTGGAACTTTTCAAGAAATTCCGCGTTGCAATCTGGGTCTTCCAATCTTTGTTGCTTTAAATCCTTATGCTTTTAGATCTCTGTTGCTCCAAAATCTTGAGACTTAACGATTTCGCTTTTGCTTCCGGTTCCAGGACTTGCGAGCGAGAGCGGCTTGGGTGCTGACGTTCGGGG
>JAYVEP010000225.1:0-3412 GCA_043749225.1 Acidobacteriaceae bacterium
CTTGCTTATTTTTCCCGCCGGTCCGGACCTACTTCGCTCGCCTACTGCCAACTCATTTTGCTGGCGATTGCACCCTGCCAACGGATTTGATCTTCACATCCCCGTTTACTGCGGTGAGCTTAAGCGACTCATCAATTTTGCTAAAATCGGCTTTGACCTTGTAACGCTCTACCCCATCAATGCTAATAATCATCTCGTCGAGATTCACAGTAAACTCGATATCCACCCACTGACCCATAGGAAGCCGGCCTGCGCCGCCCTTGTGCTGACCGCTGGCGGGGCCACCACCAACTCGAAGTTCGTCGTGGTTGTATTCCCAATTGAAGATGATCTCGTCGGCGGCATAGCCGAGCCGAAAGTCTTTTTCGTCGGTCATTACCGTGAGTTGGAAGGTGACAGGCGGCTGAAATACGTCCGGCGTGGCGATTTTCCCGCCACGTGAGAGAACAACGGTGCCATTGGCTATGACGGCAGCTCGCGTTCCCTTCATTGTGCTCAGAAGGTTCAGGGGCGGGAGCGAAACGCCACTGGTGGCAATAAATGCGGCAACCTTCTTAAGGCGCATTTCGACCTGGGCTTTCGACAATCCCGAGAGTTTTGGAGCAGCCTTTCCGTACCACTTACCAGCGTGGGCGAGGATATGAGACTTGGCGATGCCGGTGTTTTTCTGTGCAAGATCCCACCAGCCGTCACCGAGTTCAACTTGTTGTTCAGTGTATTGGGCACCGGCGAGATCCTTAAGGGCAAGCGCCTGAAGAGTCGCATCGCTTCCGATTGAGAGCATCGGAAGGCCACGAAGCCAATCGCCTTTGACGAAACACAGGAATTGCCCGACGGCGAGATTGAGGGCCGGGTCAGTCGGAGAGGCTTTCAGTTTTTCAAGCTTGACGCTAATTCGCCCAGCGGCGGCTCGCTGGACGTCGAGATCGCGGGTGCGATTTTGCAGTTGAAGGGTCAGGGCCGCGTCGGCTGTTGCCCCTCGCAATGACGACATGACGCGGGCGGCAGTGGCATAATCGGCGTCGGCCACCAGTTGGTCAATCAGTTCCAGCCCCGCCTTGCAATTAATCGCGCTTGCCGACGGAGATTCCGCGCGAAGCGACATTTTTAGGGCCGTATCGCTCTTCAATCGCAGGCTGTCGATTTCATACGACGCGGCCAAAGTGTCGGCGGCGGTGATACAAACGCTAAGGTCCGCAGATTCCTTGCCGGCTTCCATCGCGCCGATCAGGAGGACGAAATAATCCGACGGGACATCCGCCGTGTCCGCCGCAGTTTTAACCAATTTCGTCGCCAGCGACCGACGCGCAGCGACCGAGCGGTCCGCAAGATCATTGGCGAACACCTCCTTGAACAACTTGCGCGACTTGGCTTGATCAGCCTTGCTTGGTATTGGTCGCCGTGGCGGCGCTACAACGGCAACCGGTGTTGCTGGCACAGTAGCCGGTGTCTTGGATTGGGTCCCTGCCTCGGGAGGTACCGCTGGTTTCGTGGCAATAACTTCAGGCAGTGGGTGAGCGGGTTCCCGAGGCGGGGGTGGAGTCCAATCGTCATCAAAAATATTTCGCGCATGGACGCCAATCGCCGGCCAGCAGAGGTGAAGCAGCAGCGCCAACAACATCGAAACGCTTCTCGCCGCAAAACGAATCCCAAGACAATCTTGCTTGACCGTGTTCATTTCATCCTCTCGCCCGAAAGCTATGGGACTGGTGAATGTCGAACTCCGAACGGGCAACGTCACGGCGGGTGGCACCTGTAAGAAGCGAGAAGTCAAGACACCATCTCCGCAGACGCCGCAATAATTGTTTGTTGAACTTCTCGGGGCGTCTATTTATTATCTAAGCGAACCCTGTTGACGTAACATATGCACGGTTGCTGCGATCCGATCCATCCCATTATCGCGGTTGTATCCGGAGTAAACGGATACCAGAACGATGCGACCTTCATTACCCTTGCGACCGTGACGGGGAAATCCATATACGTTGCAGCGCCGTTGTCTTATTCCTTCGACGGGTGCAGACGAGTACCAAACAGCCTCCGACGGCAAATTTAAGGCCACTGGGCTCAGGGATACTCTGGGCATTGAGGAATTGGCTTGGGGTAAGCGCTTGATCGGAGAGCCGCACTTCGTCGATGTATCCGTGAAAGTATTGATTGAAATTGCCCGACTGCGTGTTTCCGATTCGCAGGCCGGGGTTGGAGCCGGCATCGAGCACGGCAAACGGGCGGTAGGGTGTGATGATCGTGTTGGCGAGTTTCCCGTCGATATAGAGGCTCATTCGCCCCGTGGAATCGTCAAGTGTGGCGGCGACATGAACCCAGGTGTCATAGGGGACCGGTGCGCTTACGAGGGACGACTGGTCCGATGCGTTGGTGATTCCGAAGCGAAGTTGTCTGCCGATCACATTCAAGGAATACGGATCGAGACCAAATCGATCGTCGCCTCGAAACAGGATGTCGCCGGCTTGGCTCAGGACGTCGATGACGTGAATGTAGGCTTCGACCGTCAGGCTCTTAGTGAGCTGGAATTTCGGATTATCCGGAATGGCGATTCGGTTGGACGTTCCGTTGAAATACAGCGAATGTAAGTCATTGTCGCCGGTCGACGGAATCTGGTTCGTGCCAACCAGTGAAGAATAAATCGGACCATTGACAGGGCTGCCATTGAAATGGTTCCCAGAGCTGTCGATGATCGAGTTGGTTCCGGAGGCAGGTAATCCAATCGTCCCTTCTTCAAACCGCCAGTATCCCACGACAGCCGCGCTCGCCGAAGCGGTGGCTAACATATTCGCCAGAAATATAGACGCAAAGAGACGTCCGCTCGCTCGAATCAAAGGCATGGTTGTTCTCCCATTTAACCCAGGATTCCCCAGACGAGAATCCATCGCCGACAGTGACCCGCATGATACCGGTGCAACACGATAAAAGCCACCGGATTCCCATTCGAAAAAGATGTAACAATAAGCTGATTGCCAGTTGAAGAGAGCTCTGTGACAAGGGTTTGGCCTTTTCACGGTCAGATTGTGCGCGGGTCCCCGCCGTTTTTCCCTGTACATCACGGATTACCTTGAATATCTCGTGCGCGCGTAGGGGTGTGTCATTATTTCGGTTTCTCACTTTTCAGTTGCGAAATATGTGGCATGGTCGCCATCACCCGCCGAACGTCTCTCAGCCAGTGCCTGACGACGATCTTGGAAACTGCTGACAAGTAGAGGACCGCCGGCGTTGCGTTTTGCAGTAGGGTTTTGCACGCAATACTCTCAGTCAAGAATTGCATGGGAAATGGAACGGGGACGCAGCTAGTTTTTCTCCCGACCCTTTATTCGACCCCGTTTTCCCGCCCCCTTTTCTGCCCTTGTTCACTTCGCGTTGGGCGTCGTATTCGTTTCTACGTGGTTGCCACCAAGCACAC
>JAYVEP010000226.1:0-23468 GCA_043749225.1 Acidobacteriaceae bacterium
CCTGCAAGGCCATTGCCAGGTAGCGGAGTTTCAATCCACGCGCCCCGCGAGGGGCGCGACGACGGTCTGTGTCGATGCGGCAACGATGCCGTGTTTCAATCCACGCGCCCCGCGAGGGGCGCGACGAGCAGTCCGATGGCAATTGGGAGCCGATGTACGTTTCAATCCACGCGCCCCGCGAGGGGCGCGACCGGCTGCGTTCATGCACTCTTCGCCCTCTGGCAGGTTTCAATCCACGCGCCCCGCGAGGGGCGCGACCGTAAGGGTTCCGGCAAACTCAAGCCACAAAGGGAGTTTCAATCCACGCGCCCCGCGAGGGGCGCGACCATAGTTCATGCGATGAGGGTATACCCGTCCTCGTTTCAATCCACGCGCCCCGCGAGGGGCGCGACGTTCTGGAGACGGGAGCCTGCCGTACCCCAATCGGTTTCAATCCACGCGCCCCGCGAGGGGCGCGACAGCTTTTAGGCTTTGCAGTCTCGAAGCTGATTTGGTTTCAATCCACGCGCCCCGCGAGGGGCGCGACGCCGCCACCATAACATGTTTCCTGACAAAGAGTTAGCCGTGGTAATCCGCGGACCTCTCATGAAAACGTGATTGGGAGAAAGGTGTTAGCTGGCAAAGGGCGCTAACGTGTTGATGAATAAGGACTTGTACCCTGCGCGAACCTTCGGGGAAACTGACGACCGCTTGGGGTTCGCGGTGCTGCTGCAACTAGACGATGAGCGGACCTTCCGGGTCGTAGGCTGGCTTGGCTCCAACATGTTCCACCCGGCGGTGCCAGTTTACGCCAAGGAAATAGAATCGCAAACTGTCTTTGTCGGTCTCGATTTCAGCGATGAGCTTGGCCCTGAAGACGACCCATTGCGCTTGATCTACCACGCACTCGAAGACTGAAAACTGCACCCGCTGACCAACATTTTGACACAACTTAGCGACGTGGCGCAGCCGACGACGACCATCCGCCGTCTCTGTTTGAACATCGTACGCGACAAGAACCATCATGACGCATTACCGCCAAAAATAAGCAGGGTAGCCATCCAGATCACCTCGAATATACCGAGCGAATAAAAGAGCCTGTACGTGTGGTAGCAGTCCGAGTTCAATACTCTCACCCAGGAAGGGGTGTTGAATTTGTTCTTGTTTCCGTTTTTGCCAAGCAATGAGCACTTCCTTTCGTGCTGCATCTTCCAAAAGTACCGCCCCGCTTTCGCTCTTGCGGAAGTCGCCAGCTTGCACCTGACGCCGATTGATGAGCGTGAGCGTTAGTCGGTCCGCCAGAACAGGGCGCAATTCTTCCATGAGGTCCAGTGCCAAGCTGGGGCGTCCCGGGCGGTCACGGTGTAAAAATCCGACTGCCGGATCAAGTCCCACAGCTTCCAGAGCGCCTTCGATATCGTGAACCAATAGGGTGTACAAAAACGACAGCAAGGTGTTCACATTGTCGAGAGGCGGACGGCGGCTCCGTTCGCGGAAGAAGAAATTGTCCTTCGAGACGCTAATGAGATGATCGAATACACCAAAATACACGCTCGCGGCCTGTCCTTCAAACCCGCGTATCTCGTCCGCAGTTGCTGCCCTATCAACGGACACAAGAATGCCCGCCATACGAGCGGCTCCCGCATCGAGTGCTTCCGTGGCACTCTGATCCGCATGTTCCCGCGCGCCCCGCAGTACCACTGTCCTGCAATTCGCGATCTTAGCCAGCACGGCTGCTCGTGCAATCGAGGCAGTGGCTTCTTCACTGTCCGCCTTGCGGTATTGTTCCCGGCGTAAGAGCACGTTGCCATTCACAGGGCCCTGCACTCGCGCAATAAATCGACCGTGTTCTGTCAGGAACGAGAGGGCTACGTTATTCTCGGCGCACATCCCCATGAGCGGCGGGCTGCACGAAACCTGCCCGAAGCAGACAATACCGGAAAGTGTGTGAATTGGGACACGCAAAAGATTTTCGTGTTCGTGGCGCACCACGACGGTCTCTCCTTCACGGGCCAGATACGCCCCCTGCGTGGTGACGTAGAGCGAATTTAGCAATTTTTTCACTTGGAGTTTTCCGCGAGTGCCGATGCCAGAGAATTCGCAAGGTAGTGCTGCACACTCTTCTCAGCGGTGCTCTTGGGCAAGCAAATGGAGTAGAGAGAGCATCGGTCGCATTTCGTTTGATACGGGACGCGTGGAGTTTTTCCAGCGGCGTGCAGTTCGTGTAATTTGCTTGCCCAACGTTCGGTTTCGTCGCGTAATTCTGTTCCAAACTCTACGCTGCTGCGCCGCCGTGGCTGCCCGTAAAAAATCGCCCCGGAAGCTACCGAGACTTGCAACATCTCTTCCAGACACAACGCTTGAGCGCATAACTGGACCTCGTCGCAACGATCCGGTTTTGGGCGGCCCCGCTTGTATTCGATTGGGAATGGCCGCATTGCGCCAACTCCCGCTGGGTGAAACTCTATGACATCAGCCCGACCAGCCAAACCAAGGCGCAACGACCGGATACGCATTCCCCGGCAAATCCGGATACCGTCCCGCCACTCATCCGAATCGTGGTCCGCCCGTTGGTGCAAAGTGCGCCCCTCCGCCGTGAGGTGGTTTTCTTCCCACTGCTGCTCGATATGGATCAGTGCCCACTGCCGCTCGCAGAACGCCAGGTGCTGGAGTCCCGAAAGCGGCAGAAGTTCCGATTCGTTGTACATGGTTTCAGATGATGGCATAGCCATTGATCTCAATCTGAGATTGAGTGAGGATGCCTTCCATGATGCCTAAGAACTGTGGATCGTACCCGTATTCCCAAGCATAGAGTTCAGGTTTATCACCAATCGGTTGTAACGCGAGGTTCTGAATCTTTGTGGCCCAGAGTTGTACGCTGTGACCCAGTAACACCCTCCGATCAATTCTCTTGCGCTGACGAAGAACCGAGATGAGGGTTGGATCAATGACGACCAGACGCGTATCTGAGCTGATAAGCCGTGTGAGTTGGGCGACGGTAGGGTAAGCACCTTGCTGCTCTTTGTCTGAGAGCTCCTTGATCTTTACCTCTCCGGAACAGCGTTTGAACTCTTCTTCAAGGGCATAAGTCATAAGCTCCGTAATGTCCTCACTCCACCTGTTTTTGCGGAAGAGATCCTCGACGACATCCCGGCTATGACGAAAGTCCGGATGCGGGATGAGGAGCGGATCGTTGACGATGAAGTCCCATACGATTCCTTCTGATCGCTCGCCGTGGCGGTTTACCCGTCCACCAACCTGGACGAGGCTCGCAGCGCGGCAGCGCTCGCGAAAGGCAACCGCGAAGGAGAGATCGACCCCGGCCTCGATACAACTTGTCGCCACGAGAACCCAGTCAAGGTTGGGGTTAAGCCGAAGATCCTCACGAATACGGGAGAGAATGATCTCGCGATGAACGGGAGCTAGAGCGGTGGAGAGGTGCATTGTCCGCACACCGCGTTGTCGTAACTCACGGGCTACCACCGCTGCAGACTGTACGGTATTCATGACAACGAGTCGCGGGCCGGTGTGTTTCTGAATCCAATCACATATCCCAGAGAGACTGAAGGTCTCATTCTGACTCAGATAACGTACGCGGGCTCGTTCAAATGTGGAACTGGCAAGACGAATCTCGGCAGGGATCATAGAAGGAACTTCCGAAGCCCTGCTTTCTCCGAGAATGCGCGGATTTCCCCAAAATCTTGCCAGGGAGCCTGAACCGAGGACAAAGCGGCAAGACCAATCCTCCGCGAGCTGGTTGATCTGATCCCACATGTAGGGCCAAAGGTGGATCGGCATCGCAGCGTGAGCTTCGTCGATGAAAACAGCTGTCCCTGGGAGTTGGTGGAGTTTCCGAAGGCGCGCCGTTTGGTTCGTACCGAGTGTCTCAAAGAACTGCACCGCGGTTGTGACGATGATAGGAGAATCCCAGAGGGTCGTCAGATAGCGAAGATCGGGAGAGTCGAATTCAGCCTGGTGGTGGTGGGCAGCAACAACTTTTTCCGCATCTTCGCCGAGAAGGACGAGCGCCTTGCGATACACCTCCACGGCCTGACGCACAATGTTCACATACGGGAGCACAACGATGATGTGACGGAGATTGAGTGCGATGGCTGCTTGCAGCAAGTACGCCATGATCGCGGTCGTTTTGCCGCTGCCGACTGGGCTGTCACAAGCCCAGATAAGCCGGTTGGAAGGCACCGCGCGGCAAGCTTGATAGACTTGAGAGCGTAAGCCAGCACGAGGCCCGCCATGCTGGGACAAGTGGCGGACATAAATATCAAGAGCATCTAGCCGATCTCCCCAGCGACAGTCTGCAGGATGGGTGTAGGGTTCTTCACCATAATGCTGGGCAGTATCGTGGTGATCGGCGTCCACCAAGCAACTCAAGAGCAAGCGCCGTTCAAGGCCCGTGAGCTTGCGCGCGAAACACGAGTGGGCCCGGGGGGCGTGCGAGACGACGCTACTGTGAAGTGAGAGCAGTTCTGGAAGTCTCGTATCGGTGGAAAGCTTGATCTTGTAATCACGCAGCGCCGCCTGAGCAGGATCCTGACCATTTTGCTGGTCTCTTGCAAATTCTGTCGGCAAATCGCAAAGACCAATATGGTGACCGTAAACAGAAACGGCAGCTTCCCCCTGGCCCACAGCACGGAGATGGGCAACACCTGCATCCACGTGATTGATTGGGAGATGTCCACATTCATTCGTTCTGAGGACATTCTGGTTGTCCGGTTCCAGTTTGCCGAGGTCATGAAAAACGCTGGCCCAGTCGACTGTTGCCAAAAAGGCTGGCTCCTGCGTCGTGCGATAACGGAGCGCGGCCTCAATACTGAGGCCTGCGGTTGCCCGGACGGCAGCAATGTGATCCGCATAAGACTGAGAGACAATCTTTCGTGCAGCCCGAGCGCTGTGGGCAAGCAGTTCCATTGCTAGGCAACCAGGTCGGTCACACTGGCAATACGGCCCATAAGTTCTGGCGGCAAGGACGGAGGAATCGTGTATTCCTGCCAGTTCTTGCTAGGAACCTCTTTGTCCGCTTCGTTGATTCGTTTGGGAGTGAGGGCTTCGATCAGAACGAAGTCCGGACAAGACCCGAGGGCGGACTTATGCTCGATGTGCCAAGCATGGCGGATGGTGACCATCGGACGCAGATTAGGATGCGGTGTGGTTGTAGGCATGCGGGATGAGCCGCTTCATAAGTTGGATGTCGATTTGTGTACAATCCGATTTCCGAGCAGCGGTAGGGTTAACAAAATAAGGCATGACATACACCCCATGTTGCACGATACGATAAGAGAGCGGAGCCATGCCCCGGTCCAGCCCCTTCTGGGCTCCAGCCTTCTTAGTAGTAGTCTGCCGATCAACCTCAACTGGGCTGATGGAAACTCCAAGGCCAAACTGGACCACTCCGGTCCGAATATGGCCACTGAGTTCCTTTTCGAGGAATGTATTTCCAAATATTCTCGCGTCCCAATAGTGCACTCCAAAACTTCCTTCCTTCGCCTCCTTCACGACCGTATCCCAATCGCGGTCTCGGCTCTCCAAAATCTGAAACAATTTAGGGTCGAGGGCTGGTGAAAAAGTTTTTGCAAGTTCGCTCCACACCGGCCCCTCTTTGTCTTCGACTAGATCACGCAATTTCCGCTTGAAGGAAACCGGCGAGATCATTCCGCGCTCGTCGGGACGGAGGCGGGGATCGCTCTCCTGATCAGGATTACCGTTTGGATTCGAATTAACCACTTCTATCAACAGAAGTCCTGTAGCACGGTTCATAAGAGGAGTTCTCCTAGTTGTCGCTGTGTTTCGTATTTGCTAGATATCCCAGTAGGACTTCGGCTTTGCCGTTGCTGCTAACCCGGAGGTCAAGGTCCTGCTCTTTGAGCAGTCCGGAAACTCTGCCCAACTCCTTCCGCGTCCACTTGGCCAGACCGGCCTCTTCGCCTTGGAATCTCTCGGCCCAAGCAAGATAAACGGCCATACGATTGGACAGGACTGTGAGAGCACGGCGCGGACTCTGCATGGCCATGGACAAGGCTGCGTTCCCGATCAACTGTGGGGGAATCGCGTTGTTCCGTTCACGGATGCAGTACAACTTGTGAAGTAAGTCGGCGAGTTGCAGGAACTGGCCGAGCAGGTAGTCGCGGCTTTCCATATAAATCTCCTTGGAACGTCCTTGCCGGAATAAGAGAATGCCATAAACGCCAATGACGATGAGGGCTTCCTTCCGGGCGGACTCTGAGAGGCTGGCCCCGCCACGAAGTGACCGTCCAATTCCAGCGCAGAGCGGAGCAGTCAAAGGAACATAGCGGCCCAGCAACCACTTGGCCTGGTTAGTCGCATCGGCATCCAGCAAAAGACCATAAAGGCTGCCTATATCAACCCCAGGAACCGACTGGCTCTCTTGTCCCGCTCGCAGCCATTGTTTCTTGAAACTCACCATCACTTCGCTGGGACTCGGCAGATATCGATCACGCCATTCAGCGGGTTTTCCCTTTCCAACCGGAAATGGAATGGTAATGCTTGGCACATTGCGCGCACCCGCCAGCCAACTATCGCGTCCCTGGTACACGGCCGGCACCGAATAGCGTCCGCTGAAGACGACCCCTTTCCGCCCACGGTCAAGCTTTCCTAAAGCGAGAACGCGTATGTATTTATCTCGGCCCGGCTTTTCTAGCAGGCGTAAAGCGGCATGAATCTGAGCAGTCCGCGCTTCGTAGGTAGCGAGTTCCTGTGCTTCATCGAGTTGCACGTCCGCAAAGAGTCTTGCGAGCGGAATGTCGGATGTGGGCTCTTCTTCCAAGTAAGTTATGAGAAGATTCTGCTCGTCTTTGAATCCGCTGGGAACCGCAGCCCAAGTCTTGTATTGCCGGGACGGGTCGGTGATGAAGAGAATGGCATCATTCAGACCATGGACCGTCTCCTTTCCCGCCGGAAAGATACTCGTGGAGGTCTGACCATACCGAGTCTGGCAGCGCGCATCGGCATTCATAGACATGAGATAGGTCGGACCCAGAACCTTAAGGTTTGGATTGGGCATTTTGTCGCCAACAGGCAAATCGGACTTTCCCGTAAGGGCACATATGAAAGCACCCGGTTTGGGTGAGGCGGCAGATTTGGCATCAAACTGGAGCAGCATGGCACTCCACTCATGTGCAACTGCGGGGTCGGCAACGCGATAGGGAAATCTGTCTAAGTCCGCAACATCGAAGATAACGGTGGTCTGCCATTTGTCTAGTTGTTGCTTCTTTTTGTTTGGTTTTCCATAGAGTACTGCAAGGGCCACGTCCTGCGAGAGCCGACCTCGCTGAACTGCAATAACGATTTGAAGCGAGAGTTGGGACAAGAACTCTTTTGGAGAGGGCGTGGCACTTGCCAAGCGCTGGAGGACAGCTAGTGTAGCTTGAAGTTTAGGGCCGCCCCCTTTTAAGCGTGGTGCGACTTTTTGCTCGGGAAAATCTCGAAGCAGACGCTTCATCCGCTGGATATCCTTTGGCTCGTATGCGAGAGCGCTCTCTGCTGTAACGGCCAACGCAATTTGCCATTGGCCCCCCGGTTGATTCCAGAGAGTCGCATCATCGAGCACCAGCAAGGGACAATTAAGATTGAACCCAGGGAACGAATTGTGAAAGTCCGGCGCAATGTTATGCAGACTGAGCTGCATCCTGTGATTGAGTCCAGCGGAAGTGAGAGTTCTCCGATAGATTGGGGCCATGAGGCCCTAACGAGGAGGACATCAGATGCGCAAGAGCCGATACACGGAAGAGCAGATTGTAGGGATGCTGAAGGAGTCGGAAGCTGGTGTGGCGACGCCGGAGTTGTGCCGTAAGCATGGTGTGAGTCCGCAGACGTTTTACCGCTGGAAGGCGAAGTATGGGGGTCTGGAAGTGAGCGAGGCCCAGCGACTGCGTCATTTGGAAGAAGAGAACCGCAAGCTCAAGCAGTTGGTGGCGGAACAGGCGCTGGACATCGTCGGCTACAAGGCGGTGCTGTCAAAAAAGTGGTAGGCCCGCAGGCGCGGCGAGAAGCGGTGAAGGTATTCCGCGCAGCTACGGAATGCTCGGAGCGGCGTGCTTGTGGGGGACTGGAAGTAGGGCGGGCGCTGTTGCGATACCGAGCCCGAGGGCCGCGGTTGGCGGAAGCGAACGAGCGGTTGAAGGTACGCTTGCGCGAACTGGCCGAAGAGCGGCGCCGCTGGGGCTATCGCCGGCTGCATGTTCTGTTGCAACGGGAAGGCTGGAGTGTGAACAGCAAACGGGTTTATCGGATCTATGTGGAAGAGAAGCTCATGGTGCGCCGACGCCAGCGGAGACGGCGGATCTGCGCTCGAGCGCGGGTGCTGCTGGCTGCACCGCTGCGGGCCAATGAGACCTGGACGATGGACTTTTTGCAGGACGCATTAGCGTCAGGCCGGAAGGTACGCACGCTCTCCATCGAAGATGCCTACACGCGGGAGATGCTGGCGATCGAGGTGGACACCTCGTTGCCGTCGCTGCGTGTGGTCCGTGTGCTGGAGAAACTCCGGCAACAGCGCGCACTGCCGGTGCGGATTGTCATCGACAATGGCACGGAATTCACTGCCAAGGCGCTCGACCAATGGGCCTATGAGAACAAAGTCACGCTGCACTTCATCACGCCAGGCCGGCCGATGGAGAACGGCTACATCGAGAGCTTCCATGGAAAGTTCCGCGAGGAATGCCTGAACGAACACTGGTTCCTGAACCTGGACGATGCACGAGAGACCATCGAAAGTTGGCGGATCGATTACAACCGGGTGCGCCCACACAGTTCGTTGGGATACCTGACGCCGGAGGAGTTCGCAACAGGCTATGCAAATGTGGAAAGCAAAAAGCGCTTTCCACATTCGCACAGCCTCGGCTGCTGCGGAGTAAATTTGCAGCTCAACTCAAACCCGAGTACTCTCACTTACCCGGACTAAACCCAGGGGGCAGCTCACTCCATGAGCGGCACACTCGCTAATCTCACCAATTACGATGAGTGGTCAACCCTTAATATCAGTGTGCATTTGGGTCTTGGTCGATGGGCCGAGATGATTCTCAATCGCGTCGGTGTATAACGACATCCGCTTTTTCTCGAACTCGCGAAAAATCGTCTGGGCTCCTGCTGTCGAATGATCAATTTTTCCCTTCATGCGTAGCGGATCAACGAAGTCATCGTCTTTGTCTTGCTCTAGGCGACCAATAGCCGATTTCAGGTAGTTCTGAAATGCTGAGCTGTACTTGCCAAGATCGTGGAACAAACCAAATGAGTTCACCCGAATTGGGTAGGCCTATCTTTGCGGCAAACATTCTCGCCAGAGATGCCACTTCCAGAAGATGTTGGGAAAGACTCTGATCTTCCCCGCTCGTCCGGTGATGCGCAATGAATTCTTCAGCTTGGGATACGCTCATTTGATTTGATCGCAGGCGTGAACTCGGATTAATAGCGTGCACCGGGGGATGGCACACTCAAAAAACTGCGCACTACGTCTAAGTCAAGTGCCCTCAATCTTGCGCTTTGTGAGAGCAGAACAAAGCTACCAGAACCTGCTACCTCTCCGCTACTCATATTCGTATCGACGCTGCTGAATCTTGCCCGTAGTCCAAAGTTCTTAACCCCCTGACCTGCCCCCGATTCCTCATCCAGTGAGAACTGGAGTTTCTCCGTTTTGGTTTGGCTTTGCGATTGTCTCGCAGCCGTCGTAGTCGAGGCTGTGCGGATGTGGGAAGCGCTGTTTGCTTTCCACATCTGCACAGCCTGCCTGCAGCCGGAACTCCTCCGGCGTCCTGTAGCCGAGCGAACTGTGCGGGCGCTCGCAATTGTACTCGCGCCGCCGGCTGGCCAGGGTGCTGCGTACGTCCTGCAACGTTCGGAACCAACTTGCATTCAAGCACTCGTCGCGCAACCTTCCATGGAAACTCTCCACATGGCCGTTCTGCATCGGCCTGCCGGGCTGAATATGCACCAGCCCGACTTTGCTCTCCTCCGCCCAGCCCAGCATGCGCCGCGAGGTAAACTCCGGACCGTTGTCCGAACGCAGGTTCTCCGGCCGCCCGCGTTCTCCGATCAGCCGCTCCAACACCCGAGTCACGCGTCCCGAGCCCAGGCTGGTGTCGGCCTCCAGGGCAAGACATTCCCGCGTATAGGTATCGACCACGCTCAGGATGCGAACCATTCTCCCCGTCGCCAGGCCATCGACGATGAAGTCCATCGCCCACTCCTGGTTGGGACGGATCAGACGCGGCTCCAGCGCTCGATCCCGCACGAGCCGCTTGCGCTTGCGTCGCCGCACCGCCAGCGCTTCCTCCGCGTACAGGCGGTACACACGCTTCACGTTCACCGCGTGACCTCGCCGTTCCAACACCGCATGCAGCCGGCGATAGCCGTAACGCGGCTTCTGCCGCGCCAGCTTCACCAACTCCTCGCGCAGTTCGAGGTTGCGGTCCGGCCGCGGCTCATACCGGTAGCTGGACCGCTCCATGCCCAGCAGCTTGCAGGCCGTGCGTTCGCTCAGCCGAAACTCGACTGAGACGAACGCCACCTGTTCTCTTAGACCGGCAAGCTCCAGCCGTTTTTTCGGATCACAGCCTTCAGCGCCTCGCCGTGCAGGCTCAGCTCCGCCACCAACAGCTTCAGACGCCGGTTTTCGTCTTCCATCGCCTTCAGCCGCTGCGCTTCCCCGACCTCCATGCCGCCGAACTTCGACTTCCAACCATAGAACGTCGCTGCGCTGATCCCGTGCTCCCGGCAAAGATCCGCCGTCTTCACCCCGGCCTCATGCTGCTTCAACATTCCGATGATCTGCTCTTCTGTATACCGGCTCTTCTTCATCGTCAGCTCCCTCGCTTAGATTACGAGAGAACTCCAGTTTCGGCTGGTAGAGTTTCCCGGGGGCAGGTCACCCCAATCCATGCTTTCGTGGCAAACCTTAGCGGCCAGGGGTGCTCCGTCTGTCAAGTGCCTGCGTGCAGCTCTAGTGCTCACTCCGCGTAACCCCTGCTCCGTTCCGCGCTTCGCTTCCTTCGGCCCTGCGGGGCAGCGATAGAGCCGCCGCCACTGGACAGCGCACCCCCGCCCGCTCACATCGCCACTTATCGAAAGCATGTTTTTCTTTGCCGTGCTCCACGGCCAACCTCAACCACTAACCCCGAAAGGACAAAACTAAAATGACGACACTGATTACGATTCTCAACTCTCTCCCCAATCTTTCACCCGATTTCCACCTTCGCATCGAGAACCCGCCTTACATGGCGTTGGTTCTGGAAGGTATTGGGTTGGGTCCGCGAGGGCTTATGGCGATTTCCGTGGCCCATTATGGCGAACAGAACGGCGACCCGATGCGCGATCCCGAAATGTGTTTTGAAGTGGAATTCGCGGAAAGCAAGGTATTTGCACTCCACCCTTACCAATTTCAAAACGACTACGTAGGAATGTTTGAGCAGTCGGTGTGGGAAGAAGATTCCTGCTGTCCGGGGAATCATATCGTGGTTCATGCCGATGTCATGAAGAATCAGGAGGCGTTTGCCCGTGTTTGGGATAGCAATCTCAAGGCGCAGGGCTTCTTGCGGCGTGCGGTCGAGAAGGTTTTGTAGGTTGCATGGGCAAGAGGGCGGCGCGATTCGCGCCGCCCTCATCACTACCGATCAACATTGGGGAGGACGGCAGTCGATAGGGTTTCGTCGTGAAAAAAATCGAACGGGCGGAAATGTGTCCGTGAGAAGCCCCACGAGGCTTCTCACGGAATCTTTGCCTGAGCGCTGTTGACCATCGCTGGATAGACCCGAGGTCTCTACCGCCAAACCGCCCGTCCGGCGCGGTGTTGGACGAAAAATAAATTTACTTTGTTTGCAACCTTCTACGAGGTTGCGCGTTGCAAGATACAATCAGCCGCATCGGACTTCGGGAACCCGCGAAGCCTCGATGGGGTCTATGGTGTCTGGGCCTGTTTTTATCTGGATTCACTTCGTCTGGTTTGGAAGCAGCGCCCTGAAAGTGAGCGCCACTGTGAAGAAACCGCGCACCCCTTCGTGTTTCTGGTGTGGTTCCTCCTCGAAGTCTAACCCGGTTGCCACGGACCCGCCCTTGTGCCGGAGCTGCCAGGTTCAGCTCAACCGTTTGCCCCGGGAAACGCTGATCCATGTAATTGCGTACGTGGCGGGGTACGACTCGATTGCGTTCCGTATGCTGGCGGAAGGCAATTGCGCCCTTCAAGAATTCACCGACATCATGGGACTTCCAGGGAAGTCGGCGCTTAAGAGAAAAGCGTCAGAGCCCGCACTTGGCCGGGAGCGGGCGCAGCCACGCGGCAAGTCCCGCTGCGCCTAGTCGTTAGCGGCTTGGCGCGTTGGACCACTTGTCGAATTCCTTGCCGAAGACTTTGCGCGTCCATTCTGGGACTGCACGCGCGAGCTTGACCAGTTCTCCCGATTGAAAGTGCGCGACCAAGCGGACACCGCGACCGTTGGCGGTGTTGTCGAAGAGCATCAGGTCATCGGCCAGTTTTCTGATATCAGGAAGCTGGCCGATTCCGTTGGCGTGCAATTCCGCGACCCGCGAGAGCGGCGCAAACGGGCCACCCTGGCCCACGCGCAGCAGGACGCGCCCGATGTTCAGGTTAGGGTTTTCTGTAGCCAGGTAAATCACTTTGACGCCGAAGTCCGCTTTCCGTGCTTCGCGGATGATCTTAAGGTCCATCACCGAATCTTGGTAGACGAAGGACTCGTGTTCTTCCAAGAGGCGCAGACGTTCTTGCTGCGCCTCGGTGTGATTAAGCGGTGAAGCGCTGGCCGTGATACGGGCAGGGAAAACGGTTTTGAGCTTGGTATCATAGAACGTATTCTTGCCAGCGCCCGGCGCACCCGCGAGAATCACAATCACGGGCTTGGTCGCGGCAATGCCTTCTGTCGCGCTGGAAACCGTCCGTTCTTTGCTTGCTGCGGTCATTATGTTTGTGCTTTCCTGCTTATGTTTGCTCTCGCGCGTGCTTCAGTGCTGCTTTTCGAGGAACGGAGCCTGGCCCGCCTCGCGGACGCGAACCAGTTCGCCCCCTTCAATCGCTTCGACGACAAACCGCCGTCCATTTTTGGTGACTTCGACGGCTTCGCGGAGTTTGGGGTCGTAGTCGTAATAGCCCCCATCATGGGCACGTGAGTCTGGGCCGGGTTCCATGCCCGTCTGTGACACCAAATCAGCAAAGAATCCCTCTTGCTCTTGCGGCGGCAACTTGTCGAAAGACCCGGCGGAGCTGTGCGCCCAACCTCCAGCGGTGCCACGCGGCATCGTTGCTACTACGGCGCTGTTGAGCAGTTCGTTCATGGTGCAAAGGCGTCGTTCCGCCCAACGTTCGAGTTCCTGGCGCATATCCAGCGGCATGACGAGCTGGGTTGCACGGGCCGTAGTCGGCTGCTTCTTGCCGCGGAATCGCGTGAGTTCCACGGAAGCCAAGTCGACGGATTGTATGGCTTCGGCAATCAAGTTGGACATGTCGCCGCGCCCGCGCTGCCGTTTCCGCAGATAGTCATCCACGGCGAAGAGGAAGCGGGCACCGATCTTTGTTGGTGGTGAGCCGCGTTTCTCCGCTGGCTTCGACTTCTTTTGTGGAGTCTTCGGGGTTTTGGTTTTCGGAGGTTTCGTCAAGAAAGATATATCCCAGTGTCAGGCGACAAGACTGTTATACATCTCTACCCGCGAAACCTCAAGCAAAAATCTTCACCCAAGAATCTTGACTGACGATACTCGTTCGGTCCGTTTACAGGGGTGCAGTGCTGTACGGACCATCAAACCGGATGTCGCGGTTTACGCGCACGTTGAAGCGGTAGCCGATGGGAATACGGAGCGTGGGCTGGACGTTGAGGTTGCGGCGTGTAACCTCAACACCCAGTTCACCGAGTTGCTGGCCCACGGCGGCGGAAACCGTCTGGCCCGCATTCGCGCCTTGCAATACGGAACTGCCACCCGTACCGTTCTGTGCGATTTCAAGGCCCGCGCTGAACAGGCTCGTCAGAGCGGCGAACCCGATCAGGCGCTTGTAGTGATTGTCGACGCTTGAGCGGAATCCGGCGTTTCCAGCGGTGTCGCTCCCCGCCATGCCTTCGCCGCCCGTACCAAGGTCGAGCGAACTGCCGTCAGGATAGATGATTCGGTTCCAGACGACTTGCACGCCGCGCTGTCCGTAGGCGATGCGCGAGTTATAGGTTCCCAGCATCCGAGCGCCCTGCGGAATGAGCAGATAGTTTCCGGTGGCAGTGTCGTAGACGTTCGAGCGCACGAGCGCTTTGACCTCTCCGGGTAGATCGGAGTTCACGGCTTGTTCGAGCGTGGCAGGGACATCCCATCCCGACTTGATCTCGTACTTGCTGAGCGGAAGGGTGCGCGTGGTTTCCAGGTAGTCGCCGAATCGTGAGTTGCTGGAGCGCGAGTCACTGGATCGTGATCCAATCTTGTTGAATTCCTGCTTTTGGTCTTGCTGATTCTGCTGCTCGTAGCTGGCAGCGCGTTCGCCCGAAGGTGTGCTGGTAGAACCGCCGTGCAACGCTTTGGCGACTTCTTCCAAACCGCCACCGCCACGGTTCGCTGTCGCTTGGGCCAGTGCGCTGAGTTCCGAAGCTAGAGCGCTTTCGGGCTGCGGCGCGGTGGCAGCTTCCATATTGCGGAAGCCAGAAGTTTTGATCAGCGTTGGCGCGGCGATGGCTTGCCGCTCTCGCTCGTAGTCTTCGACGCGGAGCTTCTCTTCCGCGCTGAGTTCCGGGTGGGCGCTTTGGGGTTGTACGGTTTGCCATGTTGTTGCGCTGCTGCTGTTCGCAAAACCTTCCGGCGGTTTCAAGGCCGGAACCTTGAAACCACCGTGCAACCCTGACGACGGGTTGCCAACCCCAAACTTCTCACCCGCACTGGCGGGCGCAATTTCGTTGACCAGTTCTCTGGCCGCGGAAGTGGCGGCGCTGGGTTTAAGGTCTTCGCCTGTACGTTGATTCATTTCCACCTGATGATGCTGGCGGCCATACATGCCAAGCAGAACCATTCCCAGGACGCCTGCAAGACAGAGTACACCGAGGAGAAGCGCCTTTTTGCTGATGGTCACGGCGTTGGACGGATCGGGAGCAAGACTGATCCCCGACGGGGAGCGGAGCTTCGCGTCGGCTTCGGGCTTCGATTGTGGTTGCGCCTCATTGTGTTGTTTAAGTGGAACTTGTCCCGGTGTCATAGGCTGTCTGCTTTCTCGCCTTGTTTCTCCTTGCCAGTCTTCTCGGAACGGTGTTCCTTGCTATCGCCGATCTGCACCTTGCGCCTGATCTCGACCTTCTTGGCATGTTTGCCCGCGCCGACGATGAACGCAGCGCGGTTGAACAAGCGATCCACGATGTAGACTCCGTCCTTGACGCGGTAGTTGACCATCTCGCCGCCATCCGGTCCTTCGACCACCAGCACGGGAGCTTCCGTGCGGCCTGTGGCCGCAGGCATTTGGATGTAGGTCTTGAGGCCGTCATCGAGCACTCGCGTTGGACGCATCGTCGGATCCCCGCCCTTGATGCTGTAGTCCCAATAGAGTGAATCGACGGCATCGGGCAGGGACTTGTGCGGCATGGTCAGTTCTTTCTTCGCTTCTTTGGCCTGTTGTTCTGTTTGCTGCGATGCCGCGCTTTGCTGCCGCTGAAACTCGCGCCACTGCTGCGTTTGCTCTTCGGGATAAGAGAAGGCGACACGCGCAAGATAGTCGTCGGGCTTCGATTGCAAGCGCAGGTAGTAGGCGCGGCGGTCGGTCGGGATCATCATCGTGGTGTCAAGGCCGATGGCCGTGGGTTTGATCACGATCAGCGGCATAGTCATCTCGCCGCTCCCCGCCGTTGCCGGGGAGATTTCCCAACGGACGCTGTCGCCAATCTGCGGCTCACCCAGAACTTTTTCGCCGGGTTCGAGTTCCACAATGCAAATATGCAGAGGAGCGCACACCACCACCGGCATACCCGCGCCATAGATGTAGACGACGCGTCCATCTTTTCCGGGCGCGGGAATGTTGGCCGCCTCTTGCCAGTGCTGGCTCATCGACACGGCTTCTTGCCCCGTAAGTCCGAGATGAACATCTTTCTTCGGGGCGTAGTTCCTGGGAATGGCGGTTGAAATGATGGACGAGCGTGGTTCCAGCGGAGGCAGTGGGACGAGCTTCAGAGGTGGCATCGCGGCGGGTTCCTTCGTTTCTTTCGTTAGCGACTCTTTTGTGGTCAGGTCTTTCGTCGGCAGGTCTTTCATCGGTATGGCAGCGTCGGGATTCTGCAATTGCCGCAAGGCTTCCGCGAACGGGTATTGTGCCGGAGACGGAATCGGTTCGGGAAGCAATCCGGGCTTTGGGTTGGTTCCAGTATCCGCGTGGTGATCCGCCGGGGCCGGAGCTTTCGGTTGGCTGCTTTGCGGCAGCGCTCCGCTCATGCCGAAAGAGAGAGATAAAACGGACAGTACAACCACGAATTTCTTTGTCATACTTCACCTCAATGAGTTCTTTGTTTCTGTTTTCCGTTTTCTGTTTCACATCACCTTCGACCAGCTCGCATCCACGACGTAAATGCCCAACGGATTGATATGCGCGAGCTTTTCGTCGGTTGGCGGATTCACGGCAATGGTGAACACGCCTTTCCAGTTTTGCGTTCCGACGACCGCGCCCGTGTGATCTCGCGCCGTTTCGGTCCATTCCACTTCATAGCTGCGGCTGCTGGTCGGCAGAACCGTGCTCACATCCACCGCTATGGTTTCCGTGCGGGCGCGGTCGAAGGGTGTGTTGTCGCGGTACCAGTTGGTAATGGACAACTGCGCGGCGGTGCCTTGTCCGATCATGGTGAAGACGCGGTCAATGGAGCGGCGTTGCACCAGAGGATCGGAAATTACCATGCGGAGATCCTGCACCCACTGGTAGAGCGCGGCACGTTTCATGCGGTCGTCAATGACGGGAGCTTGATCGGCATTGCCCGAGGCGACGACGTGGCCGATGGAATCGACGGCCACGATGAAAGGCACGGTCTTCGAGCGTAACGAAAGCGCGATCAACCCCGCACATTCGACCAGCGCCAGGAGCAGAGCAAGCAGGGCCGCGATGCGCCAGTTGCGCGCACGCGAAATCAATCCGCCGTAGCGCTCGTTCCACTCGTGCTTCGCCGCAATCCAGGGATTCTGGGGCGAAGCGGTGCGATTCTCTGTTAGTTTCATTTCTGTCATTGGAATGTCCTCATACGTCCTCGCCGCCATGTCCGCCGCCGAGATTCGGAGGCGGCCCGTGATGATGGCCGTCTTGCGGCAGACGGATGTTATTCAGGTCGCCGCGCAGTTTCCGCAAGGCGCTCGCTCCACGCTCGCTGAAACTCTGCGATGCAGAATGTTGTGAAGCGGAACCTCCTGTGGAGCCGGGCGGCGATACCGTATTGCCACTTGCTGGTTGAGAGGCTCCCTTGGGAGGCGGAGGTTGGGAGCCGACTACGTCCTGAGAATGGAACGAACCGGTTTTGCTGTTCCCTGTGCCAAACGATGCACCCGATCCCGGTGCGCCTTTGGCTGCATTCGACGCTGCGCCGCTTGCACCGTTGCCACTGATTCTCTCAATACCCCGGCTGCCCCATTCCTGCACGGCCTTGCCCGCCGAGTACGCCGCTCCCGCTCCGGCGATAGCCCACGCCGCCCCGGTCGCTCCCATGCCAGCAGCGGCCATCGACGGACTGAGCAGGTCCCCGCCCGTGAAGGCCGGAGAGCCGCCAATCACCGCCGAAATCAACTTCGGCGACATCCAGCAGAGCGCCATGAAGATGACGCACGCTGCTGCAATGTCAGCGGCACTTAGGGCAGGTGTTTGTGAGTTGGCAACCTGTGCCGCAGCCGCCAGCCAGCCGTTCGAGAGGCTCATGCCCGTGCCGATGAGCAAGTACAACGTCATGAGCTTGATGCCAATGGACACAGCAAGCCCGATGTAACGCTCAACATAGGGCGTGGTCCAACGCGAACCGCCGAAGCCAAGGAAGATGAATCCAGCGGCGATGACGATGAAGCTTTCGACCATCGCTGCCACGAACTGGATCGTAATCATGACGTAGGCGAACAACGTCACGCACGCCGCGAAGACCAGCGAGACAGCGGTGCCGAAGTTCGTGAGAAAGCCCGCGTTGCTCGCCCCCGCGAGCAGTGTGCCGAAGATGTTGAGGCCCATCGACAGCACGTTGCTGGGCGCGATGTTGCCGTTGATCCCGGCGGCGCGTTGACCGAGGGTGCCAAAGCTTTGGATGATCCACGGTATCCAGTTCTGCCCGTTGATGAGCAAGGCATAGAAGATGCCAATCCACATGATCTTGCGGACCAGAGTGGAGGCGAGTGACTGAAAGTCGGAGCGTTCCAGCACCAAGAGCGTCAGCGTCCACGCCACTTCAATTCCGGCGAGCAAGCTGAAGAGATGCGTGGCGGAGGCTTGGACGGCGGCAAACCATGCCACTTGCTGACTTTGATATTGCTGCAATATCTGGCTGGGGGAGTTCAGCGTTTGTTGCGCCAGCGCCGTCTGGCCGAGCCACAGGAATAAGGATGCGGCGCAAATCCCCCACTTCCAACTCTGCCGTGTCGCAATCGGTTTGCTTAGCGTTTTCATGACACTCCCCAGCCTTGTTGACAAACTCTCGCTTTCCCTGTCGCAACGGCGTTACGGAAGTGGAAACGTTATCCCGTCGCCCTGAACAGGGGCGTAGTTGAAGAACTGCTCCTGTGCCCCCGTGTCGGCTTGTTCTTTTTGGATTTGTTCGGCCTGATACGCCTGCTTGCTTTGCAGGTCGAGAATCATAAGCTCGCGCAGTTTCATGAGTTGCTCGACCTGTTGTTCTGAAATCTCCGTGCCTATCTGAATCGCGTCCATCTGGCCGGCTGGAGTTTGCGCCATCTGACGCAAGGCGGCCAGCACGGATTGCTCGTTCTGCAACTGCTGTCCCTGCAAACCCATTGCCCTGAGGGTGCTGTGCGTCGTGTCGAGTGAGGTTTGCGACCAGCGTTGGTAGTTGGGATAAAACGCGGTGGGACTCCAGGCGCGCGAGAAGCCAGGGAAGGTGTTCCGGAATTGCACATCGAGGTTCGCCATCGAGTAGGCCAGCGCGTTCCCGCCCTGTACGATCTGCGAGAGTTGCTGCAAATCCTGAGAGACAGGACCGAAGGTCTGGTTCGTAAGTGCCTGCGAATTTTTCAGCATCAACGAGTACCGCTGAAAATCGCTACGCACCATCTGAACCTGTTGCAGGTATTGCAAGATCAGTTGAATGTGGTTGAACAGCTGCGTGATCTCGGTAGCGAACGGGCCACCGGCTTCCACGCGGCTCGAAGTACCGCCAAGCACTAAACACAATGTCAAGACCAACACGATCCCAATGCGTTTCATAGCAGCCCCTTTCGTGTTTCTTGAAATCCCATTACGGCAATTTCTCAGGCGTCGTTCTTTTCCGGCTTTGCTCTTCCCGGCTTTGCTCTTTCCGGCTTTGATTGTTCCAACCAGTCCGCCCAATCGCCGAGTTTTCTGGACCGTAGCCAATCACCCTGCCAGCCGTCCGGGTTGCTGGCAATGGCCGCATCCACCTTGTTACGTTCTTCCTGCCCGTTCACGCCGACAAACGACAAAGCCACGCCGCCGAGACCCAGCGAGATCAATCTCCGGCCTTCCGTGGAAACGACGTAATACTGCCGTTTCGGCACTGCCGTTTGCACAATCTGAATCTCGCGTTCGTTCAGTCCGATAGCGTGATAGAACTCGCGCGACGCGGGGTTCCCGGCCTCGGCATTGGGCAACAGGATTTTCGTGGGGCAGCTTTCGAGCACGACGTCCCGAATGGTGGAGTTGAAAATGTCCGAAAGGTTCTGCGTAGCCAGCAAGACGGCGGCGTTCTTCTTCCGTAGCGTCTTCAGCCAGTCGCGCAGGTAATCCCGAAACAGATCGTTACGCAGGTACACCCAGGCTTCATCGAGTGGAATCAAGGTGGGCGAGCCATCAAGGCGCTTTTCGATCTGCCGGAACAGGTACAACAGCACGGCGATGACCGCTTTGTCGTTACCACCGCCCGAGGTCATCAGCTTTTCCATCTCAAAGACTAGAAAATTGCCGTTGCCCAGCGAATCTTCTTTGGCGTCGAGCAACTGTCCCCAGGCTCCACCGAGGGTGTAGAACTCCAGCGCCTCGCGGACTTCCATGTTCTGTACTTGGGCACAGAAGTCGGTCAGTGTGCGGCCCGACATACAATTAGAAGAACGGCCCGAACCCTCGCGCAGCAACTTCATGGCCTCATGGATGGCGTTCCGGTGTTGCGGCGTGATCGGCGTGAGCTGATTGAGGGCGCAGAGCTTCTCGATCCAGTCGCAGGCCCACGCGACATCGGATGCGTCCTCTAAATCGCGCAGAGGACAAAACGCCAGGTACGCCTTGTCGCCGCCCAGTTCGTAGAAACTTCCGCCCGCCGCCCGCGACAACACATACTGCGAATAGCCTTTGTCGAAGGCGAAGACTTGCGCCTTGGGATAGCGGAACCATTGCGCTGTGATCAGTCCAAGGAACGTGGACTTACCGCTACCCGGAGGCCCGATCATCAAGGTGTGGCCGAGATCCCCGACGTGGAGGTTGAAGCGGAAGGGTGTTGATCCGGTCGTCGCCGCATAGAGTAAAGAAGGGCTGTCGGGCGGCATCAGCGGCGAAGGATTTTCGCGCCGTCCCGCCCAGACACTCGTGATCGGCAGCATGTCGGCGAGATTCAGCGTGTGCAACACTACTTGACGCACATTGCTGTAACCATCGCCGGGGAGACTCCCGCGCCACGCTTCGACGGCATTGACGGTTTCGACTCGCGCCGAATAGCCAAGATTACGGATGGTCTTGGTGACCAGCGCGACGCTCTCATCAAGGCGGTTTTCGTCCGTATCGGCGCAGACGATGTTCGCGGAGTAGAACGCGAATTGCACATCGCCCGAAGAGGCCACACTCATCGCCTCTTCCGCGTCCATCGCCATCTGCTGCGCGTGCAGGTTCACCGGCCCGGATTCGGTTTTGAAGAGCGTGTCCTTGATGCCTCGCACGCGGGCGCGCCATTTCTTCCGTGTCTTGTCGAGATAGGAACCCGCTTCCTCGGGGTCCATCAGAATGGCGCGAGTGCTCCAGCGAAACTCGATGGGCAGCGAATCGAGTGCGCCCAGAATGCCGGGATAGCTGGCTTTGGGGAAGCCATCCGCGGCCACGACGCGCAAGTGCTTTGTTCCTATCTTGGGTTCAATGCCACCAACAAAATCTTCCGTAGCGACGAGTTGATTCAAGTAAATGGAAATATCGGGCAAGACAAACGGATGATTCTGCCCGGTGACGCAGCGGCGCAGATAACGCAGCAGGGAATCGTAGGCCGTGCGGTACCCAAGCTCGTCTTCATGGAAAGTCGTACGTAGGCGCTCGACGGAAAAGAGCGAACTGAAAACATCTTCGAACGCCGCTACCTTACTCTCGAAATAATCGAGCGCCCGTTGTGCGCTGGCCTTGCGGACCTTGACGCCCTCAAAGAGCCAGCCCTGCATCTTCTCTTCGCTGGCTGCGGGAGGCAGATACGTCAGCGTCAGAAAATACTCGCTTTCAAAATGCGCGCCTTCGGCAAGAAATTGCTCGCGGCGCTCATCGTCAATAATGCGCGTCACCGCATCGGGGAACTGTCCTTGTCCCGGATACCCCGGAGCCACCGTGCGGATGGTGTCGCAATGAATCATCCAACGGCTTCCGAGGCAGAGAATCGCACCGAGCCGGGAACTCAGCGCCGCCATCTCTTCGTGCGTGGCCGACCCCATGTCGGGACCCCGAAAGCCCCATCCGGCCAGCAGTGCCCCGTCTTGCAGCAGCAGCACGCCGTCCGCAATCACCGCGTCATACAGCAGGAGGTCAGCAAGGCCCGTAGCGTGCCGCCGATGTTCCGTTATCTGCACAAGGTTACCTCGCTTCAAAACATTCGTCTTCCGCTGGCTATCTCCACCGCATCCGCGTGGTCGTAGGCCGGGCGCACAGTTTGCTCTTCGACGGATAGAACGCCCTATACCGAACGTGACGCAGGTAGACATGCCGCAACAAAGGATCGGCTTTCCCCATCCGCGCCAGCACCGCCACCGCCACAAGCCACAACACAATTCCGGCGATGATGCTCCACCAGGCCATGACGGCGAAGATCAAGATTGCCGCCAGAACTCCCGAGATCAGCACCAGTTCCCGGTCACCGCCCAAGAGCAGATGCGGACGATTGGCCGACTGGTGGAACGGCATTTCCCGTGGAGTATCCATTGTGAGTTTCCCTCGCGTGTCTTCCGCTACTCCTCAGCTTCCGGCCTAGACGCAGGTCGAGCTGACGTTGAACAACGTCGTCATGATGACCGCGCCGCCTACCAACAGGGCAATGGCGCAAACCGCGAACACGCCACGTCGCGCAAATTCATTCCACTCGCCGCCAAAGATCAGCGTCACCCCAATTGCCGCGAGGGCAATGATGGCAATCAATACTGCCACCGGCCCGCTAAGCGATTGCTGCAAGGTCGCCAGCGGCGCTTCCCACGGCAATCCCGTTTGCCCGGTTGTGGCGAGCAACGGACTGGAAAGAAACATCACCAGCATCCCCAGATACGGAAACCGCTTGCCCAGCTTTGTCATTGCTTTTGTCATGGCTCGACCTCTTTCCTTTAGTAAATGAAACAACTTGTCACACGTACTCCAACTGATAACGTCCGTCTTCGTACCCAAGAACCACGGCAAGCTCTCGCACCTTGCGGCCCGCCGCCACCGCCGTTTCTTCGTCCACGAAGACGACGAGATTCACGGCCTCGGCAATCAACTTCTGCTGCGGCGCCCTCGTGGCCTCGGCCACCAGGCTTTCTAGCCGGAGAAGTCCGCTCAGAGCGTCGTTCGCGTGGACCGTGGCCGCTCCGCCCGGATGCCCTGTATTCCACGCCTTGAGCATGGTGAGCGCCTCGCCGCCCCGCACTTCGCCGACAACAATCCGGGTCGGCTTCAAACGCATCGCGGCCCGCAGGCAATCGAGCATCGTGACCTTGCCCACGGCGAGTAGCGCCACGGAGTTTGCCACCGCGCACTGCAACTCTGGCGTGTCTTCGATCAGCACCACACGGTCTCGTTCCGCGATCTGGCTCAACCAGTGCAGGATGGCATTGACCAACGTGGTCTTGCCCGATCCGGTTGACCCGACAACGAGAATGTTTTTCCGTTCCGCCACCGCCCAGCGCAAGACTTCGGCGTGCTTCTTGCCGCGTACTCTTTCGAGAAACTCATCGCGGTGACGGCGGCGGTTCAGAGCGTCATGGCTATCGGTAAGGATTCCCGCCGCCTCGTAATCGGCCAGCGTAAAAATCGAGTGAGGCCGCTGCCGGATGGCAAACACGGGTCGCCGGACCACGGGAGGGACGATGGCTTCAAAGCGGCTCCCGTTCAACGGCAGTTCCGTCTCAAGAATAGGCTGATCATG
>JAYVEP010000227.1:0-23355 GCA_043749225.1 Acidobacteriaceae bacterium
TGCTCTATTTTTCGTCCACACCAAAACAACGAAATCGAGTTAAAGTGTTACCCATGTCCCCGGTCTAATCTGTTACCTATCTCCCCGTCCGAACACTGGCAGCGGGAAGACTGTTTGGCCTCAACCGAGTGTGTCTTGGGCCCAAAATCAAAACCCACGAATACCGCAGTCTTGTTTTTGGATTCAGCATTTCGCGGACAAGAGTGTCCGCGCCACATAGTCAAGGGCCGCAGCATTCTGCTACTGGTGGATCAGGCGGACGGGGACTGAGCTGGTGGCATTGGTGCCGACTGGGGTTCCGGTAACTGGCGTCGTGCATCCGGAGACGTTGAGAACTTTGATGTTCGGTTGGCCCGCTCCGTCAACGAATTCCACAAAGGCTTGCATGAATCCGATGACTTGGACCGTGCTTGTCGGAGCCGTGGGGCTGGCGGAAGGGCCCGAGTCATAGATGGGGATTGTGACGACGGAACGGCTTCCTGAGACCAGGTCCCCAGTGCTAATGTTCGTCACCAACGGATGGTTCGATCCGGCAGCGATGGTGTGCGGGAAAGTAGCTGTGTTCACCGTGTCCTGGCCATTTCCTGCACCCGTGGCGGTTGCATTAGTCAGACACTCCAGCGCTTGGATATTAGGAGTGCCGTCGGGGTAGGTAATGGCATCGATGGTGACGGTTGAACCGCAGGCGATCGGCGCCGGGTTGCAGATCACGATGTTGTTCATGTAGTTGGTGAAGCCTACGGTGGAACAGCTGGGGCCACTGGTGGCGGGAGTGCCGAGGTCGATGGGGTAGTAGCCAAGTTCGCCAGAAATCGTGCTCGGAGTATTGAGTACGGCGCAGTTGGCTGGGTTCTTGCAGCCGGTTACGAGTTTGAGCGGCTCTCCGATAATGCCAGCCGGGGCCGGGCCCGGGTTGCGGATGCGTCCGTTGCCGGTTCGCATGATGCGGTTCGCGTGCACGGTATCGTTATTCGCAATCAGCCACGGGGTGACGCACTTGGCAGCTACCGGAATATTGGTGCCCGATGGGTTGAAACCTTCGGCTTGGCTGGTGGCGGAAACTGTGCTGGTGCGCTGTCCCCAGATTTTGGCAAAGAACAGGGGGAGGTTGGTGCTGCGCAGAGCTACGTTGACTTGGGGGTTGACGCCGAAGCCGGTGCCGGGCGAACCGTTGGTGGGGCAGGCTCCGAAGGCTCCGCCGCTGCCGAAGGTGATGGTTAGGGTGGCGGGCTGGGAACCGCCAATTTTCCCTTGGTTGGCGACGGCCCTGGCTATGGCGATGGCTTGGTCGCAGGCGTCGGTCCAGTTTCCCTGGGTGTTGGAGGGGTCGGCGGTTACACCGTTGTCGACGAGAGTTTTTGCGCCAGCCAGAGCGGAGGCGTCGGCTACACGCTGGGCTTCGGCTTTTGAAACGTAGAGTGTGACGAGATCAATGGTGAGCGCCGTTACGCCGAGCAGGGCGAAGATGGCAACTACGACGAAGATCAGCGTGATGCCGCGTTCGTGGCGGTGCGTACGAAATCGCTGGAGCCGCGGAGATGGAAGAGTCTTCAACATGGTTGGGGTCGGCTCACATCAAGCTCCGCTCAAGTTAAGTTTTGCATGCTGGCTTCCACCGTAATCGTGGAGGAAGCAGGAAAAGTGCCATTGGGGACAAGCAGTTGAATGACCTGCGATAGCCGCCATTGGAACGGATACTTGAGGAGGACTTGAGTGTAAATCAATTTGGTGGTCTTCCCGCCGACGGTGACTGTAAGAACCTGTTGGCGGTTGATGGTCAAGACCAGCGGCGCTGGGCAGCCTGTGCTGGCGTTGTAGACCCACTGGAAATTGGCGTTGGTGGCTCCGGGCGCCCCCAGAAGTCCGCAATCGCTTACGCCCGCTGCCTGGAGATGGTGCGCGAGGGTATCGCGAATGTCGGCGATGGAGCCGGTGGCTGCGACGGTGGAGTTGCTGAGGTCGGCCGTACTCTGGCCGGCGGCGGTGCGGGCGGCTTCGTAGACGGAGGCACCCAGTTTTTGCTTTAGGGTCAGGGCTCCACCGAAATCGAAGACTGCGTAGAGGATGACCACCAAAAACGGGAGTGAGAAAGCGAACTCCGCCAGAGTTGCGCCAGTTTCGGCTGAGACGCGATGGAAGGTCGTACGCAAAGTCAGCATCAATCCTCCCCGACCACTTGCGCGTGTGCCTTCAGGTTCAAAGCGAAGGTTTGCTTCGAAATGTAGGGCGGAGTTGTGGTGACGGAGGGCAGTGTGAAGCCGTAGGGATAGGTGAGACTGAGAGCGGTGCCGCAGACCTTGGCGCCGTTAGCGGCAGGCTCATTCAGGACTACATTACGCCGAAGACAGATTTGTGGGTTGGCAGATGTTCCTGCGGTGTCGCAATCTACCACGGTTATGCCATCGACACAAGATTTCAGGGCAATTGCAGGAGGCGTGCCAACGAGCGGTACATCGTCAACGTGTGCAATTTGGAACACCGGATGCACGTAACTTCTGGCAACGACATCGGCGGGAATTTGATGGGGAATGGGAGTCGTTGGGCAGGTGGCGCAACTGGAACCGGCGGCGGCGTGAGCGCCTTCCTGGGCGGCGCGCTGCATGGTGGAATAGACCATGTAGACGCGGGCAAATTGGAAAATGCCGATGAGGAAAACGAACATGAGGGGGAGAACGAAAGCGGCTTCGGCGATTTCGGCGGCGGTGCAGTCGTGCCAGATGCGGTGAATTCGGGAGAGTTTCATAACTTCGTTTCCAGGTTCGAACAACATCAAGAACGGCTGGGTTGAGATTACCGCCTCCCACCCTGTTTCACAAAGTGCGTAAAAAAACGATGGGGTGCCCCTTTTCTTTGCGTTGAAGAGATTTGTTCGTTGAAGAGATCAAAAGCTCAGCGGAGCAAGCTCCGCTACCAGACGATCTCACGCACCCCATAATTTTGCACCCACACAGGCGAAAATTGCTAGTGCCCAGGCGATGCCGAAGGGAATTTTGGTAGTTTGCGGGTTATCCAGGGAGATTGTGGGGTCGGGACGGTGGAAACGGACGAGGGCTCCGAGAATATGGCCGATATTTCCGAGAGTTTTCAGCAGACGGCCGCGGAAGATGACCACTGCCAGCGCAATGAGAGCGTTCAGGATGGCGGCGACGACGAAGACTTGCAACAGCAAATCGGTGCGGAGGATTGCGCCGGAGGCTCCTACCAGCTTCCAGTCGCCGAAGCCGAAGGCGTTGAGGATGACGAAGGGGAAGAGGATCAGCAGGCCCAGGCCGAGGCCAGCGAGAGAGGACTTGGCACCGGACCATCCAAAGAAGATTGTGCTTAGTGTCAGGCCCAGTAGGGCTGCGGGCACCGTGAGCCAGTTGGGGATGCGGCGGCTACGCCAGTCCGTGATTCCGGCGATGAGGGCTACAGTGATCGCGAGGGTCCAGAGGACGTGGTTGCCGGTCATGGGTGATGGTTAGGGTGGAGGTTCGGCTGAAGGGTAGCGAAGAATTCTTTACCGGGCAAGGGTTGCGGAGGTAAAGGGATTCTTCGCTGCTCTCAGAAGGACAAATTTAAGAATCACAAATTTCGAAAAGTAGACTACCGAACCAGGCTCGCGCTGCCGTGACGCTCGGCTACGACTTTCTTGGCGCTTTCGGCTAATTCTTTGGCTTTGGGCAGAAGGTCGAGCGCTTTGTTGATTTGCGGGTCCCATTCGGCGCGGGACTTCAAGCCCTCTTCCGATCCGTAGAGATCGGTCATGATTTCGGCCTTGATGTTGGCGCGCACCCAATCCATGACTTCGGTCAATTCAGGTTCGGTGAAGGCCAACTTCTGATCGTCCAGGTAATGGCGGAATTCCAGGAGCATCGGGTCGTCGACCACCATGTCCTTGCTGGGATGATGGCTGGCGATGTAGTGTTTGGCGAAATTGAAGAAGGCGTAGTGTTGCAGCAAAGTCTCCTGCAGATGAGTGGACTTCACCTGCGGAATCTTAACGTCGGGCGTGATGCCGCCGCCGCCGTACATGGTGCGCCCGCTGTCGGTGAGCTTCACTTCGCGGTTAGGAGCCTTCTCCTCGCCCTCATGGTTGTAGTAATAGTCGTAGAGGGAAATGTTGTTGTAGTCGCGCTGAATGAGGCGGCCGCTGGGGGTGTAGTAACGAGCGGTGGTTAAAGCCAAGCCAGTATTTTCCGCGATTGGGTAAACGGTTTGAACCAAGCCTTTGCCGAAGGTGGTTTCGCCGACGATGAGGCCGCGATCGTGATCCTGAATGGCTCCGGAAACAATTTCCGCGGCAGAAGCGGTTCCGCGATTAACGAGCACGACGAGAGGATATTCCTTGCCGCCATTGCCGTGGGTGGCGTAGTAACGCTTTTCCTGGGAGGCGCGACCGTGGTGCGAAACCACGAGCTGACCCTTCTTGAGGAACTTGTCAGCGACACCCACGCCTTCATTGAGCAGGCCACCGGGGTTCTGGCGCAAATCTAGAACGAGGCCTTTGATGTCACCGAATTCTTCCAGAGCGGCGGCAACTTCGTGCTCCGTAGTTTCCTGGAAATTGGTGACGTGCAGGTAACCGATTCCGGGGCGGATGATGAAATGCAGATCGACTGAGTAGCGCGGAATCTCATCGCGCACAACGTTGAATTCGAGTGGCTTATCGGACCCTTCACGCAGCATGGTGATGCGAACGGTGGTGCCGCGAGGGCCCTTGAGCATGTCGGCAACCTCACTGGTGCTGAGGTTGTCGGTAGCCTTGCCATCGACGGCAACAATGATGTCGCCGGGCTGGATGCCAGCGCGGAAGGCCGGAGTTCCAAAGAACGGCATGATCACGATCACTTTGCTGTTGCGGGGACCGACCGTCATACCGACGCCGTAATATTTGCCGTGCTGCTCTTCGCGCATCAGCGAATATTGCTTAGGGTCGAAGAAGCTAGAGTGCGGGTCGAGGACGTGGAGCATGCCCGGGATAGCGCCGTTGTAGATGGCCTTGTCGGCGTTGACGGGTTCCGCGTAATTCTGCTCGATGACGCGATAGACTTCGGTAAAGCTGCGCATGCCGGAGCTGACATCGGCTTCCGAGTCGGTGGAAGAGCCTGCTTCCGTCTTTTGGGCAAATACCACGCCAAAGAGGCCGCACGCCAAAAGAACTACGAGAACAAAAAACAGAGAACGTCGGGTACTACTAGGCATTTGAAATATCCTCAAGAAAAAGGCCTAAAACCGTGCCTGGCCCATGACAAGCAATGAGCGCAGTATAGCACGCAAAGTGTTGATTCATAGACGGGACAGATACTCAAAGGTCACCTTCCTGGTAGGCAGGGCGAGTCTTGTTTCTTAGGATGCAATCCGGGCGGCAGGCGATGGGCGCGGAGGCAAAAAGAAGAGCAAAAAACATGCGATATCGCGTTTTCGGTTTGCCCGGCTCGAACGGCAGGCATTATGATAACCTGCATGGGCTTTGGCAGTGCTGGCGAAATGCTTTTTCTGTTTGTGTTGGCGCTCGTTGTTCTGGGGCCGAAGAGACTGCCTGGACTGGCTCGGCAACTGGGCAAGTTCATGAACGAGTTCAAGCGTGCCAGCAATGAGTTTAAGTATCAAATCGAGTCGGAAATCAACAACTTAGAGCTGCAGGAGAAACGAGACAAGCAACCGATATTGCCTCCAGCGCAGCCTTCGATCCAGCCTGCTGCCGAACCGGAAGCTTCGAGTGCGCCGATTGGGACGATCGCCAGTGGGATGCTGCGGGAGCCTGAAGCGAATTCCGCGCCTTCGGAGACGTCTTCTCAGGCAGCGCGCTCCGAGTTGAGTTCTGCAGAGTCCGTTGGTCCGAGCTCCGTCCCTCCAAGTTCCGCCCCAGAGGCAGCTTCCGCGAAAGGCTCCGATGCCTGAGGCAGACGGGACGCCGAACGAGACCCAAAGCAGGGAAGAACTGCTGCGGCAAATGAGCTTCCTGGAACATCTGGAGGATCTGCGCAAGCGGCTGATCAATTCGGCGATCGCGATTGTGGTGGGTTTTCTTGCCTGCTACGGCTTTCACGAGAAGCTCTACGGGCTGATGCAAGTTCCCATTATTACCGCTCTCCGCGAGCATCATCTGTCGGAGTCCCTTGTCTATTTGAATCCGATTGAGCCGTTTAACCTTTACGTGAAGATCAGCGCGATGGCGGGGATATTTGTCGCGTCTCCGGTGATTCTGTATCAAATCTGGTCGTTCATCTCCCCTGGGTTGTATCGGCATGAAAAGAAGTATATTGCGCCTTTCATGGTGTCGACTGTGGGACTATTTCTTGCGGGCGGGCTTTTCGGATACAAGGTGGCGTTTCCGACGGCGTTGAAGTTCTTGCTGGACTTTAGCAGCCAATTCACACCCATGATTACGATCAAAGAATATACGGATCTGTTTCTGACGATTGTGATTGGGCTGGGCGCGATATTTGAGATGCCGATATTGATATTTTTTCTGGCGCTGATGGGCATTGTGAGTGCGAAGTGGATGATCGAGAATTTTAGGTATGCGATTTTGGTGATCTTCATCATCGCGGCGATTGTAGCTCCGGCGGATGTTTGGAGCATGTGCATTTTTGCAGCGCCGATGGTGGGTTTGTACGTTTTGAGTATAGGAGTGGCATGGCTGGTGCACCCGGAACGGCGCAATCGGGCGAAAGAGGCTGCGTAGCGATGAAGCGATTGGCGCTGGGGATATTTTTGGCGTGTAGTTTTTGTGCGTGTGCTCGGGATAAGGCGGCATCGGCGGATGCGGTGCCGCAGAAGAGCTTGTCGGCTGCGGCGAAGGAGGCTCCGGCTGCGCCTGGGGTTGAATCGAAGCGCGCAGCGAAGCCCGTCATTGATGGAGCGCGGACAATGCAGTACGTGAAGGATGTGGTTACGTTCGGTCCGCGATTTCTGGGCAGTCCTGGGCATCAGAATTTAGAGAATTATCTGCGAGCGCATTTGAAGGGCGATGTGCTGGAAGAAGACTCTTTCACGGTGGAGAGTCCGGAAGGGAAGTTTCCGGGGAAGAACTTTATCGCGAAATTTCCAGGAACGAAAGATGGCGTTATCGTGATTGCTGGGCACTACGATACGAATTATCCGCTGCGGAACACGAATTACGTTGGCGCGAATGATGGCGGGTCGAGTACAGCGATTTTGTTGGAGTTGGCAAATCATCTTCGATCGGCGGAAAAGGGCGGAAAACACGATGGTTATAGCGTATGGCTGGTGTGGACGGATGCAGAAGAAGCCATGCGGCAATGGTCGGCGACGGACAGCCTCTATGGCACGCGGCATTTAGCGGAAGTGTGGGAGAAGGATGGGACGCTGAAGAAAGTGAAAGCGTTGCTGTTAGCCGATATGATTGGCGACGCAGATCTAAACGTGGATCGCGATGTGAATTCCGCTGTATGGCTGGAAGATTTCGTGCTGGAGGCGGCGACGCGTTTGGGCGTACAGTCTCACTTTTTTGCGCGCGAGATCGGCGTGGAAGACGACCACATGCCGTTTGTAAAGCGGGGAGTGCCGTGCGCCGATCTGATTGATCTGGATTATGGATACAACAATGTGTTTCATCATTCGCCACAGGATACGATGGACAAGTTGAGTCCGCGCAGCCTGGAGATTGCGGGCGATGTGATTTACGAAACAGTGCGGTTAGTGGACGAACGGAAGTAGTAGTCTCTTTTCTGGTTTCAGTTCAATCTCCCATTTTGAAAGTTGAGTTCATGAAGAATAAGAAGAGACCGATTGCGGTGATGACAGCGTGCGTATTTGCGGCGACTCTGGGATTGTGGACGAGTCATCATTCAGTTTTGGCGGCGGATCATGGGGATACATCTGCATTGATGGTGGAGGCGGAAAAGGCTCCGACGCTGCACGCGAATCTGCGAGAACTGACGGATGAAATTGGCGGGCGCGTGCCGGGAACCACAGCCATGCTGCGCGCGGTGCAATGGGGCGTCACGAAATTCAAGGCTGCCGGAGCGGACGAAGTCCACACCGAAGACTTCGAAATTGATCATGGTTGGGCAGAAGGCGCCACGAGGATGACGGTGCGCGTTACGGGCGGCGGGGAGTTTTCCGCGCGTGCTGTTTCGCTGGCCTGGGGACCTGCGGCGGAATTGCCTAACGTGAGCGTGGTTGACTTGGGCACGGGATCGAGCGAGGACTTTGAGCGCGCGAAAGGCTTGCCTGGTGGGATAAAGGGTCGAGCGATTCTGGTGCACACCGAAACCATGAAGACTTGGGAAGACTTGTTCGGCGAGTATATGCGCACGCCCGTGGTGATTGAGAAAGCGATCAAGGAGGGGGCGAGATTGGTTTTGTTGGAGTCCACGCGCCCGCAAGATTTGCTTTATCGGCACACCAATGCGGATCACGGAGAGATTGAGCGGATTCCAGTCCTGCTGGTGGCGCGCGAGGATGCGCGGCGGATGGGACGGTTGCTGGAGAAAAGAAGGCAGCTTACCGCGAATGTTTCAATTCCGAATAAAGTCAGCGGGCCGATTAAGGCCTCCAATGTGATTGCGGAAATTCGTGGCAGTGAGAAGCCGGACGAATATGTAGTGTTGGGGGCGCATCTGGATTCGTGGGAAATGGGCACTGGGGCTCTCGACAACGGCTGCAACGCGGCGCTGGTAGTGGAGGCGCTCAGGGCGATTAAGGCTTCTGGCATGAAGCCGCGACGGAGTATTCGCTTCATTCTTTTCTCTGGCGAAGAGGAAGGATTGATGGGTTCGCGGGCGTATGTGCATCAGCACCGTGCGGAAATGGATCGCTATGTGGCGGCGGTCGTGTTCGATTCTGGAACAGGGCGCGTGACGGGCTTCTCGTTGGGAGGGCGCAAAGATGTGGCGCAGGCGGCGGCGGAGATTGTGGCTCCGTTGAAGGCTTGGGGCGCGGCGGCGTTGACGACCGACGCAGAATCCGGGACCGATCATATGGATTTTCTGCTGGAAGGGGTGCCGACGTTCGTTGCCAGCCAGGAAGAGGCCAACTATTTGGTGAACTATCACGCGAGTTCGGATACGTTCGACAAAGTTGACTTTGCGAATCTTCAAAAGCATGTGGCGGAGGCTGCGGTGGTTGCGTTTCGTCTAGCGGATTCTCCGGAAAGAGTGGGGTCGCGGTTGTCTCGCGGGGAGGTTGAGCAGACTCTCCGAGAGACCGGGCTTGATGTCCAGATGAAGGGGTTTGGGCAGTGGGAGGCATGGGAGAGTGGTGCGCGCGGTCGCGAGAAATAGGCCGGTCAGACGTGCTGGCGGAAGTTGTTTACAATCGCGACAGATAGCCGCGACAGGATGATCCATTGGACCGACCCATATTCTGGATTGCCTTCAATTTATTTGTGCTGGTGATGCTGGCGCTCGATCTGGGCGTGTTTGGGCGCCGCGCACGTACGGTTTCGTTTCGCCACGCTGCTGTCCGGAGTGTGATCTGGATAGCGCTGGCCCTGTCCTTTGCAGGCGTTTTGCTCCATTTTGAGGGGAGGACGCCCGCACTTGAGTTCGTCACTGGCTATGTGATTGAGCTTTCTCTCAGCGTCGATAACCTTTTTGTGTTTCTTCTGATATTTCGCTACTTCAAGGTGGATGGCGACCATCAGCACAAGGTGCTGCTTTGGGGGATTCTGGGAGCACTCGCGCTGCGTGCGGTGTTCATATTCGCTGGAGTAGGGTTGCTCCGGCGGTTCCACTTCATCACATATTTGTTTGGCGCGTTGTTGGTGTATAGCGGGTTCAAGTTGTTTCGTCAGGGAGAGTCGGAGATTCATCCGGAGAAGAATCCAGTTCTCCGACTGTTTCGCAAATTCATGCCGGTGACGAAGGAATTTGTTGACGACAAATTTTTTGTGCGAAGAGCAGGGCTCTTTGCCACGCCGCTGTTTATCGTTTTGCTGGTGGTGGAGACGACGGATGTATTGTTTGCAGTCGATTCGATTCCGGCAATTCTGGCGATTACGCTCAACACGTTTGTGGTTTATACGTCGAATGTGTTTGCCATTATGGGGCTGAGGTCGATGTATTTTGCGCTGGCTGGCATGTTGGATTTGTTTCATTATTTGCATTACGGGTTAGCTGTGATTTTGATGTTTGTTGGGGCAAAGATGCTGGCTTCTGGCTATTTTGAAATATCGACGGTGGCGGCGCTGGGATTTGTGGCGGTTGTGTTGGCTGCGTCCGTGGGAGCGTCAGTGGTGTTTCCCAAGAAAGCTATGACGACTTGATATGAAACGAGTGAAGGTGCAAGTTGCGCCGCGCCATTACGACGTGTTGATGGAGCGCGGGCTGATCGATCAGGCGGGCCAGCAATTGGTGCGTGTGCTCGGCAAGGGGCGGAGATGTTTTGTGGTGACCGTGCCGCCGGTGCGGCGGTTATGGGGAGCCAAGCTGGAAGCGTCGCTGACGAAAGCAGCCTTGCGAGTTGAATTTTTGGAGATGGGTGATGGCGAGACGCATAAGAATTTCCGCACGTTGGAGAGTCTGGCTGAGCGAATGGTGTCGCTGGGCGCGGATCGCGACTGCGCGGTGATTGCGCTGGGTGGCGGGGTGGTGGGCGATGTGGCGGGATTTCTGGCAGCGTGTTATATGCGCGGAGTCGATTTTGTGCAGATTCCGACTACGCTTTTGGCTCAGGTGGATGCGTCCGTGGGTGGGAAGACTGGAGTGAATCTTAAGGCCGGGAAAAATCTGGCGGGGGCATTTCATCAGCCGGTCGCGGTGCTGATTGATTCGGATGTGTTAGCAACGCTTCCGGAGCGAGAGTTTCGGGCTGGACTCTACGAGTCTGTGAAGTGCGGCGTGATTGGCGATGCTTCGCTGTTTCGGTTTATGGAAGCAAATGCTGGCAAGATTTTGCGGCGCGATGGCGCGGCGCTGGATCGAGTGATTGCCGCATCGGTGAAATTGAAAGCAAAAGTAGTTGCGGCGGATGAACGCGAAGGCGGGGTGCGGCGCATCCTGAATTTTGGACATACGCTGGGTCACGCGCTGGAAGCGGAGACTGGGTACAAGTATTTTCTGCACGGAGAGGCAGTGGCCTGGGGCATGATCGGCGCAGCTTGGATCGCCGAGTCGACCGGAAACATTGGGAGTGCGGAGGCGGAGAGAATTGCACGCGCGGTTCTGAGTTTTGGGGAACTGCCACCGGTGAAGGTCTCGGCAAAGAAAGTGGTGGCGAGATTGATCTCAGACAAGAAGTCGCGCGCGGGCAAGGTGCATTTCGTTTTGCCCAAATCGAAGATTGGAACGGTTGAGGTTGTGACGGGAGTTCCGGACGGTGTTGTGCTGGAAGCCGTCGAGACGCTGCGGGGCATGTCGAAGGAACTCGCGGGGATCAGTGACTGAAGACAGGGAGAGCGCTCTGCAAAAATCGGCGGTTCGGGCGGTCGCGGTTATTGGAGCAGCTCCTGCTGGCGCGACGGACCAGCAGGCGGCGGCTCGCGCCGTGAAGGAAATGTTTGGCGCTATCGCGCCGCGCTACGATCTGCTGAATCACGTGCTGTCCATGAATGTGGATCGGCTGTGGTGGTGGCGGACGGCGCGAAAATTTGATGCGATCTTGAAGAATCCGAACGAGCGGGTCCTGGATTTGTGCTGTGGCACCGGGGATATGGCGTTTGCCTTGGAGAGCCGTGCGCGAGGGAATGCGAAGATTGTAGGCGCGGATTTTGCGCATCCCATGTTGTTTCGAGCAGCTGCGAAATCTGAGAAGCGAGGGAAAGCTTTGAGTTGGGTTGAAGCGGACGCGCTGCAAATGCCGTTTGCCAGCGGCAGTTTAGGTCTGGTAACGTCTGCGTTCGGGTTTCGGAATCTGACGGACTACGATGCTGGGCTGCGGGAAATCTTGCGGGTGCTGTGTCCCGGGGGTGAGTGCGGCATCCTCGAATGCAGCGAGCCGGAAGGCGCTTTCGGCAAAGTGTATGGATTTTATTTTCGTCAGGTGCTGCCGAAGATTGGGACTGCGCTTTCGGGAGTGCGCGGGCCTTATTCGTATTTGCCTGCATCGGTGGAAAGGTTTCCCAAGCCTCCGGAGATGCTGGAACGGATGCGGACGGCGGGGTTTCGGGAAGCTACTTGGACGCCTTATACGTTTGGGATTGCTAGCCTATTTTGGGGAAAGAAATAGCAGATTCCTCACGATGGAGCTGTTCGGAATGACAATCGGAATGTAGCTTGCGGGTGTTAACCGCTCAGCGGAGAAAGCTCCGCTGCCACACGAGCTCTTATGTAACCGTCTCGCGGAACGCGTCTTCAATTGTGTATTGGATCACTTCGGAATATTTGCTGCCCAACCATTTTTGCAACCGGGTGGTGTCCATGATGTATTCGCCGCTCATGTAGGGAAGGGCTTCGGGCGGGATGGCTGAGATGCCAGACTTCCATAAGGCTTCCAACACCATGCGGCTGGCCCATTTTCCCGGAATGCGGATGAGCTTGTTGCGAGCGAGTTCCACGCACTTGGCGAAGGTGAGTGGTTCACCGCGGCCTGCGACGTTGAAGATAGTCAGGCGCTGGGTTGCAGGTTCCTGAAGGTTGGCGATGTGGGCGATCAGCCGGGCCATGTCGTCGACGTGAACGAATTGAATTTTGTTGTCGAGGTAACGCTGACCGCGCGGCAACATGCAGGGGAGGCGCCTGCCCTTGGCGCGCAGGCGATCCGCCAAAGATCCTGTTCCATTCACCGTGCCACGGAATGCGCCGACTAGATAATTTTCCATACTGGCGCCGGCAAAAATGTGCGGACGCAGCAGGTAGATGCTCGATTGCGCGAGTTGCGGCGCCCAAGCCTGAACGACCTCGTCGGATTCCTTTTTGTGCAGGGCGTAGGGTAACGTATGTCCGCCCAGCTTGGATTCCTCGGTCGCCAGGCGCTCCAGATCGGAGCCGTAGGAAGCCACGCTGCTTAGGTGGACGACGGTGCGGATGGTATTTTCGCCATTGCGGTTGGTTTCAGAGATGGCTTCCAGCAGGCGAGCGGTACCAGCTACGTTAATCTGCCACATGCGATCCACATCGAGAACGCCGCTGCGGACTGGATCAATCACGAAGGCCAGGTGGACGACCGCAACCGGGCGTACTTGTTGAAACAGGTGAAAGAGTTCGCGGCAGGATTCCTCGCGGCCTAGGTCGAGGCGCACATATTGGTCAGCAGCGCCAGCGTCTGGCGGATGAACGTCGATCGCCGTGACGGAGAAATTCGAAAGCAGGGGCAGCAGACGGCGGCCTAGATTGCCGGCTGCTCCTGTGACAACAATTGCAGGTTTTGAATCCGTCATTCCTTCTCGGGAGCCTTTTCAGGGGACGAGGGGTGTCCGGCCATGCCGCCTGGGCCACGTGGTGCAGCAGCTTCGGCGGGGCCGAAGTAGGCATCGTTGAGCTCGGGCGCGCCCATTTTGGAAATCCCTTCCATGGCTTGCTGCATGCGCTCGCTCTTGACGGTGCTGCGAATTTCCGTCTTCGCTTCATCGAGAGACTGCGTGCTCTTGGCACCCATCTTGTAGATGTAGTAGCCGTTGCCTTCGGGGATGATTTCGGAGACGTCGCCCGTCTTCAGGTCGAAGGCAGCGCGATGGGTGGGAGGCAGCGTGGCGCGTGTGACTTTCGCCATTTTCGTGTCGGGGACAGCGGCTTTGATGTTGGCGACTGCAAAAGCTTCGGCCTGCAGCTTGGCGAGGTCGGCACCGGCGACGGCACGGGCGCGCAACTTGGTGGCAAGTGCCTTCAAGCTTGCTTCGGTGGCGGCGGGAGTGGCTGCGGCTTTAGTTGTTGCGACATCCTTGGTCGCCACGCCAGCTTTCGTTGCAGTCTTTGTGCCTGTTTTGGCGCTCGCCGCTGTTACTCTCCTGTCGGCCTTTTCTTCTGGCTGGGGCGTCTTAGGAACGAACAAGCGCTGCATCTCGGCCTGTTCGTAGTTGCTCTTGTGGTCGTTGTAAAACTTTTCAACGTCCGCATCGGAGACCTTGCCAGCCTCTTCCTGCACAGACTCAACGAGTTCGCGTTGAAGAGCCTGCATGACGGCGATCTTGGTGCGCTCCTGCACGCGTGGCGAATTCTCTAAGCCGCGCTTCTTGGCTTCGATGGACATCGAGAGCAGTTGGGAGTAGCCGGTAGCTACTTGGCGCTGCATCTTGAAAGGCATTTGTGGCTGGACGGCTTGGATAATCTTTTCAAAATCGCTACGAGAAACGACAGTCGCACAATCCGCAGCCGCCGGGTAGCACATACCCTTGAGCGTGATGACGGCGCTATCCAGCGGTACTTGGGCGGTGGAGGGAGCTGTGGGAGCGGCCGCACCTGCCTGAGTTTGCGGCGACATAGGAGCTGCCGCTTGGCCAAAAGCCATTGAGCAGCAAACGAGCACGGCGGAAAAATGACGAAAATACACGGTGAGTGGATCCTCCAGGAAGGAATTCGGATTCCATCCTAGCATACGGCCTCGCTATCCTCGATAGCCAGGCTTAGTCGAATGTTCCACGCTTGCAGCTTGGCGGGGAAGCTGGAAGCGGCGATAATCGATGGATGCTCCCCGTGAAAGCCCCGCCACAACAAACAAGCATGCGCAGCGAGAAGCGACTGGTAGCGGGAAATTCGGTGTTGGCGGCGGTTGCGATCACTATTTTGAAAGTGATTGTGGGGTTTGCTACCGGGTCGTTGGGAATTCTTTCCGAGGCGGCACATTCGGGACTGGATCTGGTAGCCGCATTGGTGACTTACTTTTCCGTCTCTGTGTCGGACAAGCCAGCGGACGCCGAGCACCAGTACGGGCATGGCAAAGTAGAAAATTTTTCGGCTTTTATTGAGACCGGCCTGTTACTGCTGACCTGCGTCTGGATCATCTACGAAGCCATCGAGAGGCTATTTTTTAAACGAGTGGAGATTGAGCCATCAATATTTGCGTTTGCTGTGATGCTGTTGTCGATTGGAATTGATTTTTGGCGGTCGCGCGCATTGGGGCGCATAGCGGTGAAGTATGACAGTCAGGCGTTGGAGGCGGACGCGCTGCATTTCAGCACGGACATCTGGTCGAGTTCGGTTGTGATTTTGGGATTGGCCCTGGTCGCGTGGGGGCGCTATTCGGGGATAGCCTGGCTTGGAATGGCCGATCCGATAGCTGCGCTGTGTGTGGCTGCTGTGGTTGTCTGGGTGAGTTGGCGGTTAGCGCGTCGGACTGTCGACGGGCTTTTGGATGCGGCGCCGGCGGGTGTCCGCGCGGGGATCATCGCCGAGGTTTCCAAGTTGGCAGGCGTAGTCGAGGTGGATCGCGCGCGCATTCGGCGAGCTGGGAATCGATATTTTGCGGACCTGAATGTGGCTTTGCCCCGCGCGGTGACGTTTCAGAGATCGGAACAGATTGTCAGGGCTGTGACGCAGACGGTGCAGCGTCTTTTGCCGAACGCTGATGTGACGGTGCACTCGCTGGCACGGCCGCAGATTGACGAAAGTATTTTCGACCAAGTGCGAGCGGTGGCAACACGTCACAATGTGAACGTGCATGACGTGAGCGTGCAGCACATGAACGGGCGGTTGCATGTTGAGCAACATTTGGAGCTGAACGAGAGTCTGTTGCTGATTGAAGCGCATGCCCGGGTTACGCAACTGGAAGCAGAAATTCGTGCAGAAGTTCCGGAGATTTCGTCGATTCTGACGCACATTGAAAGCGAGCCTGCGACCATCGAACCGGGAGATGAGCAGGTTGAAGACGCAGCTCTGGAGAAGAAGCTGAAATTGATCGCCGAGGAGTTTCCGGAAATTATTGATATGCATGATGTACATTTTCGGCGGGTGCGCGACCGGCTCTATCTTTCCTGCCATTGCACAATGCCGGACGGGCTGCAGCTTTCGCGGGTGCATGATGTGCAGACTGAATTGGAAATTCGGTTCAAGCAAACTGCGCCGCAGTTGTTTCGAGTACTGATTCATCCTGAGCCGGTCACGGATAATCGGCGGTGAGTCGGGTGACCCCAGGCACTTCGCCTGGGAGGTTTTGGTAAGGAGAGTTCTTCATGATGAAGGCAAGTGCAGTGTGGGTGGACCATGCAAGGTTTATGGGAATCGCGGGCAGCGGACATGCCGTGGTTACGGATGGAGGCTCGACGGATAAGACGGCGAACAGTCCAATGGAATTGGTTTTGATTGGACTGTGTGGATGCACAGCGACCGATGTAGCCAACATCCTGCAAAAGAAGCGAGAGCCATTTACGAGTCTTGAAGTTCGAGCTGAAGCAGAGCAGGCAGCCGAACCTCCGAAAGTGTATACGTCGATCCGGCTTGTGTATAAGGTGCGCGGGAATGTTGCCAAGAAGTCGATGGAGGATGCCGTGAATCTTTCCAAAGATAAGTACTGCTCGGTGTCTGCCATGCTGGAAAAGACGGCTAAGATTACGTTTGAGATTGAATACGAGTAAGAAAGTGCGGCGAATCGCCGAAGAAGGGAATCTGAGTTTGTATGGAACAAACTGACACTGAACAGCCTCAGCCGAAAGTTATCATTTTCACGCAGCCTGGCTGACCGCCCTGCCATGTGGTTACGGCATTCCTCTCGGAGAGAGGGATCGTGTTCGAAGAGCGGGACGTTACGCGAGATCCATTGGCGGTGCAGGATTTGATGGAGAAGTATAAGAGCCATTCGACCCCAACCCTCTTGATTGGCGACGAAGTCATGATCGGATTCGATCCCGATCGGCTGGATCAGCTACTGGGTCGGTAAGCCTCAATTCTCTGAATTCCAGTCAAGAAGACAACATGGTAACGGAGCGGCATCCAATTCGTGGATTCGTCTACGTCGGTCTGGCCACGCTGCAGTGGGGTATTGCAGCGTGTCTGGGCCGCGCTGTGTTTACGGGGAAGTTGCGGATTGGCGGAGAGATAGTCGGCAACATTGATGCGCTTATGATCGCGCAGGGTAGAGTGACATTTTCGTGCATCGCGCTGCTAACGATTCTTGTGGCTCGACGAGGAGTGCGCTCGCTGTTCTTGCCGGGACGCGACATCGTGAAGCTTGTGTTGATTGGAATTCTAGGCATGGCCGCGTCGAACTACTTCTACTATCTCGCGATCCAGCGGACGAATGTAGCGACGGCGATCATTGTGCAATATACGGCCCCGGTTTGGGTTCTGCTGTACATGGTGGGGCGAGGGCTGCAAAAACCAACCTTGAAGCGAATAGGTGGGGTGGGGCTGGCGGTGGTCGGCATAGCGCTGGTGATTGATCTGGTGCATGGGAACGGTCTGCGGCTGGATCGCATCGGTGTGGGAGCGGCGCTGCTTGCGGCATTGTCATTCAGTTACTACAACATTGCCGCGCATGATGTTCTTGCCCGCTACGACCGCTGGAAAGTGCTGGCATGGACGGTGACGGTGGCCACTCTGTTTTGGGTCGTGGTCAATCCTCCGTGGAAGGTGGCAGCGGCGCACCATTCGCGACCGCAGTGGATATTCCTGGCGGGGTTCTCCCTGATTTCAATGCTGGGTCCGTTTTCGTTTTACTTCTCCGGACTACAGCATTTGGAGCCGACGCGAGCCGTGATTGCCAGTTGTCTGGAGCCGGTGTTTTCGATTCTGATTGCTGCGGTCGCATTGGGAGAGCGGGTGAACGCGACGCAGGTGGCTGGGATTGCGCTGGTGTTGCTTGCGATAATTCTCGCGCAATTACCTGAGCGCGGGGAACGGGAAACGTTGGTCGTGGAGGCGATTGAGTAGGCATTTACCGCTTTGATTTGCGTGCAGCCAGCCTTAGATACCGCGCGGCCTTCTTAACATCTTGTCCAATTTGTTCTCGCAGGGCTTCCGGGGATGAAAACCTGATTTCACCGCGAAGCCGTCTCAGGAAAAATACTTCTATTTCTGCATCCGCGCGGAGGTCAATGGGATGGAAGTTCAGGAGATGGGTTTCAATGGCAAAAGAATCGGCGCCAAATGTCGGACGATTGCCAATGTTCGTGACGGAATCGAAACAGTCAGAGCCGACGCGAGTCTGGGTTATGTAGACACCATTTTGCGGGATAAGCTCGTCGTAGGGCGCCAGATTGATGGTTGGAACGGTGTACTGGCTGCCGTAGCCGCGGCCGCGAGCTGGGGAAGAGAGAATGCTGAATGTCCGGCCGAGTAAATGTCGCGCGCGGTGTGGTTGGCCTTCCTGCAGGAGGTTTCGAATGGCGCTGCTGGAAACATTGAGTCCACGCTGGCGCATCTCCGGGTAGGAGAATACCTCAAAACCAAAGCCTTGTCCTAGTTCGGTCAGGGTTCGAATATTTCCGGCACCCTTGTTCCCGAAACGGAAGTTGAAGCCTTCGTGAATTTCTTGAGTGTGCAACGTGTCTCGCAAGATGGTTTGTGCGAAATCGTAGGCGGATGTCATCCGTAGGGTTTCGTCGAAAGTAAGCAAAAGCACCGCATTCAATCCCGTAGATGCGAACAGGCGAAGCTTTTCAGCTTCGGGGGTCAACAGCTGGAGTGAGGAGTCTGGACGTAGGTAGCGAGCCGGGTGAGGACTAAATGTCACGGCAACCGACTTTGCTCCTTGCTTTGTCGTACGGCTCACGATCTGGTCCAGCATCTGGCGGTGGGCGCGGTGGATGCCATCGAAATTGCCGACGCTGACAATCGATGGGCCGAAATCCTGGGGAACGTCGCTGAGCTGGCGGAAGACTTGCATGGGCTAAACTTCAAACTCCAGCTTGAGGCCGTCGTAAGCTAGCTGTACTTGGGGTGGAAGATTGCGATTGGTTTCTTCGTGCGGCAAATCGTGGCAGATATGGGTGAAGAAGGTTCGTTTCGCTTGCAGCCGTCCGGCGATTCCCAGAGAGTTCTCGACCGTGGAATGCGTCGAATGTGGCTTGTGTCGCAACGCATCCAGAAACACAATGTCGAGATCACGCAACTTCTCGAAAGAGGTTTCGGGAATCTGGCTAAAGTCGGTCAGGTAGGCAGCGGAACCGAAACGGAATCCCCACACTTCTGCGTCTCCATGGACCACGGGAATGGGCTGGAAAGTCAGGCCAAACAAATCGACGGCGCCTTCTAGTGGCTTGAGCTCGACCTGCGGCAAGCCACCAAATTTATACACTGCGTCAAATGCATAGCTGAACATGCTGCGAATCACGGCCGCGTGGTCAGCCCGTGCGTAGAGCGGAATCTTGTTGGGGCGGTGATAACTGAGCGGGCGGAGGTCATCCAGCCCAAGAACGTGGTCGGCGTGTGCGTGGGTGTAGAGTACGGCGTCGACTTTGCGTATGTTCTCGCGCAATGCTTGCTCACGGAAGTCGGGAGTCGTGTCGATGAGGACGACGTTGCCGTTGTATTCGATCAGGATAGAAGGCCGCGAACGGCGGTCGCGCGGGTCGGAGGAGTGGCAAACGGGGCAATCGCAGCCGATGGTAGGCACTCCCATGGAAGTGCCGCTGCCTAGAACAGTGAGGGTAGCTTTCATGCGGAAGTGTTCGTTCTATCTTAACGGCTGGCTACTTAACAACTGGTCCGGCTGTTCCTGGTTGAGGCTCACGCGCCAACGCATTGGTTACTTCAAGATAAGCCATGCGAAGTTCGTAAAGCGCGTTTTGCAGAAAATTCTGTTCGCCTGTCGTGAGATTGCCCCGGGTCTTGTCCGCCAGCAGACCAAGCGTGTCGATGGTTTGGCGCGCGCCCAGGATGTCGAGACGCGGTTGGCCACCGGGCTCATGGGCCATTCCCATCTGCATCAGGGCCGTCATATAGATCGATCCCAAAAAGCGTTCAAACGAGATTTCGAGATCGGCAGCGCGGGAGCCAAGCTCCTTGCTAATGGCTTCATCCATGGAGCGGTTGGTCTTGTGGTAGGCATCGGCTTGCTCCGTCTGCTCCGCGGTAGTCGGCATCGGAGGGGCATCGTGCGGTGGATCTGTTTCTGTTGCGGTAGCATCGGCTACCGGCGGCGCTTCTTTGTTCGGAACAAATTCTCCCACTACATCCGAACGCAGATCGCCTTCGCTTGAAAATAGTCGCCGATCGGATACTGTAAAACCTTCATCTTTGTATTTTTCAGTCATAGGTAGCTCTTAAGAAATGTTCTGTAAATTACCTTGCAGAATATCTTCCAAAGGGAGTGCGTGGAGCTTGAGAGGAACGCCGTCGACGGTGAGCGGCTGGTTGAATGCTTCGCGGCGGAGATACCCCACCGCGATCATCCTGGTTGGGGTCCCTGGAATTGCTGCGAAGCTGGTGATTTCGCCGACTTCTTTGGCGGCTCCCGCGATTTCCGCAGTAATCTTGGACCCTGCTGCGCAAGGTGCGGTCAGCTCAAAGCCCGAGAACATGCGATGGACCTGGCCGCGCGATCGAATGCGTTCCACGATTTCCTGGCCGACGTAGCAGCCTTTCGCGAAGTGCAGTGCGCGCTCCTGACCGGTTTCCTGAGGCAGATCACGTTCGCGAATGTCGTTTCCGTAAACCGGAATGCCTGCGGCTATGCGGTAAAGGTGGTGTGCATCGCCGCCGACCGCTGTTGCGCCAGCTTGGAGAAGCGAGTGCATCAGGGTAGAGGCGTGGTGAGGGCCGATCCAGACTTCATAAGCGTCGCGCTTCCATGCCTCCGAGCGAACCAGCGTTGTCTCAATACCTTGCCAGCTTGCCTGCATTAATTGCAAAGAGCGCAGTTCTGGGACCTGGACTCCTGCGATCTCCAATATCTCGCGAGATTTCGGTCCTTGGACCCCGATGGCGGAAAATTTGTCACTCGCGTTGGCGACCAGAACATCATCCATGATGATGTAGTGATCGAAAATCGAGAGCAGTTTTTCGGCTTGGGTGCTGTGCAGGTCGAGAACAATGTCGGTTCCACGATTGTAGGCGTAGAAATCACCTTGAATTTTGCCTTGCGGGTTCAGCAGGAAGGCGTAGAGGCCCTGGCCCGCGGCCAGATCGCGCACATTGTTCGTGGCCATCCCGTTGAGCCAACGTGTGCGGTCTTCACCGGTAAGCAGAATTTTGACGCGGTCCGTGAGTTGGTAGACGCCACAGCCGTGCGTTAGAGCGCGAAATTCGACGGGCAGATTGCCGTCCGAGGCTAGCTGATCTGGTGGCAAATTCGTTACGCCTTCGGCCGTTCTGCTTGGAAGATCGGTTAACATCGTTGACACTGATTATAGCTGACTTGTAACCGCCTGAGCACGTGGGGAACAATGCGGCAGCGAGAGGTTTGCAGCGCTGAATGAGAGGTCGATGAGCAGAAGAAAAGAATTTCGAAGGCTGATTTGCGGGCTGGCGCTTTGCGGTGCAATTGCTGCCTGGGGAGAGGGCCGGGCGCAAGAGGTTTCTTCGGCGCCGCACTCGGAGACTCCCCCTACAGATGCGCAGAAAGCCACGCCGCCTCCTGCACCCGAACACAGGATTTCCGATGCAGAGGCCAAGGAACTTTTTCGGTCGGTCGACGAAATCTTGAAGTTTGCCAGCAAGGAGACGGCGCTCCCGCAGCACAGGCGCGTAAAACGGCGTTTGGTGAGTCGGGATGAGGTCGTGGCCTACATCGAAAAGCACATGGCAGACGACGACGCACAGCGCATGCAGAGAAACTCTCTTGTGCTGAAGAAGTTTGGCTTGCTTCCGCGAGATTTTGATTTGAAAACGTTTTTGATAGCGATGCTGCGCGAGCAAGTTGCCGGCTACTACGATCCCAAGACAAAAACCGTGAATCTGCTGAACTGGGTCAATGCCGATCAGCAAAAGCCGGTGCTGGCTCATGAATTAACACACGCGTTGCAGGATCAGAACTTTGACCTCCAGAGATGGATGAAGGCCGGAGATGGAAAAGACTTGCTAACCGTCGACAACCCGACGCCCGCTGAATTGGCCGACGATGAGGCGGGCGAGGCGCGCCAGGCCGTAGTGGAAGGACAGGCAACGGTTGCACTGATTGATTACGGCTTAGCGCCATTTGGGCAGTCGATGACGAGCTCTCCTAAACTGGTTGAGGCGATGCGGGAAGGGATGCGGGTAGGGACAACGGACTCACCTCAATTCAGGCGCGCACCATTGTTTTTGAAGGAGGCCCTTACGTTTCCCTATAGTTACGGAATGGACTTTGTGGGGCAGGTTGTGGCGAGGCGGGGAAATGCTGGGGTGGTTGAGCTATTTCAAAACCCTCCCACAACGACGCGACAAATCATGGAACCCGCAACATATCTTGCGGGAGAGAAGTTGCCACCGCTGCTGGTGCCGGATTTTAAGAGGTTGTTGAAGGATTTCGACAAGATTGATGTTGGCGGTTTCGGAGAGTTCGATACAGCAATGTTTGTCGATCAGTTTGCGGCCACCGAGGCTAGTCGCAGGATTTATCCGGAGTGGCGCGGTGGGTATTACTTTGCAGTGAGGCCTAAGGCAAATCCATCAGGGCCGCTCTGTTTGCTATATGTGTCGCGATGGTCGAGCGCCGACAACGCTTTGGAGTTTGCCGAGATTTATGCGAAGTCGCTGGCGAAACGCTACCAGCATGCCGAGCAAGCGGATACGAAACAGCTGGGGTCGTTGGAAGACTTGAAGACCCTGACCGGCAGTCATATCTGGAGCACGGAAGAAGGAGCAGTGCTGATGGATGTGCGCGGCGATACCATTGTGGTGGCTGAAAGTTTCGCCGATCCGGCGTCTCTGAGCGATGCTGTGTTTACCGCAATGAGCGGCAGAGCCTCGAAGTAGCGCCGCCGCGCCCGCTATAATTGCTGTTTCTTAGGAGGGGCTTTTGGTGCAGGCAGAAATTGGAATTGTCGGTGGCAGCGGGCTGTATACCATGCCAGGTCTCACTGAGGTGCAAGAGGTTCGTCAGACCACTCCGTTCGGTGATCCGTCGGATGCGTACATCACGGGTGTTCTCGAAGGCCGTAAAGTTGCGTTTTTGGCGCGGCATGGTCGCGGGCATCGGCTGTTGCCGACGGAGCTGAATTTCCGGGCCAATATCTATGGTTTCAAGCAGCTCGGTGTCGAGCGTATTGTTTCAGTCTCCGCCGTGGGATCGCTCAAGGAAGAACACAAGCCGATGGAGTTTGTGATTCCGGAACAGTTTGTGGATCGCACGACGCAACGCGTATCTACATTTTTTGGCCGCGGCATCGTGGCGCATGTGGGTTTTGGCGATCCTGTCTGCGGCGAGATGACGGGCGTAGTGAGCGGAGCGTGCAAAATAGCAGGTGTAATTGGGAAGCTCGGCGGAACCTATCTGTGCATGGAAGGTCCGCAATTTTCCACCAAGGCCGAGTCGAATCTCTATCGCAGTTGGGGCATGGATGTGATTGGCATGACGAATCTGCAGGAAGCCAAGCTCGCCCGAGAAGCGGAGATTTGTTACGTAACCATCGCGATGGTGACAGACTATGACTGCTGGCATCCGTCGCACGATGCG
>JAYVEP010000228.1:0-23341 GCA_043749225.1 Acidobacteriaceae bacterium
CGGATGGCCTTCCCAATCCTCTGGCATCAACATGCGGATCAGGTTGGGATGTCCTTCAAAATGAATTCCAAAGAGGTCGAAAACTTCGCGCTCAGAGAAGTTCGCCGCTGGCCACACTGGAATAATCGAGGGCACGGACAACGAATCGCTGGAAAGCCTTACTTTCAGGCGAACACGCTCTTTTTTGGCCATTGAAAGCAGGTGGTAGACGATCTCGAAGCGAGGCTCGTTCGGATACCAGTCCACGCACGTAACGTCTTCGAGAAAGTTGCAGGGAAAATCTTTGTTGTCGCGCAACATTGCGCAAGCCTCGCGAATGAGGACTGCGGGAATCCAGACTGTCATTTCGTCGCGATCAAACTTCGCAGCTTCAACGCCCGCATGATTCCAAGCCAGCAGTGCGGCCAATACAGGATGGTCCTTCAGTAGAGAAATATCGGTAATGGCGGGCGCGAAAGGCATCTAGACTCGCCCCCGTTCCGGCGCAGGGCGCGCATTCCAGTCCAAAACGCCCTTCTTCCACACATAGAAGAAGCCCACCAAAAAAATGAGAATGTACACAAACATCTCCCAAAAGCCGAACATCTTTAGATCCCGCAGGATCACGGCCCAGGGATACAGGAAGACCGCTTCCACATCGAATAGGATGAAGAGCATGCCGACGAGATAAAACTTGACGGAAAACCGTCCGCGGGTGTCGCCTTGGGGCGTCATACCGCATTCGTAAGGCTGTTGTTTGAATGCGCTCGGACGCCGCTGGCCCAGAATAGTCGACAGTGCGATCATGCCGCCCGCAACGCCACACGCCACTAGAATGTGGATTAGGAGGGGCAGGTAGCGGACGAAGTAATTGTCTGGCATAAAAGGGATAGCTATAATCCGCGTGAGCGCTTACCTTGCAACTCACTAGATTATTTTTCGCGCGAAGATGTGTCAAGCGTTGAAAGCGATTTTGCGGTGGATTTCGCGTACGGAGAAATAAAAACGCGGAATCGAGTCGAGAAGTTTTAGTTTTTGCAGACAAAATTTCAGCCCCAAGGCGGGAAAATAGCGATGATTTTCGGCTTCAACACTGACATTAAGCATGACGGCACGGTTTATCACGTGCAAAGCGAAGCCCGCCAGCAGGAAAAACTTCTGCAAACGCAGGTTTTCCTCCGCGGACGCTGCATCGGGAAACGTGCATCGCACTATGACGGCAGTTCGGCACCATCTGCCGAAGTGCCGAAAACCAGCGAGGCAGCCCTCTCCGAGTCTCAAGTCGAGCAACTTCTGCGTGAGCAGCACAAACTGGTCTCCGATGCCGTCAAAGAAGGACGTTTGGAGAGCGTGCTCGACAAGCATGAAGCCCCAGAGACTTTGGCCGCTGTCAAGCAGCTCGAGTTACAATGGATAAATGCCAGCGACGTTTTCCCAGACTCGTCGCTGCTGATGAAGCTTCTAGTGACGGAAGCGGGAACTGCGATTTCGGGTGCCAAGCTTGTGTCGCGCCTGGATCGTCCGGAGCAGAAACCTGCATTTAGCGAGGCTGTAGCCGACGCCGAAGGTAAGGCGGAGATCAAGCTGAATGTTGACGAGCGAGCCCTGGCATCGGCGGCAATTTTAGTGCAGGCCAGTCACCAGGGTCGCACGGTCACCCGCAAATTCACGTTCAAGAAATCAGCCGATTAGCCTGTGTGCGTTAGCCTGTGTGGCGCGGACACTCTTGTCCGCGAGAGGATGGCACGAAAAACAAAGTTTTCCGACTGCCGAACTGCCGGCACTTCACGGGCTAGACCCCAAATCTTATTGCGCCAATTCCGAAGAGTCTGTTGATGATGCCAGCTTTTCGCGCACAAGAGTGTGCGCGCCACATTAGCAAGCTCCACCAACACTTGCTCCGCCACCGAAGCCCCTGCGACAATCGACTCACCATGCAACTCACCATGCAACTCACCATCAACGGAGACGAGCGCTCATTCGACGCGCCGCTAAGTTTGGCCGGACTCCTTGAGCAGCTCGGCCTCAAGCTTGACCGTGTAGCTGTGGAGTACAACCGCAACATCGTTCCGCGCCCGCAATGGTCAGAAACATCGCTGGCGGATGGTGATCGGTTGGAAATCGTCCAATTTGTCGGCGGCGGCGCCCGCTAAATTTCCACAGGTTTCTTTTTAGGTCCGGAGTGTCAACTTTTCACGCCTTCCCTCTGCAACCACTGCTACGGCTGCATTCTGAGCGTTCGCATTCGTTTTCCTAGTCCCCTCTAGGCTCGTCCCCGAACTCTTCTGATTAACACTCCGGCAACGAATGTTTACTTGATTCTCAACAACTCAGCCCTACAATGTTTGAAACATTCATCGCGGAATTTGTTTTGAGCAAAGTGCAAGATCGGTTGATTCAATTATGGAAGATCGTTTTCACAGTCAGGAAGTGATCGGCCTCACCGGCATAACCGCTCGCCAGTTGCAGTGGTGGGATGAGCAGGGAATCGTTGTGCCCGCGCGTGTCGGCCACTGCCGGCTTTATTCGGAATCCGACCTGACCGAGGTCGCGGTCATTTGCCAACTGCGCAAAAAGGGCTTCTCGCTCCAACGTGTGCGCAAAGTCATGGGACTCTTGCAACGTGAGTTCGGCAAGCGCCTAGCGGAAACCGTCAGTGCCACCGCCGAATCTCATCTGTTGACCGACGGCGATCGCATATTTCTGGAAACCTCGCCGCGCCAGATTGTGGACATCCTTAAGAACTCTCAGCAGCCGATCCTGAGCGTGTGCGTGAGTGATGCGCTCCGGCAAATCAGAGCCGACATCCGAAACCGTCAAGGCGTGAAAAACGCGAAAGCGACTGTGAGACAACCCCAGCCAGCACGAAGGAGAGCATCATGATGATCGGCGAAGTAACCGTGATGAACGAGTGGATTCCCGAGCAAATGCAGCCAGGAACCATGTTCGTGCTGGAAAACGCTGGCCAAATCGGCGAAAAAGAAGATCCCTACTGGGCCGTCCTTGCATGCCCCTCTTGCGGAACGCTCGGGCTGATCACGCGCAAACAGATTGCAGGAGTTTTACCGGTGATTTGTGGGTCGGACAACTGCTCCGCTCAGTTTTTTTTGAAAGAAGACGAGATTTGTCCGCGGAAGCCGTTCTAGGGTTGAAAGCTGTAAACCCTACTCGTTGTCAAGCACCGGGGCTCTGAGTCCTTAAATCGGGTGGCTTATCCCCAAGAGTGACAAACTCGCTGTTTCGGCAAGACCTGTCGAACGTCTGATCCACAATCTTCGTGGACAGAAGGTGATGATCGATTCCGATCTGGCAGTTTTGTACCAAGTGCAAACTTCCAATCTGAACAAGGCTGTGAAGCGAAACATCGACAGGTTCCCCGAGGACTTCATGTTTCAGCAAACAGAAAAAGAGGCCTCTAACTTGACATTCCAAAGTGGAATATCAAGTTGGGGCGGCAGACGTAAGTTCCCCTACGCCTTCACCGAACACGGGATCGCGATGCTCTCGACAACGCTCCGTAGTGAGGGGGACATGCGATTTCGTGTCGTTTTTTTGATTGTACTGAGGTAAATGGTTGCGTCGCGGGATCACACGGACACCGACTCCTGTCGGGTCAAGGTCGGAAGAGACTTGATCGACGCACCCGCCTTTTTCTGTGCCAAACGCAGCTCATAAAGACTCTGCAGATTCAGCCAAAATTCGGCACTTGTGCCGAAGAAATGAGCAAGGCGAAGCGCCGTATCCCCCGTAACGGCTCGCTGGCTATTCAAAATCTCCGTGATACGGTTGGTCGGCACGCTGAGCTTGCGGGCTAGTTCGGCAGCGCTCATGCCTAGCTCTTTGAGTTCCTCGGCGAGGTGTTCGCCTGGGTGAATCGCGGTGATAGCCATTAAAAATTCTCCTATCGCGTGAGCGAGTCTCAGTGATAATCAACGATTTCAACGTTCTGCGGCCCGAGCGATCCAGATGGCCACTCGAAGCAAATCCGCCATTGATCGTTAATGCGAATGCTGTATTCGCCTTTTCTATTTCCAGCTAATGCCTCGAATCGGTTGCCGGGTAGAACGGCAAGATCTTTTAGCGAGGTCGCAACTTCCATGCGGTCCAACTTTAGCCGAGCTGAGCGTTCTATTCCAGAGAACTCCCTAACCCGCTTCCCGTCGACGAAGTCTCGCGTCCGCTTATCTCGCGAACTGACGATCACAGGTCATTGTCGCTTGTGGTATGCGTTACGTCAAGCATACTTTAGTGTGCAAATCTACCGCTACCTCGAATCAATTGTCCCCTCATCGAGTATTTACATTGTGCGCACATAATTGTACGCTCAATGCATATACGCTGGAGACATATGCCAACAACCGCGACCAAAACGGGCAAGACACGCGACGAGACCATCAACCTCCGCGCCACCCAGACTCAAAAAGCCCTTATTGACCGGGCGGCGGATGCACTTGGGCGGAACCGCTCGGAGTTCATGCTGGAGATTGTGTGCCGCGAAGCGCAGGCTGTTCTCCTGGACCGCCGTTACTTTGCTCTGCCAGACGCGGACTTCAAACGTTTCACCGCCATGTTGGATAAACCTCCAGCCAGCAATGCGCGGCTAGCGCGACTGCTTAAGACCAAAGCCCCGTGGGATAAATGAGCAGCGGTGGTATTGCCCTAAGCGCGCCTGAAAAGCTGCGTGCAGATCACGATCTGTCTGAATTCACTTGTGGCGAGCCCAGTTTGGACGACTGGCTTCGGCGACGTGCTCTCCGCAATGAGTCGAGTGGTGCGTCGCGAACCTACGTCGTCTGTGTGGGCCAACGTGTGGTTGGCTACTACGCGCTTGCGGTGGGCGCGGTAGCTCCCGCTGGCGCGCCGGGATCCGTAGGACGCAATATGCCGGCCCCCGCGCCGGTGATCGTGATCGGACGCCTTGCAGTCGATGAGAAATTTCAGGGTCTTCGCATTGGGCCGGTGCTTCTGCGCGATGCTATATTGCGGACGCTCCAGGCGGGGGAGATTGCGGGTATCCTCGCCATGCTGGTTCATGCGATTTCAGAGCGGGCGCGGTGTTTTTATGTGGATTGCGGATTCATTGCGTCACCGGTGGACCCTATGACTCTGATGATTACTTTGGCGGAAGCGGCAAAAGCGTTCCTCGAGAAGGGAGGCAAATAGTTGTCGCGTGTGGCTATCTCTGCGGCAAAGCAGATTCGTCAGGGCTGAAGCCCTTCGGAATGACAATTGTATTGACGGTTTGCAACTAGTACTAGCTTTTTACCCGGCTACCCGACACCGGCAACTGCTCCACAATATCAATCCCAAAGCCTTCCAGTGCCGCAACCTTGCGTGGATGATTCGTCAGTAGCCGTATCCTGCGCAGTCCCAAATCCGACAGAATTTGCGCCCCAATGCCGATTTCACGCTGCGTCTTACGTTCGTGCTCGGGCAAAGATGGCAGGCTGGCTTCGCGGTGAAACGCAATCCCCGTTTTTGCAGTCTTCTCGCCGCGATCACCACCGGGCTGGCTCGGCTTTTCCAGAGAAAAGCTCTTCGCCGTCTGATGCAGGTAAATAATCGCGCCGCGACCTTCTTCGGAAATTCGTTGTAAAGCGCCATCCATCATCTCGCGGCAGGTGCAGGTTGTGGCGCCAAAGACATCACCAGCGACGCAATGCGCGTGCATTCTGACCAGCACGGGAGCCTCGCCAGACAGATCGCCGCGGACCAGCGCGATATGCGAATCTCCGCCGTCAACCTCACTCTCGTAAGCAATAAATCGGAAATCCCCAAATCGCGTGTTGATCGTCGTCTCGCCTACGCGCTGGATGTAGCGTTCGTTTTGCAGCCTGTAGCGGATCAGGTCGGCGACCGTCAGCATCTTCAGGCTATGCGTCCGGCAGAATTCGATCAGGTCGGGAACGCGTGCCATGGTTCCGTCTTCCTTCATGATTTCGCAGATCACGCCCGCTGGAATCAGGCCGGCTAGTCGCGACAGATCCACCGCAGCCTCCGTCTGTCCTGCGCGCACTAAGACGCCGCCTTTGCGAGCCCGCAATGGGAAAATGTGCCCAGGGCGCGCCAAATCTGCCGGACGCGTTGCCGGATCGATGGCTACCTGAATCGTACGTGCCCGATCATGGGCAGAAATGCCAGTCGTGACGCCTTCGCGTGCGTCAATCGCTTCACAAAATGCTGTCCCAAATTGAGACGTATTCTCGGCCGACATCATTCCGATTCGAAGATAGTCCAGTCGCTCGCCCGTCATCGCGAGGCAGACCAGCCCGCGCCCGTGGATAGCCATGAAATTAATGGCTTCTGGCGTGATTTTCTCGGCGGCAAAGGTAAGGTCGCCTTCATTTTCGCGGTCTTCGTCGTCCACCACTACAACCATGCGGCCAGCGCGAATCTCTTCCAGCGCGGTAGGGACGTCGGTAAAAGGGGCCATCGGAGTCATCGTAGCCGGATTGTAGCAAAACCAGTGCACTGGAAGCCTGGACTGGAAAATCAAATGACGAAACTATTACGGCTCGCTCGACGACTTCCTCAGCATTCACTATGATGACACCAGAAACAGTTTCTACTTGAAGGAGATATTTAATGTCTGAGCCATCCTACGAAGAACTAAAAGCGAAAGTTGCGGAACTCGAAAAGCAGGGTCCCAAGCGCACCGGAGCTATGGAGTTCCGAGTCAGCGAAAAGGGCGGCGTGAGTGTATACGGTCTGGGCCGCTTTCCGGTTACTCTGTATTACGAACAGTGGACACGCCTGCTGGGCGCAGCGGAAGACCTGAAGAAGTTTCTGGAAGACAACAAGAGCAAGCTGAAACTGAAGGAATAGCAACCTGTGTGGGGCGGACACTCTTGTCCGCCGCTTTTGTTGTTGATCTGCTGGACGTGTCCCGAATGGATGTGTCCGGAAGATTCCGAATCTGATAACTTCGCCCATCGACCATGTCCGCCGACAACATTCTGGACCTGACGCCTTCGCCTGCCGATTTGCGCCTACGCTACGGAGCCCATGCCGCGCAGTTTATCGACCTTCGCCTGCCTAAGACGAAAGGACCGCACCCAGTTGCAGTCAATATTCACGGTGGCTACTGGCGCAACAAGTATTCGCTGGATTACGCTGGGCATCTGTGTGCCGCGCTAACCGCGAAGGGAATTGCGACGGCGAATCTTGAATACCGCCGCGTCGGCGACGAAGGCGGAGGCTGGCCTGGCACGCTGGAAGACATTCGAAACGCATACCGGTATGTGCGTCAGGTGGCGCGTCAGCATGACATCGATCCTGACCGCTGCGTAGTTCTAGGGCACTCTGCCGGAGGCCAACTTGCCTTAGCGTTAGCGAGTCGTGAGGCTTCCTTGCAGGGAGTCGTTTCGCTAGCTGGCGTTGTGGATCTGCAACGAGGCTTTGAATTGCATTTGAGCAATGACGCGGTCGTCGAGTTTTTGGGCGGCAAGCCAAATGAAGTCCCGGAGCATTACCACGAGGCCGACCCAATGCAGATTGCCATTCCGAAAATCACGCAATGGCTGGTTCAGGGAAAGGACGACGACGTAGTTCCACCGGATTTCAGCTGGCACTACGTGGAGGCAAAACAAAAGCGCGGGGAAGACGTTCACCTACTCGAACTGGAGAACGCGGGACATTTTGATGTGATCGATCCGAGGACGGCAGCATGGAAGCAGATTGAGCGAACCGTGCTGCAAGTTTTTGGCTGAATCTTTACGCCATGCGGCGCAAGAGCAGCGCTGAATTCTTCGATCCAAATGCGATGCAGTTGCAAATAGCGTGCTCGATCTCGACTTTGCGGCCCGCTTCAGGAACGTAATCGAGGTCACACTCTGGATCGCGGGTTTCCAGATTCACGGTCGGAGGTATCTGGCCGCTCTGCATTGCCACGAGAGTAGCTGCGATGCCGCCGGAACCGCAGGCCCCCTGGGGATGCCCAATCTGCGACTTCAGCGATGACATCGGTACCTGGCGCGCGCGTTCTTCTCCAAAAGCCAATTTCAGTGCTCGCGTTTCAATGCGGTCATTTAGTTGCGTTGAGGTTCCGTGCAGATTGGCGTACTGTACATCGTCCGGTCCGATGCCGCCTTCTTTCATGGCCAGCTCAATCGCACGTGCGGATTCTTCTCCGCATTCCAACATGCGAACACGATGAAAAGCCTCGCAGGTCGAACCGTAGCCTGCGACCTCGGCGTAAATCTTCGCACCCCGCGCTCGAGCATGTTCCAATTCTTCCTGAATGAACATCCATGACCCTTCCGCGAGCACGAACCCATCACGATCAAGATTGAACGGACGCGAACCTCGCTCCGGCGCGTCATTCCATCTGTCTGTGAGAATCTTCATCAGAATAAAGCCCTTCATGATGCCCAACGCAATCGGAGCGTCGGCCCCGCCGGTCAGCGCAGCATCGAGACGGCCCAGCTGAATCTGGCGATAGGCATAGCCAAATGCATCGGTGGATGATGTGCATCCTGTCGTGACAACGTGACTCGATCCGCGCAAACCGAAACGAATACTCACATCGCTTGAAAAGGTTCCCATGACTCCAGTAGGAATACAGTGGGCAGACATTTGTTTGATGAGACCATGGTGGAACAGGCGGTATTGCTCTTCGGTAAATTCCTGCGCACCACCGCCTGTCCCAAGAATGACGCCCATTCGCTGCTGTTCGGCGAGGGGTAGGGAAGCGGTGTCGATTCCCGCGTCCTTCAAAGCTTCCGTAGCCGCTGCGATAGCGAGGGGCAAGACTCGTCCGACGTTGCGGCGCTCTTTCTTGTCGACCCATGCAAGTTCGTCAAATCCGCGCACTTCTCCCGCGATCTGCACGGGGATTTCGCTGGCGTCAAAGTGCGTGATTTTGCTGACGCCGCTCGTGCCCGCCAGCGTGGCCGCAGCGAATACCTGATTTCCAATTCCGTTGGGACTGACGCACCCCATGCCTGTTATAACCACTCGTCGTCGCAATGCTCACCTCGGTCTGCCGAATATAGCAGGAGTCGACAACTTTGAGTGTCCGCGTATTGTCAGAAGGAAATAAAGGGAGAGGGCTAGGCCGCGTCCTCCCTGAGCCCTCTCATTTTTGCTGCGGCAACTGCATCAGGAAGTTTGTCCCCTGACCTGCCTCCACCGACGGCAACTGCCCGTTCCAGCGCTCGATGTAGGCACGCTGATTCTCCAATCGACGCAATTCCAGTAGCGCTGGCGAGAGCGAACTCTGACGAATGCGGTTGGCGTCGGCCTCACCTTGCGCGCGCGTAACGTTTGATTTCGCGTCGCCGTCGGCCTCGGCGATTTTTTTCGCCGCCTCAGCCTGCGTGGTTGCGAGCTCATTCTTGGCGCGCTCGGAAAACTGAATCGCCTGCGCCTTCGCTGTAATCGCCTGCGCAATCACGGTGGGCACTCGCGGTGCTCCGATGAAGCCGAATTGCTGAACGCCCACGCCGACCGGAGCTACTTTCTCTTGAATTTTCTGGGCTACTTGCGCCAGGAATTGCGCCTTCTTCTCGCCGTAGATTTCCTCGACCGTAAACGTCGACGCCACCTCATTCAGCGAGTTTCGTACGATATCGCGCAAGATTCCGTGCGTGAAGAGATCTAGATCGGTCACCCGGTATTTCACATAAAAATCAGGCACCTTGAGCGGTTCGATTGCATAAGAAAGAGAAACATCGGTTTGGATTTCCATTCCTTCCTTACTATTGAAGCCCATCTCCTCGTTGACCGCGTGCCCTTCGTTAAGGTCGCGCGTCCATTTCACGGTTTGCACGTAAGTCGGAAATTCAAAAATCTGAGTCGTCAGCGGACTATAGAAAACCCAGCCCGTACGCACAGGAATCTCCGACGCGCCGCGTTGACTACCCGCCAAATTCACTTCAATCCCCGTGTATCCTGCCTCGATTCGGGTCACTCGAAACAGCAGGCCCGAAATGATCCACAGACCAAGCAGGCCCGCCAGAACAAAGAGCACAGGGCGCAGAAGCGAACGGGAAGATGCAGCGTCCGCGAAGCGCGAAAGTATTTCCGGTTTATGTTTACCTTGATCGCCATCGAATATCGTCATAGTTTCCTCCAGAGTGTGCCCACGACTACAGGGACAAAAAGAACCAGGCCGAGAATCATAGCAATACCGCCATAGAACGCTTGATCGCTGGCCAGATTCATCCAGTGAAATGCTTGAATTACGAGTCCATAGGCGATCAGGCAAGTAGCCAGTATCGCCACAAGACGCAGTTGACGCCGCATGTTGAGTTAACTCCTTTCTGACGCTTCCGTCAGGTCCGGAGCTCAGTCTTCATAGTTGAGCTTTGGATTTGTAACAGACTCTCTTGCGGAAGATTTTACATGCGTTGCAGACCACTCGTCCTCAGCTATTCAGATGAAGTGTACATCTTCCGGATTCAAAACCGGCGATCTGGCGCGGCTTCAAGCGCTTGCAGAGTGTTACCGATTATCCGGTTGCGGGCGTTCGAGTTCTTTGGAGCCCCCTGCTCCTCTATAATCGTGAGTTCCTTTAGGGGAGGGTTTCCTTGGCTTACGACGATTTGCGCGGCTTCATCCAAGCACTGGAGAAAGCCGGAGAAATTAAGAAGATTCAGACGGAAGTCGATCCGATTCTTGAAATCACCGAGATCACCGGTCGCGTGAGCAAGAGCCGCACGGGGAAGGACGGGGCTCCCGGCGGGCCCGCGTTACTGTTCCAGAACATCAAGGGACACCCCGGTGCACAGGTGCTGATCAACCAATTTGGCTCGGAAAGCCGCATGAAGCTGGCGCTGGAAGTCGAGTCGCTCAACGATGTTGCCGACCGCATTCGTCACTTCATGGATGTGAAATCACCGCAGGGTTTTCTCGACAAAGTGAAGATGCTGCCCATGCTGGCGGAAATGGGGAAGTTCTTTCCGAAGACGGTCTCGACTGGTCCGTGCAAAGAAGTCATCAAACGGGACAATTTTTCGCTGCTGGATTTCCCTATTCTGCAATGCTGGCCGGGTGACGCGGGACGTTTCATCACATTGCCTTGCGTTGTAACGCGCGATCCGAAGACCGGAAAACGAAACGTCGGAATGTATCGGATTCAGGTGTACGACGAACGCACGACCGGCATGCACTGGCAGCGACAAAAAGTTGCGGCCGAGCATGTGCGCGATCTAATGCGCGCCTCCGCAGCCGGAGGGAATCCGGCTCGCACTTCTGCCGCCGTTGATATCATGGCCCGCAGTTTGGGCGGGTCGATTCTTGCGGAAGGCCCGCGCCCAACCGGAAGAATGGATGTTGCGGTCGCCATCGGAACCGACCCGGCGCTGACGTTTTCGGCCATCGTCCCAGCTCCGCCTGAGGTTGAGGAATACATGATTGCCGGATTCATGCGCCAAAAACCCGTCGAACTGGTCAAGTGCGAAACAGTCGATCTAGAAGTTCCCGCGAATGCCGAGATTATTCTAGAGGGTTACATCAACCTCGACGAACTCCGCACCGAAGGCCCGTTCGGCGACCATACAGGTTTTTATTCGCTGGCAGATCAATATCCGGTGTTCCACTGCACCTGCGTCACCCATCGTAAAAATCCGATTTACGCTACGACGATTGTCGGGAAGCCGCCGATGGAAGATGCGTGGATGGGAAAAGCGGTCGAACGCATCTTTCTGCCGCTAATGAAGTTGACGATTCCAGAAATCGTGGATGTGAATTTGCCGGTTGAGGGTGTGTTCCATAATCTGATGTTGGTGTCGATCAAGAAGTCCTATCCAGGGCAAGCGCGCAAAGTCATGAACGCAATCTGGTCGTTAGGTCAAGCGATGTTTACAAAATGTATCGTTGTTGTCGATGAAGACGTCGATGTGCAAGATATCGGCGATGTGACTTTAAAAGTGCTCAACCACATTGATCCCGAACGCGACATTCAATTCACCATGGGCCCGATTGATTCGCTCGACCACGCCTCGCGTTTGCCTAACTACGGCTCGAAGATGGGTATCGACGGCACACGGAAATGGTCCAGCGAAGGCTTCACTCGTCCGTGGCCAGATGAGATCGTGATGGATGCCAAGACTAAGGCACTCGTCGATAAGAAGTGGAAAGAATTGGGTTTGTAATGAGAACGATCACAGATTACAAACAAATTTCATGTTTGTCATTCCGAAGCGAGGAATCTGCTATTCGTTGCGGCTGCTACAATCTTGTGTTGCCAGCACTTCTAGATTGAAAGGCCACCATGCTAACTCCAGGCACTCCATTTCCGAATTTCTCTCTCCCCAACCAAGACGGCCAAACGAAATCGCTCGCTGACTATGCCGGCAGCTGGCTCGTCGTCTACTTCTATCCGAAAGACGACACGCCCGGCTGCACGATTCAGGGCAAGTCTTTAACGGCCAGCAAAGCCGATTTCGACAATGCTGGTATCAAGATTGTTGGCATCAGCGCCGACGATGCGGCCTCACACAAAGAGTTTTGCAATAAGTTTGCCTTCACCATTGAGTTGCTCGCCGACACCGATAGCACGTTAATGAAGACTCTTAATCTTCCGCAAACGGAATGGAAGGGCATGCATTTCTGGGAGCGCACGACGTATGTTCTCGATCCCAAAGGCATCGTCCGCAAGGCATACGCGAAGGTCGATCCCAACGGCCACGAAAAGGTTTTGCTGGACGATATTGCCGGGCTAAAAGCGCAACTCGCAGCGTAGGAAATAGATCAGCAACAGAACGGATCGTGTGGCGACGGAGCTTGCTCCGTCGCACTCTTCCTCAACGTATCCAACGAGACGGACATGTCCAACCCAATTGCCGAGCACTACGGCCAGCCCAATTTGTTGCAGCGGATCGACGGCGCATGTGCTCTTTTGGGCAAAGACTCCGCCCACCTAACAACCGAGGATTTGGCTCCGATCGACCAATTCCACACGGGAGGGACAGAGGCTACCGCAGAAATGGCGCGACTCGGCGAGATCGCTCGCGAGCAAACAATTCTGGATGTAGGCGGCGGCATCGGCGGGCCAGCGCGGCAACTCGCCAGTCAGTTTGGTTGCCGCGTAACCGTGCTGGATCTGACTGAGGAATTTGTGCGCACAGGCGTGGCGCTTACAGCCCGCACCGGACTTGCGAACAGGGTCACCTTCCAACAAGGTGATGCGTTGCATCTGCCATTTCCAGACGCCAGCTTCGACGTGACCTGGACGCAGCACAGCACCATGAATATTCCCGACAAGCCACTCCTCTATCGGGAGCTCTACCGCGTGACCAAGCCGGGTGGACGGATGATTTTCCATGAAATCATGGCGGGCCCGGTGCAGCCCATATATTTTCCAGTGCCTTGGGCTTCTGAGTCTAGCTTCAGTTATTTGTCGACACCAGAAACAGTGCAGGAAAATATCACTGCTGCAGGGTTTAAAGAACTCCACTGGATTGATGCCAGCGAGCACGCACAGAACTGGTTCTTAGCGCGGATCGCAGCATTGCAAAACGACACGCCCAGCCCTTTGGGCTTGAACTTGATTCTGGGTGAACGTGCTCCAGCGAGTTTTCAAAATGTGATGCGCAACCTGCGGGAGAATCGCGTACGAGTGATTCAAGCTGTTTTCACCCGACCATGAGCAAGCCTGTTTCCCGTAAAATCAAATCAGCATGAAAATTGGAGTTTTAGCTCTGCAAGGCGACTTTGACGCCCACCGGAAACGCCTCGAACAACTAGACGCCGAAGTTGCGCTCGTCAAGAAGCCGGAACAACTGGACGGCATCGACGGCTTGGTGATTCCCGGTGGCGAGTCAGGGACGTTCCTGAAGCTGCTTGGCGAAGTGGGTTTCGCTAGGCTAAAACAGTTCGTCGCCGAAAAGCCCACCTTTGGTACCTGTGCAGGCTGCATCCTGCTCGCCAAAGAAGTTGAAAATCCTCCGCAACTCGGACTTGGCGCGATCGACATCCGGGTGCGCCGCAATGCTTATGGGCGGCAGCTCGAAAGCTCCATCCGCGAAGGCGTTTTTAACCACAAACCAATCGAGATGGTTTTCATTCGAGCGCCAAAGATCGTTCACGTCGGAGAAGGCATTGAAGTTCTAGGAACCGAAGGGACCGATCCCGTGCTGGTGCGAAAAGGTAAGACGATGGCAGGCACGTTCCACCCGGAAATGAGTGAGGACACAACAGTCCATCAGTATTTCCTGGACTTGGTTCGTAAAAGCAGCTAAGAAGCGCCGTATACCGCCCGGGCGGCGTCACTCAAGCTCTTTAGCTCTTTGCGTTAAGAATCAGCTCTCGCAAATCGACGATGCAACGCGACGATACACCCTGCCGTAAAAACAAGAAATCCGACAAGTAACGCGATGAATGGCCCGTTCGGGAGCCTGGGTGCCGCGCTACGATTGCTTTCCACCACCAACTGCAGAACCAACGCGACGAAGAAAAGCAATCCACAGGCAAACCAAGCAAACCACCGCCGAAAGTATGCCACGGTTGCAGCATACTCCCCAGAGCCAACCAGTAGTCCTTGTTGGGCAAATTGATCAAGGACGGGGCTACCTCAGCAATCATGAAGGGAGGGAAGAGGCCGGTGAAGACTGCCATAACAACCAGGAACGCGTTCAGAGTAAAGAATTGATCTTTCGTCATCCATCCGTTCGGCAAGCCCGCGCCGTTGAAGTGCGAAGCTATGCGCTCCGGCAGCTCCGGATAAGCGTGCCACCAGGAAATCGAAGCGGTCAGCAGAATCGTCGCGAACAGGAACCACGGAAGCCGCACACTGGCCATAAAGATTTCTCCGACACGCCGTATGTTCGAGGCAAGGCGCGAATCTGTAAGACTAATCGCGACACCATATTCTGCCTCCGTCCGCGCTATACTGAGCCTGTATGAACACGGATTCCTCCAAGACGTTTTACCTGGAAACCTTTGGCTGCCAGATGAATGCCCACGACTCCGAAAAGGTCGTTGGCACGCTGATGCACGAAGGTTACCGGCAGGTCCAGACTGTAGAAGAGGCGGGCCTTGTTCTCTACAACACCTGCTCCATTCGCGATAAGGCAGAGCAGAAAGTCTTCAATCGCCTCAACGATTTCAAAAAATATAAAAAGCAGGGTAAAAAGTTTGGCGTGCTTGGCTGTGTTGCTCAGCAGGAGGGCGCCCAGATCTTCGAGCGTGCGCCCTATGTAGATCTAGTTTGCGGGTCGGCTTCCTATCGCAACCTGCCGCAATTGCTGGTGCAACTTGAAGCAGGCAATCGCGCCACCGGTTTGGACGACCGCGGGACCGACGAATGTTTTGAAACGGAGTTCACCGCCCGCACGAATGCGCACCGCGGCTACATCACAATTATCGAAGGCTGCGACAAGTTCTGCGCTTTCTGCGTAGTTCCTTATACTCGGGGCAAAGAGCGCAGCCGTGCTTCGGATTCCGTTTTAGGCGAAGCTCGTCAGATGGCCGCTCTCGGCTATACCGATGTGCAACTGCTCGGCCAAAACGTGAATTCTTACAGCGATCCATCGGCTAAGAAGACATTCGCCGAACTTCTGCGAGCCGTCGGAGACGTAGCAGGCCTCAAGCGAGTTCGCTTCACCACGTCGCATCCCCGCGACTTTGGACGCGACATTGTCGAGGCCATCGACTCCACGCCAGCCCTTTGCGATCACGTTCATCTCCCCGTGCAAAGCGGCTCGACGCGCATGCTGGACGCCATGCAGCGCCTCTACACGCGTGAGCAGTATTTGGAACGCATCGGGTGGATCAAGGCCGCCAAGCGCGATATTAGCCTCACTTCCGACATGATTGTCGGCTTCCCCGGTGAAACGGAAGCGGATTTCGAAGAAACTCTCTCCCTACTCGATGCCGTCGAGTATGACAGCGTCTTCACCTTCACCTATTCGGCGCGCCCGAATACGCCGGCATTGAAGCTGCCGGACGCACTCCCAGACGCAGAGAAGTCGCGCCGCCTTGTGGTCTTGATGGATAAGCAAAAGCAAATTTCGCTGCTTCGAAACAAAAGGCGTGTCGGCCAGATTCTTGAAGTCATGATCGAAGCCCGGAACGAAACGAGAAAACAGTGGGTTGGCCGGACCTCACAAAACATGACCCTCAACTTCACCGCGTCGGAAGATCTAGCTTTAGCGATCGGAAGCTATGTATCAACCTGTGTCACTGCGGCCTTCCCCAACAGTTTGGTAGGCGAGCTCGTTACGGTAGCCCAAGGAAGCGAATCATGGAAGTTGAAATGAAAATTCGGGGCTTGATGATGGACCCAGTCACGAACCTGCCCATAGTGATCCTGAAAGACGTTGGCAGTGAAACGCTGCTGCCGATCTGGGTCGGCGTGTTCGAAGCCAACGCCATCGCGTTAGAGATTGAAAAAGTCGCTACGCCTCGCCCCATGACGCATGACCTAATTCGTAGTGTTCTGACCGGACTGGACGCGTTCGTGCACAGAGTCGTCGTCACCGAGTTGCGCGATGACACTTTCTACGCAGTGATCTGGGTTGAACGTGACGGGCAGATCATCAGCATCGATTCGCGCCCCTCGGATGCCCTGGCGCTCGCTCTGCGCGCCGACTGCCCGATCTTTGTGGATGAAGAAGTACTCAAGGTCTCGAAGACAGTCAGCGCCGTCTCCGAACGACTGGGCGATGAAGAGCTCAAGAAGTGGCTGGAAGGTTTGAACGACGAGGATTTAGGCAAGTACAAGATGTAGCATTGCGAAGCACGATGCTTTATTGGAGATTTGATGCGCACTATTCACGCTTGACATCACTTTTGTGATATGACATCGTTATGCACATGAGAACCACTCTGTCCATAGATGATGACATAGTTCCGCTGGTCCAGCGATACGCGCGAGGCCGCTCCGTTCCCATGGGGAAGGCAGTTTCGGAACTCGTGCGACGCGGCCTCTCTTTACCGCGTCCCACTCGGATGATGAATGGGCTTCAGGTCTTCGATTTGCCAAAGGACTCTCCAAGAGTTACTTCAGAATTTGTTCAGGACCTGGAAAACGACTTCAAGTAAGATGACCTATCTCCTCGACGTCAATGTTCTCGTAGCTCTCGCTTGGCCATCACACTCCCATCACGACCGCGCGCAGGCCTGGTTCGCTCGACACGGGGCAGAAGGCTGGGCTACCTGTCCGTTTACTGAAACCGCTTTCGTTCGCATCTTATCCAATCTGGCGTTCTCTCCGGATGCGGTTTCAGCGCGCGAGGCCACGAATCTGCTGGGTGCGAACGCAGATCACCCCCACCACAAGTTTTGGGCTGATGACGTTACTTTCGTCGACGCGGTGAGCCCTTTTGCGCATAGTCTGGTTGGCCCCCAGCAAGTAGCAGATGCTTATCTACTCGGTCTGGCGATTCACAAGAAAGGCGCCTTTGCCACTATGGATCATTCCATCCAGGCGCTCCTGGCAAAGGGAATCAAGAAGAGTGATGTTTTGAGTTTGGTTTAGAAAAGACTATTCATTGCATGCCAGATTCCGCCGAACAACTCCAACAAATCTACGTCGCCGGTTTTGAACTCCAGACCTTCGACCGTTTCCCCAAATGCATTGGCGTGGTGCGCGATGAGTGCATCGCCTTGCTGGTCCCAGGTGTCGACGGCCTGCAGATCTTGGGCACGCCAGGATGGCGCCTCGGCGAAAGCATCGGCGTTCTAACGGAAGTAGCCGGCAAAAAGGTTTTCCAGGCGAAAGAGAACCTCGTCGATGCGACATCGGTGAGGCTCGAAACGTTGCGCCAGTTCAACGCAGACTTAAAAGCTATCCTCAAACCGGCAATCTAGTCGTCCGAATCCAGCAGGGTCAACTGTCCGGCTCCTATGTGCGCATGCAGCCGGTAGCGCCCTGGACCTTCTTGGCTGAACGAGCGAAACAATCCGCCTTTGGAAACATCAAACGCGGCGGCGTCGACTTGCCCCGAGTTTACCGACCCATCCGCGTGAGCGTAGTCGCTCGCCTTGCCAATGGCCACATCCATTTGCCCAAAGCTTAATTCCAGGTCCTTATCTCCTCGAATACCGCGAATCTCCAGCTGCCCGGCCAGCATGCGCACGTAGAGGCCGGATTTCTTCGGAACCTCCAGGGTGATGCGGAAGTTGTTGTGTGGGCATCTGCGCACCTCAATCCGACCTAAATTCCCCGACGTCCTGAGCCTCACCCGCACGCGGCTGGAGTCGTTACCGTTATTTGCTTCGTAGCTGACGCGGATTCTGTTCTGGTCCGTACCCTTTAGCACTACACCACTCGGACATAGAGTTATTCGTAGTTCACCGCCGGAAGGGAAATCCATCTCCACGGGAGTCTTGCCGACTTCTTCAATCTGCTTTTCGCTCTCGGCCGCTGCGGCCCCGGTCAGCACGCACATCGAGAGCGCGAGAAAAACTGAAATTCGGTGCTTTGCCAGGTTCATACAAGGAGCCTCCAAGAGTGTTTACGTTAAGGTCAGCGCACAAGTTCCCTGGACGACAATTGTGGACTCAACGAAAACGGGCGGCCCAGTCTCCCGGGCCGCCCGTCAAACATCGCCTCGTCTAGTTCCTAAATGGTTGAATGGGATATTGCGAAATTTCCATCAAAAAGGAATTTCAGAATCGCGATACAGGCGCCGCCAACCGTGCCGTGACCTGTCGGATATGACGGGTGTGCTGGCGAACCTTCCGGATAGGCTTGTGACAGCAAATAGCTCGAATTGTGCTGGAAGCTAGTCGCCAATCCGCGTCGTCCGGTATTCCCGGTTTCCTAAACAAGAAAACGGCCAACCCGGTGTGGGCTGGCCGCTTCTGCTCACGAACTCCTATACAACTGCTACTGTCCCACCACCGGTGTAAGCACCCGCGGGCCATCCGAGTGTGCATTTGGCACCGGCTTGTCATTCTTAGACGTGTAGGTGATGCCGTCCTCGGCAAAGTCCAGCAAACCGGTTGCATTCGTTTCCATAGCTTCGCTCAGAGTGCCGCCCACAGGTGCCTTCGCCGTTGCAAAAACTCCGTGAACTTTCCCGTTCGTCGTCGTGGCAGACATGTAATCGCCCACCATTTGTCCGGACGTCGTCGTTGGCAGCCAATTTGTGTTGGTCCCCTTGGAAAGAGTCTTGGCCGCGCTCCAGGTCGAACCGCCGTTCGTGGAAGCCACGTATCCAACTCCTAGCGTGCAGGTTGTGCAGTTCGTGTTGGTGTAGAAGTAGTAGGTCAAAGCTACATGCGCCGTGCTGCCTAATGTAGAACGATCCACTTCCAAGCCGGGCAGGAAGTGATCTACCTTGGTGCTCACTGCATCAATTGGAATGCGCGACGGCGTGGTCCAAGTGGTGCCGTTCGTTGAGGTGCTCATCACAATGTCGTTGGAAGCGCACCCTGCGCGGAAGCTGCAGTCCGCCCACGCCACATAAACCTTACCCGCTCCGTCGATCTGCGCGGCAATCAGGGAAGGCGCCCGAAGACCGCCCGCCTCGCCGTGCCGATTGATGGGCGCTACCGAAACCGCTGCGGACCAGCTAACTCCACCGTTCGTCGAATTGAACGCCAAAACGCCGCTCTGGAACGGATCGTCGATCGGCACGATGACCGTGCCGTTCGGCTGCACCAGCGGAATCCCGCCGTTGCCCGAATCGCTTGCCACCGTCGTCTTCTTCGCCCCCCAGGTCACGCCACCATTCTTGGATGTACTCATTTCAATCAAATCAAATTGGCTGAAGTCGTCCCACTCCACGTAACAGTTCCCGTAGAACGGACTGGTCGATGTGTTGTCGCAAACAATCCAGCTCTTGTCGTAGAAACCCGTTGCCGCCGCTTTCGAAACCGTGGCGGGATTCTTCCACGTAATTCCATCTACGGAACCGCTGACCAGGATCGCTGCGCCGTGTGGACCACCCGTCTCCGATAGGGCCAAAGAAGCAGCCAGCCACACCTTATGCTTCGCATCCCACGTAACCGATGGATCGCTGGCGCGATCATACTTGCCACCTGCCTGGTACTTGGTTACGCCCGGCAGGAAGCCATGCGTCCAGGTCGTCCCGCCATTTGTGGAAGTCGAGAAACCGATATCCGTAGAACCGCCGTCGGTAAAGCGACCGACTTGGAAAACAGAAACGATAGTAGATCCAACCGCGTAGGAATCAGCTTCAACTTCGGCCGCGTGCTGGCTGGAAGGATTGGTGAACGTATCCGTGCTGATCTGGGTCAGCGGAACTTGCGCGTAGGCAGAGGTTGCAAACACGACGCAGCCAAAAAACATTGCTGCAAACGCAGTGGGAGCAGTACAGCGTCTGGGTCTAAACAATGGAATCCTCCGTAAGGTTGGGTAAGGCGTTAAAAAAAACTCGTGAGACTTCCGAACCACGAGTCACATCTCGCTGCAAGTCCGCTCCACGCGCAGGGGTTGGGTGGTGGACGAAGAAAACCGATGCCGAGGACTCTACTGGAGCTCAGCGCCAAAATCAATGGGCAAAGATTTGCACTCTTAAATCAGTCGGGCTCCGTTCGGGCCTTTCCGCAGCGCTGCCGTCCCGGCGGCGTCTCGCCCGCCGATGCGACAACCCAAAAGGTATAATCCTCATTTCATGCCCCTGACTACTGGCACCAAGCTCGGCCCCTACGAAATTCAATCTGCCATCGGCGCTGGCGGCATGGGCGAAGTCTATCGCGCTCGCGACACTCGGCTCGGGCGCGATGTCGCGATCAAGATTCTTCCCGAACATCTTTCTTCGAGCCCGGATCTCCGCGAACGCTTCGAACGGGAAGCTCGCTCCATCTCGTCGTTGAACCATCCGCGCATCTGCACCCTGCATGACATCGGTCACCAGAACGGCATCGACTTTCTTGTAATGGAACTCCTGGAAGGGAACTCGCTGGCCGAGCGTCTGAAGAAGGGCCCGCTTCCGCTGAAAGAAACTCTGAAGATCGGCATGGAGGTCAGCGAAGCGCTCGAAGTTGCGCACCGCGCCGGAATCATTCATCGCGACCTCAAACCCGGCAACATCATGCTGACCAAGAGCGGCGCCAAGCTGATGGACTTCGGCTTAGCCAAGGCTGCAATGCCTGGCTCGGAAACTGGAACAAGCGCCCCGCTACTCTCCGCCGCCAAAACCATGAGCGGACCCAGCCCCATTTCGCCGCTGACGACTGCGGGCCAGATCGTCGGCACCATCCAGTACATGTCGCCCGAGCAGATCGAAGGCAGGCCCGCTGACGCCCGCTCCGACTTGTTTGCGTTGGGCGCGGTGCTTTACGAAATGGCGACGGGCAAGCGAGCCTTCGAGGGCAAGAGTCAGATCAGCGTCGCCAGCGCAATTCTGGAAAAGGAACCCGAACTAATCTCGGCGATTCAGCCGCTCACGCCGCCGACGTTCGAGCACGTCGTCAACACTTGCCTTGCGAAGAATCCAGACGACCGTTTTCAGTCCGCCCGCGACGTAAGACTCGAACTCAAGTGGAGCGCCGACGGCCCGCAATCGGGTTCAACGCCAGCAACCCCGATCGAAAGCCCGAAACGCTCCTATATCCCGTGGCTAGTGGCCGCGCTAGCGTTGGCAGTTGCGGGTTTTGCTGCAACACGTCTTCACCTCCAGCCAACCCAAGTTACTACGCCTCAAGCCCGCTGGATCATCGAGCCTCCGGAGAAATCGACAATCCACGTCACCGGAGATCAACCCGGATCGGTCGCAGTCTCTCTCGACGGGCAGCGGGTGGCCTTTGCGGCAGTCGACGCCAACGGCAAACAAGAAGTGTGGGTGCGCCCACTCGACGGAGTGCAAGCGACGATTGTCCCCGGCACAGAAGGCGGCTATTCTCCCTTCTGGTCGCCGGATGGAAATTCACTTGGCTTTTTTTCCAACCGCCAACTTAAACGCGTTTCCCTGGACGGCGGACGCGCAGTTCCCCTGTGCGAAGTGAGCCTCGGGCGCGGCGCCAGTTGGAGCCAGCAGGGAATCATTCTTTTCGTTCCGGAAACCAACGGGCCGCTCTACAGGATACCTGCTACCGGCGGCAGTCCTACGGTCGTGACACAAGTGGACAGCTCGCAGCACGACAGCCACCGCTGGCCCCAGTTTCTCCCTGACGGGCACCACTTCCTCTTCTTTGCCACCGGCCACGACGACCTCAGCCATGCTCATGACGGAGTCTATGTCGGATCGCTGGAGGACAAGAGCAGCAAACTCGTGCTCCGCTCAAAGACGAATGCGGCTTACGCCAGCGGTCATCTGCTATTCCTCAACGAATCAACTTTGATGGCCCAGCCCTTCGACTTGAGCAAACTGGAGCTTACGGGCGAACCTGTGGTGGCGCAAGAAGGGGTCGAGGCTGACTGGGGAACCTGGTCGGCCATCTTCTCAGCTTCGCAGAATGGTGTACTCGCCTTCGCTCCCACCAACACCAACTCCGGCAACCGACTCACCTGGTTCAGTAAAGACGGCAAACAATTGGGATACGTTGGAGACCTGGGTCGGTACCAGTCGCTTGCCTTGTCTCCGGACGGGCTCCGGGCCGCGGTAGAGCATTCGCAGCCCCATCATCAGATATGGCTCTACGATCTCCAACGCAACACTAGTTCCCAATTCACCTTCGGGGATTTCGCCAACGCCAGTCCGATATGGTCCGCCGACGGGAAGGAGATCGTATTTACCTCCGATCGCAACGGACATCTGGACCTATACAGAAAGTCCGTTTCCGGCTCCGGTGCTGAAAAGGTCATGGTGCAGTCGCTAGTCAGTAAGTATCCGATCGACTGGTCGCACGACGGAAAGTCTCTCCTGTTCATGGAAAGCAGGAAAGGCAAGAATGCGCTTTGGGTAATGCCCACCTCCGGCCAGGAACCCGCCCGCCTTCTGGTGGAGGATCCTTTCTATCTCTCCGACGGCTCTTTTTCGCCCGACGGGCAATGGATCGCCTACACCTCTCGAGAGCAGGGAGGCGACCACACGTTTGTCATGCCCGTTTTTGGCACGGGGACGAAACATCAGATCTCCTTCAAAGGCGCAACGCTCTATCCGGTGTGGCGGAAGGATGGGCGAGCCATCGTCTACGTGGATGACCAGGGCTACATGACAGAGACCGACGTGACCATTCACAATTCGGAACTATCGGTAGGAGCAACCCGCACCTTGTTCCGCGGCAACCCCGAGGACCTATCCACGGCAAGCCGCGCCTACGACATCGCTCCCGATGGCCGCTTCCTCATCAACACCCACAGCCAGGAAAATCAAACACAGATCGTCGTGATCTCGAACTGGAACGCGGGACTAAAGAAATAAACTCAGTAAATGAAGAAATCAGGTGCCCCAGGTTCGCGCGTTCTTTGTGTCCAGTCCCATGACATCCTTTACACGGCGTCTCGACACATCCTTTACAGTTTGGGTTTGGGAACCTCGTCGGTGAGCCAGCGGTTGACCAGGAG
>JAYVEP010000229.1:0-23315 GCA_043749225.1 Acidobacteriaceae bacterium
CGTGAGTTGTAGCGGCTGGCCGCCAGACGTGAGCATCACAAAGAGCTGATCATAGCCATCGACCGGAGAAGTGAAGGCCAGGGTGTGGCCGTCGGGCGAGAGTGCGGGAGCATCCATCGGCTTATCCCATTGGCTAATCTTGGCGATCTTTGCGGTGTCGAGCGCTGGGCCGGAGTGCGGCCAGAAATGGAACGCGGCGAATGCGGCGGCGAGAAGCGCAATTCCAGCCGCGACATAGAGCAGAGGATTGCGGCGCGCGGCAGGAACCGCTGGGGCGATGGCGGAGGAACTGGCGTTCACACTGGACGCCTCCGTCGAGACCGCCACGCGGCCCGAATCCGAATCACGCTTCAGGCGCAGCAGCTCGGACCGCATCTCCTTGGCACTCTGGTAGCGCAGCTCGCGATCTTTCTCCAGCGCCCGGTTGATGACATCCTCCAGCTTGGATGGCAGGCTGGGATTCAGGCGGATGGCTGGAGCGGGAGCGCGGTTGAGGATGGCGTCGAAAATCGTGGCTGAGCTGTCTCCGCGAAACGGCAGGGTGCCCGTCGCCATCTCGTAGAGAACCGCGCCGAAGGAAAACAGGTCAGTGCGCGCATCCAGCTCTTTGCCTTTAGCCTGCTCAGGCGACATGTAGGCGATGGTGCCCAAGGTGGAACCGGGGCTAGTCAGGTGCTGGTCGTCGATGCTATTGACCAAAGTGTCGGCCAAATCGCCCGCCGCGCTCTTCTCCGACGCTTTGTTCCCTGGCGCAACCTTCGCCAGCCCGAAATCCAGAATTTTGGCGTGCCCCCGCTCGGTGACAAAAATATTGGCGGGCTTGATATCGCGATGAACGATTCCCTTGCTGTGAGCGGCGTCGAGTGCATCGGCAATTTCGATGGCCAGCCCGAGCAATACCTCGTTCTCGACAGGTTTTCCTCCGATGGTGTGCTTGAGCGTCACGCCATCCAGAAACTCCATCGCGATAAAAGCGCGGCCGTTTTCCTCACCTATGTCGTAAATCGTGCAAATGTTGGGATGGTTGAGAGCGGAAGCCGCCTGCGCTTCCCGCTGAAAGCGCGCCAGAGACTAGGGATCGCGGGCTACTTCCTCCGGCAAGAACTTGAGCGCCACAAAGCGATGCAGCCGGGTGTCTTCGGCCTTGTAAACCACACCCATGCCACCGCCGCCCAGCTTTTCAACAATGCGGTAGTGGGAGATGGTTTCGCCGATCACAGACCAGAATCTTACGTGGGGACAATCCTCAAGTCAATGAAAGTCGGGCAGTTAACGGCCTTCAACAGGCAATCGGGACTAGCGGGCGATCTTCCTCTCCTGCACTGCCGGGCGCGCGCTTCGCGAGGGACGCTTGGCGCCATCCCGCAGGGGGCGTAGATCGATCTTCAATTCCGTCAGCGTGCGGTTCAGCGTGTTGCGATGCATTCCCAGTTCGCGGGCGGCGCGGCATTGGTTGCCTTTATTTTCCTGCAATACTGCCAGGATAAAGCGCTTCTTGAATTCGCGCACGGCCTCGGAGTAGAGAATATTGCTTTTATGCATCTGAAGAACTAGTGCTTCCAGTTGATCTTTCACAGGGAATCTCTCTTTCGTGGCCAGTAAAAATGTTGAGTGTTCCAAAATAACTTCTTACCACCAGCGGCAGCGAACCGTTTGCAAATCTTCTTACTAGTGTTGGACGACTTCCGATTGCATTTTCGACAAAGTATCCGCACCTTGACGAAACTGCGCACGTACTTCGGAGGGAGCCAGCCAGCTTGCTCCGCGAGCCACAACTAGAAAATATGGGGCTAACCGCGAATTTTCCAGCCACTGCGACTGCGGACTAAACGTAGTAAATCCCAACAACACAATGGCGGCCATCAAACAACCGCGCACTAAACCAAAAGCGCCGCCCAGGATGCGGTCGAACCAGCTCAGCCCCGCTTCCTTCAGCAGCCAGCGAACCACACGTCCCGCGATGCCCGCGACAATCACAGCTGCGAGCAGGATAACGATGAAGCCGATCAAATCCGCAACCGTTTCGGACTTCACATACGGCATCACCCAATCCGCAACGGCTCGATATTCCCAAACGGCCAGCATGTAACCTAACAACAAACCACCCAACGAAATTGCCTCAAAAACAAATCCGTGTGATGCAGCTAAAAGCGCCGAGATCACAACCATTCCGAGGATGAACCAGTCGGCAAGGCCCACTAGCGTCGCCCCCGCAGGCTATTCAGAATTCGTCTTCTAAATATCAAGATCGTGTCCTGTAAGGCGCTTGTATGCGTCCATGTATTTTTCGCTCGTCTTGCGCGCGACCTCCACTGGCAGCGCCGGCGCTGGAGGCTGCTTGTTCCATTTTATCGATTCCAGGTAATCCCGCACGTACTGCTTGTCGTAGGAATTCTGCGCCTTGCCGGGAGCGTAGGTATCGGCGGGCCAGAAGCGGGAGGAATCCGGCGTTAGCACTTCATCCGCTAGGGTGATGCCAGCCGCAGTCACGCCGAATTCAAATTTCGTGTCGGCCAGAATGATGCCGCGAGTCTTAGCGTAGTCGGCCGCTTTCTTGTAAATCTTCAGCGTCAAATCGCGAAGTGTTTCCGAACTCTCGCGCCCGAGAATTTCCACCATGCGGTCGAAAGAAATATTTTCATCGTGTCCGCTCTGCGCCTTGGTAGCGGGCGTAAAGATGGGCTCCGGAAGTTGTTCGGAGTCGCGCAGCCCAGTCGGCAACTTGATCCCGCACACGCTTCCGCTCGCCTGATATTCCTTCCAACCCGAGCCCGAGAGGTAGCCGCGGGCCACGCACTCCACGGGAAACATTTCAGCACGCTTGACCAGCATGGAGCGGCCACGCAACTGAGCTGCGTATTTGCGCAAGACTTCCGGATACTGATTCACATCAGCGGTGGCTACGTGATTGGGCACAATATCGCGCAGGAACTCAAACCAGAATAGAGAAATCTGCGTAAGCACGCGGCCTTTGTTCGGGATGCCCGTCGCCAAAATATAGTCGAACGCGGAAATGCGATCGGTGGCCACGAAGAGCAGGTGATCGGCGTCGACGGAATAAACGTCACGCACCTTGCCGCTGGCGTGGAGTTTGAGATCCGGAAAGTTTGTGCTGACTAAGACGGTGTCCAAGGTTTGTTCAGGCATAACGGTTTGTTCAGGCATAGATTAATTCTACGAGAAGATGAGGGAAGATTCTAAAGCGTGGGAAATTTTTGTCAACTGTTCAAAATAGGGAGTTCGAGCTTGCCTCGCAGACGGTTGAAAGCACGAACTTTGAGGGGCTGGAAGCATGGCGTGATTCTGCGCACAACGGGATTTCGGGCACTTTTGCTGTGGGAATCTTGAGGATAACTTGGCCGTTCTCCAACTACTTCTTTGCCTTAATGCTTTCACGCTTCGACGCCGCTTCCAGCGGACGCTGTGGCTCTGTCATCCGAGCCGGGTCGAGGATGTCCGCGATTTCCTTTTCACTCAACAGTTTCTTGTCACGCGCAATGTCGATAATCGAGCGGCCCGTCGCCACCGATTCCTTTACGATCTCGGACGCTTTGGCATAGCCGATATACGGATTCAGCGCCGTCGCCAATGACACCGTCGCCTGCGTGTAGAAGTCACAGCGCGCTTTGTTGGCGGTTAGGCCTGCCACACACTTGTCTGTGAATTGCTTCAGCATATTGGTCAAGATCGTGATCGACTGCAACACGCTGTGCGACATGGTCGGCATCATCACGTTCAGTTCAAGCTGGCCGGCCTGCACTGCCATCGCCACAGCCATATCGTTGCCGACAACCTGAAATGCAACCATCGCCGCGAGCTCGGGCATGACCGGATTAATCTTGCCCGGCATGATGGACGATCCCGGCTGCAAGCCCGGAAGATTCACTTCGGCAAAGCCCGTATTAGGCCCAGAAGAGATCAGGCGCAAGTCGTTCGAGATGCGAATAATTTCCAGAGAGAGGTTGCGCAGCGCCGAGGAAACTCCCGCCATCGCCAGATTCGATTGCATGGCGTAACGCATATCGTCGACTGGCGTTACTTTTTGCGCAGAGATTTTCGCCAGATGAGCGATCGCCTTCTTGCGGTAGTCAGGATGCGTGTTGATGCCCGTCCCCACCGCCGATCCGCCGAGTCCCAACTCGCGCAAATACTCGGACGATTGTTGGATGGCATCGGTCGCGCGACGAATGGCTCCGGCATAAGCCGCGAATTCCTGGCCCAGGCGCATCGGCACCGCATCCTGCATGTGCGTGCGGCCCGACTTCAAAATCTTATGAAACTCTTTCGCTTTCTGGTCCAGACTCTTCGTCAGACCGTTCAGCGCTGGGTACAGTTTCTCGAGTTCCAGCAGCGTCGCCAACCGCATGGAGGTTGGGAAAACGTCATTCGTAGACTGTCCGTAGTTCACGTGATCGTTGGGATGTATGACAGAGTAGTCGCCGAGCGCGCCGCCAAGAATTTCCGCTGCGCGGTTGGCAATCACTTCATTACTATTCATGTGGAAACTGACGCCTGCGCCCGCCTGAAATACATCCACCATAAACGAGTCATTCAGATTGCCAACCTGCACATCCTTCGCCGCTTGAATGATGGCGTTGGCGCGCTTCTTGTCCACCAGACCAAGTTCTTTGTTGGCTTCCGCAGCAGCCTGTTTCACCATGCCGATGGCGCGAATCAGCGTAGGATGCGCGCGCATGCCGGAGATGGGATAGTTCTCCATGGCGCGCAGAGTCTGAATGCCGTAGTAGACATTAGCCGGAATTTCTTTGCTGCCGAGCGAATCCTTTTCCGTGCGAGTTGCGATGGCTGTGGCGGTCGACATGATAGCTCCAAAGAATGACTGCTTAGGACTTGGCGAACTTAAAATTATAGCAACGTTGCGGCAGCGGCCTCTCCACGAACGGCGCGGCGAACATGCTAGACTGGCGATTCTTGAGTCATGCAGTCGCGACTCAGGGCTGCTGACCCTGGCTTTTACTTCATCCTTAGGATTCTTTTGTGCTGACTGCAGATATGCCTGTTTCGTCGCCGCGCACGCAGGCCGAGCCTGTTCCAGGAACTTCCACAGATGTGCTGGTTATTGGTGCCGGTCCGACCGGCCTCGCCTGCGCGATTGAAGTCCAGAAGGCCGGATACGACGCGGTGATCATCGATAAAGGCTGTCTGGTGAATTCGATTTTCAACTATCCGACGAACATGGTTTTCTTTACCACGCCGGAATTGCTGGAAATTGGCGGCATTCCGTTTACCACCGCTCTGCAGAAGCCTACGCGCCAGGAAGCTTTGGAATATTATCGGCGCGTTGCCGATCACTTTGCGCTGAAGGTCCGCCAATATCAGACGGTGGAAAAGGTGTCTGGCAAAGACGGGGACTTCGTGGTGAAGGTCGCTGATCGCCATGCCCGCCCGATGGAGTATCGAGCCAAGAAAATTGTCGCCGCCACTGGTTACTATGATCTGCCGAATTTGATGAAGATTCCTGGCGAAGACTTGCCGAAGGTTTTCCACTACTATCGCGAGCCGTTTCCTTTCTATGACGCGGACGTGATGGTGGTGGGTGGGAAGAATTCCGCCGTCGAGACGGCTCTCGATTTGTGGCGTCACGGAGCGCGGGTCACGCTGGTGCATCGCGGACCGCAAGTGCATCCGCATGTGAAGTATTGGGTGCGCCCGGACATCGAGAATCGGATTAAGAACGACGAGATCGTGCCCTCCTTCAACAGTCACATCCGCGAGATCACCCAGGATTTCGTCGTTCTGGAAACGCCCGAGGGGCCGTTGCGTTTGCGGAATGACTTTGTCTTCGCGCTAACCGGCTATCATCCAGATTTCGATTTTCTGCGAGGCATCGGAATCGAACTGTCGACCGAGCAATTTCGTCCTCTATGCGACCCAGAAACGCTGGAGACGAACGTGGCCGGGGTTTACGTTGCTGGCGTGATTGTCGCGGGTTCGCGGACCAACGAAATCTTTATTGAAAACGGCCGCTTCCACGGCAGGTTGATCGCTGGGCATTTAAAGCAGAAGCTGGGATCAGGCGGAAGGCAGGGCTAAGGGCTTGCAAAAAATAAACCCCGAAGCACGCGGCTTCGGGGCCAGAGAAGAGAGAGAGAGAGAGAGAAGAAACGAAGGCCTAAGCTGTCGTGGTGCGAAAGCGACGGCGTACCACTCCAGCTAGCCCTAACAAGCCGGTGCCCACCATAACCAGCGTCCCGGGCTCGGGAACGGTTGCCATACGGTTCATTGAGGCGGGCTTGCTGGGAAGCGCGGCGCTGCGGATTGGATTCGAAAAGGCAGGCACACTGACCAGTAGCGCCACGCCGAGGGCCAGAACAATCTTCTTGCGGCGCGATTGCATGCAGGGTCTCCAGACTTGAACCACGCAGTTGCTATTGCAACGCGTCTGCCAAAGAAGAATTGCTTGAAGACCTCGTCTTCAAGTCGTTGCAAATAGGATGGTTAAGTAACAGTTTGAGGGTGCCGTTCCACCTCGGCACAAATGTAACCTGCGCAAACAGTTGCGGTCTCTAGCTCTGGTTTCGGTCGCTGCTACGGGTGCGGGCTTCGTTTGTGAAAAACTCGTGAACGAACAAAGCACGTTGTTGAACTTAGATGACGGTTCCTTCATCCAACGCGCCAGAAGCCAGTCTCGAGACATCCGCTATGCACCCGGAGCCTTCGCGAAAAATCGGCGTCGCCAACTACTTCCGGCTGTTACGGGAGAATCGCAATTTCCGCCGCTTGTGGTTGGCGCAGATCGTCAGCGAGCTGGGCGACTGGTTCTATACGCTGGCCATCTACAGCCTGCTTCTTGAGCTGACGGGCAAGGCCAGTTCCGTGGCATTCGCGTTTGTGCTGCAAGTCCTGCCGCAGACATTTATTACTCCGACCACGGGTGTGGTCAACGACCGCGTCCGCCGCAAGCTGGTTATGATCACGGCCGACCTGGCACGTGTTGGCATTGTGCTGTGCATGCTGTTTGTGCGCTCGCCCGCAACGGTTTGGATCATCTACCCGCTGCTGTTTCTGGAAACCATCATGGCGGCGTTCTTCGAGCCAGCACGGACTTCGGTGATTCCAAACATTTGTCGGCCTGACGACGTGATCCTCGCCAATACCTTGAGTTCGACGACTTGGTCGCTCAATCTTGCGCTAGGCGCCAGCATTGGCGGCTTGATCGGCGCATTCTTTGGTCGGGACGTGGTGTTTATTCTTAACGCGTTTTCCTTCGCCTTATCGGCGTGGCTGATCAGTGGCATGAAGTTCCTGGAGCCGCACACCGACCATCTGGAGCCCTTGCGCGCGAAAGATCTTGTCGACCTTTCGCCGATTCTGGAGGGAGTTCGCTACGTGCGCTCCGACGTGCGCCTCACGGCCATGCTCCTAGTCAAGGCGGGCCAATGGATGATTGGACCCAGTTGGATTCTGTTCACGGTCATGGGCAAACAGTATTTCCCAGTGCGGATGCATGGCTTGAGTCCCGAACGCAGCGCGGTTCTCGGCATGAGCGTGTTGCTGGGCGCGCGTGGCTTGGGAGCCCTGCTCGGCCCTCTGTTGACCGCCAGCTGGGGCGGCAGGTCGGAGCCGCGCTTGCGCCTCGGAATTTTGTTGGGATTTGTAGCTACGGCCGCTGGCTACACGTTTCTTGGATTTTCCAAAACCCTGCTGCTCGCTTGTGCCTGCGCGGTCCTTTCGCACATGGGTGGCGCGACGGTCTGGGTTTTCTCAACCACGCTTCTGCAACTCAATACGGAAGATAAGTTTCGCGGACGTGTCTTTGCCGCCGAACTCGGGCTCTGCATGTTCACATTGGCTGTAGGAGCCTATGTGGCAGGACGTTTTCTGGATGCTGGCTATTCCGCCCCCCACGTAGCAACGGCGACGGGACTGCTCACCTTGATCCCCGCAGGTTTGTGGTTATGGGCGCAGAGATTCTGGAAGGAGGCGTCTACGGATACAGCTTGTCAATCTTCGCAGCCAGAATGAAATCGCTCTCGGTCAGGCCGTCAATCTTATGAGTGAAAACCGTGATCTCGGCCCGTCCCCAAGCCAACAGAATATCCGGATGATGGCCCTGTTGCTCCGCCACCTCACCCACGCGGTTCACGAACGCCAGCGCTTTGCGAAAATCTGGAAACTCGAACTTCCGCGTTACGTGATGCTCGTTGACAACCTGCCAGAGCGGAACCTGGTGGGATAGTGCGGCAAGTTCCGCACCTTTTAACGCAGGTATGCCGCCGCGGCAAGGAATACAGGTTTTGTCAGAAAGATCGGACATACAAGGCCTCCTTCAAATTCGCTCTTGCTACGCTTCAATCATTCTTAAGAACGGTCATTCCGCATGGCTTCCGCCTTCAGGTACCGGATATCGGAAGCCGACGTGTCGCTCCTCTGGAACGCCTCTAGAATATTCGCGGCCACGAGGAGTAAGGCCATCGTTACAATCACGCCCAGCGATCCAGCGCAGTAGATGCACCACACCCTAAGGATATCTTTCTCCACATGTGCCAGGTAGAAGGAGAAAGCCAGGGCTGGCAACACGGCTATCATCATCATCCGGTAGGAGCGTCGGAACGCCATCAACCCCAGCAGCAGATATCCCGCAATCCCAATCGCAGCCACTGGCACGCCATAAAATACCGCATAAGGACTATGGTTGACGACACCGCAATCCCATCGATCATTGATATAGCACGGGGAAGCGCCCTCGTTGTAGTGCTCCCGCAACGCCAAAGCCGAGAGCACCATTCCGGCGATCGCCAGCAGTACTAAGATGTATTTCATAGGCCTCCCGCACAGATTCTTCCACAAACTGTTCGACGATCCGCTGCCTAGAACGGTATATCGTCGTCGCTGATCGGCGAGGCGCCTTCCATCTCCGGCGCACGTTGATCCATCTCGTTGGGAGCGGAGTCCGCGCGCGATCCGCCGCGACTAGGATAATCTCCACCGGAACCGCCCTCACGTCCACCCAGCAATACCAGATCCGTCGCCACCACGCTCGTCATATATTTCTTCTGTTTGGTCTGAGGGTCTTCCCACGAGTCCGTCTTCAGGCGGCCTTCAATGTACACCTTGCCGCCCTTCTTCAAATACTCGCCAGCGATCCCCGCCAGTTTGTCCCATACCACGATGTTGTGCCAGTCGGTATGATCCTGCCACTCGCCAGCCTTGTCTTTGGACCGGTAGCTCGTCGCCACCGAAAACTTGGCCACCGCCATCCCGCCCGGCGTGTACTTCACTTCAGGGTCTTTGCCCAGGTTACCGATCAAAATCACTTTGTTGACGCTCTTTGCCATGGGTGCTCCTTCCAATTTCGATCACTAAATTTTGCCAAAATCTGTGGGCCGTACGAACGAGGTCGGTCAACGCAGGCTCTTCGTGAAGTTGCAGGGGACCGGAAATCGAATATATCAGAATGGCGCGTGCTCGTGTGGGCAGCGGAGCTCGCTCCGCTGAGCTTTTGACTTGGTAGCGCTGCCGTCCCGGCGGCAGTCCAGCGGGCGTCTCGCCCGCTAGTTGATTTCCAAAATTTATCGTCACGCGAGTGGGCTACGCGGGCGGACGCCCCCGCGACTGCCAGCAGGATGCCAACGCTACCAGACTACGCCGCGAACCAGTGGTACAGCATGAAGTAGATCACCACACCCGTCACCGAAACATACAGCCAAATCGGAAACGTCCACCGCGCAATTGCACGATGTTGGTCAAAGCGCTCGCGCAACCCCCGCGAGAGCGTGATCAGAACCAACGGCACCGTCGCTACCGCAAGAATCGTATGCGACAAAAGAATCGAAAAATAGACGGGCCGCGACAAACCCGTCCCCTGAAAGCGCGTGATCGCCCCGTGCGCGTAAATCTGCAGCATTGCGTGATAGGTGAGATAGCAAGCCAGAAACAAGCTGGAAGTGATAACCGCTGCAATCATGACCGCGCGATGCTGTTGACGACGTCCTTGCGTAATCAGCCACCGCCCCATGAGCAGCAACACGGCACAAGTACCATTCAGCGTGGCATTGATCGCGGGTAAAACTGTGTAGGGAGCGCTCATAAACCTCACAAAACGATTGTCATTCCGAGCGCAGCGAGGAATCCCTTTCAAAACCGGCACTGTTGCGGATGGATGCCTTGCGCGCCTGGAATGGCAATTCTAAGTTCAGGTACAACGCTACGGCCGCAACGAGTTCGTCATCATCAACGCAAACAATAACGGCAGATACAACACCGACGCCTGCAACAACTGCCGCGCTCGCAGCTTCGAAACGGGAGCCGTCACCGGCAATCCCAACCGCGTCAAACGCGTCCCCGCGTAAAGATAAGCCAATCCCAAAAGCACAGCGCCAAACAAATAAAATCGTCCCGACATCCCAATCACAGTCGGCAGTACGCTAACCGGAATCAGCACTAGCGAATACGCAAGAATACGCCACGAAGTCGACCGTCCATCCGGATCGACAACTGGCAGCATCTGGATGCCACCATCCGCATAATCGTCACGATAGAGCCACGCAATCGAAAAAAAGTGTGGAAACTGCCACAGGAACACAATCGCGAAAATTACCAGCGTGCCCCATTCCAGACGCCCGCGCGCCGCGGCCCAGCCCAGTACTCCCGGCATCGCTCCGGGGAATGCGCCTACAAACGTGCAAATGGGCGACACGCGCTTCAGCGGCGTATAAGCAGCCAGATAAACCGCTGCGGTAGCCAGAGACAGCCATCCCGTCAGCGGATTCAGCGCCCATCCTAGATAAAGCGCTCCCCAAAGGGTTAACGCCAGTCCCACAAGTGTTCCATGCAGCACGCTCATGCGGCCTGCCGGAATCGGACGCCTCGCGGTACGCCGCATATTCGCGTCGACCTTATATTCCATCACTTCATTCAAGGCCGCCGTTCCGCTCGACACCATGCCTATGCCCAGCAGGGCATGGAAAAGATTCCACGACATCGACGAAACGCCAGCCTTCACGCAGCCAAAGTAATATCCGCACCAGGCTGTGAGAACTATGAGCGTCGTCACGCGCGCCTTGGTCAGTTGCGCATAGTCGCTGAGCAAGGCAGCGATACGGTTTTCCGGAACAGCGAGTGGCTGGATGGCTGCGCTCACGCGGCCACGGCTCTCTGGGGCCGCTTGCGTACGGTTTCGGAAATGGCGACGGGCACATGGCGCCAAACTTGAATCGCGAGAACTACAGTTGTGGCCAAAAGCAACGCTCCTACTGCCACGTGCGCTACCGTGGAAACGATCATGGGAAGTTCTGGCTGCACGGCATCTCGTCCCCACAGCACGCGTGTGATGAAAGCCGCAAAGCCGAGGCAAAGCTGCGCCACCATCAGGCTTAGCATAACAATTGCGGGGCCGCGTACAGCCTCAATTTCGGCATAGAGCGAAAGGGCCCGCACGGCCGTCCACGTAAGAAGCATGGCCACTACGGCCGCGTGCAGGGCATGCGGCCACCAGCTGAGTCCATGATGACGAAACAGGCCGCCCAGGATCAGTTGCACATACAGAGAGAGAATCGAAAGCTGCGTTAGCATGATCAGGCTGGGCCGATTTGAATCTAGTGCAGTGCGCGGCTGCTCTTCCACCCAGCGCGGTCCGGTGAAAAGCGCGATTGCCACAGCAATGCAGAAGAAGGTCTGTCCTACCGCCGCGTGTGCCGTCGAAACTGCGGGAGGCAGAAATTTCAAAACCGTGATGCCGCCAAGAATTCCTTGCAGAATCACGGTACCCAGCGCGGCGATGCCCAGGCCCTTCATCCATCGTCGATTGTCCGCGCGCCACGTCCACACGGCAAGGACGATAGTGAGCACTCCAATCCCGGCCGCGAACATGCGATGGCCATGTTCGTAGAGTATCCCTCCTGTCATTGGCGGCATCCTGAAAGATCCAAAAGAAGTTGGCCAGTCGGGGACGGAGAGTCCCGCGTCGTTACTGGTGACCAGCGCCCCAGCGATCAGCAGCAGAAACGTCATCCCAGCGACCAAGGTCGCGAACAGATGCAGTCCGCGATTATAGGGAGTAGCTAATGATTTCAGAACGCACCCCTCAGCCTCTAGAAAAATACTTCTAGAAACTAACCAGTTTACCAGAATGCCGGGGCCTAAGGGAGCCAGTTTCTTCGCTATTTCACGCGCCTTGCATAGCGGCAATCACGGCGTCCGCAAACTCCGAAGTTCCCGCAGTCCCGCCTACATCGCGCGTCAGAGTTTTCTTCTCGTGATAAACCTTTTCCAGCGCAGCGGTGATTTGCGCCGACGCCTTCGCTTCTCCCAAATAATCCAGCATCAGCAGGGAAGATCGCAGTATGGCAGTGGGGTTGGCCAGATTCTTTCCTGCGATATCGGGCGCCGAACCATGCACAGCTTCAAACAGCGCACAGTCATCACCAATATTCGCTCCGGGAACCAGACCGAGGCCCCCCACAAATGCCGCGCATAAATCGGAAAGAATGTCGCCGTACAAATTCTCCATCAACAGAACGTCATACTGGTACGGGTTCATCACCAACTGCATGCAGGTGTTATCGACAATGTGCTCGGCGTATTCAATGTCGGGGTAATCTTTCGCCACGGCCCGCGAACACTTCAGAAATAGTCCATCTGACAGCTTCATGATGTTGGCTTTGTGGATGGAATGAATCTTCTTGCGTCCAAACTTTCGCGCATGAGCGAAAGCGTGTTTCGAAATTCGTGTTGAAGCTTTTTCCGTGATGATCTTCAAGCTCTCGACTACGCCGGGCACCACTTCATGTTCGATTCCCGAATACAGGCCTTCCGTATTCTCACGGAAAATAATTAGGTCGACATTGGGATACTTGGTTTCCATCCCGGGCAGATTCTTGATAGGGCGAAAATTGGCATACAGCTCGAACTTCTTGCGCAGCGCCACGTTCACGCTGCTGAACCCACTCCCAATGGGAGTTCCCACCGGACCCTTCAGAGCCAACCGAGTCCGTTCAATCGATTCAATCAGCTCTTTCGGAATGTATTCCCCAGATTCTTCAAACGCGTCAGCGCCCGCCGAGAAACGCTCCCATTCAAACTTGACGCCGGTCGCTTCCAGAATGCGAACCGCCGCGCCCACCACTTCGGGGCCAATACCATCGCCGGGAATCAGAGTAACTGCGTATGCCATGAATTTCGTATCGTCCTTGTGAAAATTAAAAAACTAAATTAGTTAGAGGATTGTCATTCCGAGCGCGGCGAGGAATCCCTTTCGAAAACGCTACACTCGCGGTAGGGATTCCTCGCTACCCTCGGAATGACAAGATTCATTTCGGCTCAGTGCCCCAGGTTCGCGTCCGTTCTTTGGACGCTGGAGAACCCACCGCTAAGCCTTCCCGCTCTTCACGGGCGGAGCAGTTTCCTTCGCCTGCACCAGATCCTTCAACTCAGACATGAACTCCTTCACGTCCTTGAAATCCAAATAAACTGACGCGAACCGCACGTACGCAACCTTGTCCAGCTTGCGAAGTCGGTTCATGATGAGCTCGCCAATTTCGCTGGTCTTGCGCTCGCGCTCAGCCGAATCAATCACATAAGATTCGGCGTCGTTCACAATCTGTTCCAACTTGGAAATAGCAACCGGACGCTTCTCGCAAGCATGCAGCAACCCGCTCAATACCTTCTGACGGTCAAACCGTTCGCGGCGCCCGTCTTTCTTCACCACCATATACGGGATCTCGTCGATCCTCTCGTAGGTAGTAAAGCGCTTACCGCATTGCAGACACTCGCGGCGGCGGCGAATGGAATCCGCCTCCTTACTTTCGCGGGAGTCCACAACTTTATCGTTCAAGAACGCGCAAAAAGGACACTTCATAATCGTGAAAAACCAGGTCTCGACCTACCAAACTTCTGTCTCATTCAGTTTGTCATTCCGAAGGGCTTCAGCCCTGAGGAATCAGCTTTCTTACGCGCGACAATACAGCAGATTCCTCACAATAAGGCCGTTCGGAATGACAAACTTGCAGGGTGTTGAACGCCCCTACAGATTGTAGCAGCGCTGAAAGGGAGCACAGGGGTAGCGTCAGGGCTTCGCGACAGTGCTTTCGTGCGCACTCTCTTCCGACAACTTGCGCAACGACAACTGCGCCCGGTGCGCCAGCGCCAATCCCAACGGGATCACCGCCATAAACGTCACCAGCCACAGCAGAATTCCGCAACTGATGGCCAGTTCCCTCTTTACCCCGAAGAACGTTATGAGAGTGCCAATTGTTGCGGCCTGCGAGCCGCCCCCTACGGCCGGCAGTTGCACCATGGAACCGACCATGCTCGACCCCATCAACACAAGCAAGTGCGAGGTGCGCATGTGCAGCACGACATTCGTGTACGAGAGGGTTACCTCACGGTAGGCTACGGCAATTGTGTACCACATCACCAGAGAAACAACCGCAATTTGCACGAAAGCCCAAGGCCCACGAATTGTCTTCAGTCCCAGCCGGAATTCCCGTGCTTTTTCTGACAATCGTTTCCTAAATGCGGTACCTAAACTTAAGCCTCTTGCCGCAACGATAGCGATTAAGGCAAGTAGCACAATTAAGACGATCAACACAGGAAGATGCCCCTGCAGATACATCTGGGTCGCCTGAATACGACGGATAAGCCCCGGAAAAATCAAGGATGCGAGGTCTTGTCGCAGGCGGCGGTCCACCAGCAGAGCCCATGTTACTAGCGCCAGAAAAGCTCCCATATCGAAGGCCCGCTCAATGATCCATACCGCGATTTGCGAAGTAAGCGGCAGGTCTTCTTGGCGGGATATTAGGTAGGGCCGAATAAACTCCCCTGCCCGCCCCAGCAGCGCCAATCCGGTGAACCCAATCAGCGTTGGCGGTAGCAGTTTGAGCCAAGAAGTTTTCTTCATGGGTTGCAAGAATATCTGCCATCGCAGCGCTCGGAGGGCATATGCAACGTAAATAAAGAAAACGCCGTGCAGAATGTGGATTTTGCGTACACCCCGTGTCTCCGCCCAGAAGGTAGCCCAGTCGAAGTTCCGCCACTCCTTGAACTGGGTGTAGATCAGTATCCCCAGCAAGGTCACCACAACTACCGTGATCAAAGCGCGCTTTTTGTCCATGCTGGGTAGAGAACGGCGGGGATGCAGGTAGCCCACATCAAGGTATAGGAGCGCACCGCTGCGGTCAACGCAGCGGGAGCGGTTTTAATGGTTTGTTGATGAAAAGAAACCGGTTAGTAACAAAAATTCGGTCTCAGAAAGACCTAAGGCTGGATGCTTCGAGGCGCTTTCGTCCTTAGCAATCTTCTTGGCGCAGCTTTCGCAGCTTGAGAATTCTTGACTGGCAACGGTTTGTGTTGCAGCGTTGCCTGAGTCGCACCGGCAGGTTTGGCAACATACCCCTCGCCGATCTTCTTGCGGTTGTAGTCGTTGATAATGCGTGCCACGTAGCGACGAGTCTCGCGGTAGGGAGGGACGCCGTGGTGCTGCTCCACGCGCGTTGGGCCAGCGTTGTAGGCTGCCAAGGCCTTGGGGACGTCGAAGTTGTAGCGTTCCAGCAGCCCTCTAAGGTACCGAGTGCCACCTTCGGCGTTCTTGGCTGGGTCAAAGGGATCGTTTACGCCGAGTTGCGAGGCGGTACCCGGCATGAGCTGCATTAGCCCCTTGGCGCCCTTGCGGGACGTTGCCCGAGGGTTGAAGTCGCTCTCGGCGGAAACGACGCTGCTGACGAAGTCTGGGTCAAGCTTGTAGCGGTGGCTGGCCGCGCTGATGGCATCGGCAACAGAGAGTGGCGAGGCCTTGGCATTTGAGGCAGAGGAAAGGGACGAGCGCGTGGCAGAAATTCCCGATTCGGGAATCGAATCGTCCTTCTCGTACCGTTCCACGTCCGCCGTAGGAACATCGACGAAGCTCACGCGGTCCTTGGAGGTGTAAAGCCTTGTGGATTCACCTACTTGCGCGCGACTTTCGTGACGGATGGTGAATCCGTTGCGCAACACGGCCAGGTCCGCGGCAGCACATGCGACGGAGAGCAGCGAAATTAGCGCAAAGAATCGAAGGATTTTCATGCTAATTGTACATATGTAGAGTTAAGCCTATTTCTACTGCAAACTTACCGCATAGAGCGCCCCGGTGTCATCTGTTTCCGGAAATCGGGAGGCCATGGTCTGGGTGCCGCAGAAGCGATGCACTCAAAAAAAGGCACTGGCAGCGTCACTTCTGCCAGTGCCTCGTAGTTTGTGTCGTCAATCGGGGCCTGTGAATTTCTGTTGAATTCTGGTGGAAGAAGAGCAGATCCCTCACGATAGAGCTGTTCGGGATGACAAACCGTAGGGGTTGTTTTCGAACGAGGTCTTTACGCCGGAACGTTTCGGAACAGCACTTCTTCCAGAGCAGCGGCTACGCCGTTTTCGCTATTGGAGCGGGTTTCCATCCAGCCACGGTTGCGGAGGTCGTCCGAGGCGTTGCCCATGATGACGGGGATTCCAGCGTACTCCAGCATTTCGATGTCGTTATAGTTGTCGCCGATGGCCATGATCTGTTCCCTTGGGATTCCGCGGTGGGTGGCCCAGCGTCCCAGCGCTTGGCCCTTGGTACAGCCGTAGTTCAGGATGTCGACCATGCTGAGATCGCGTTCCGGATATTCCGTTCGAAGAACGGTGATGCGATCTTGCAGGCCGCTGGCGGCGAGAGTCTGTTGGACTTGCGCCATGCGCGCGATGGTTCCGCAAAACATGGCCTGGATGGGATCTTCGGTGAGGGCATTTTCGATGGGGGCGATGAATTCGATGTATTCCAGATTTTTTTCCAGCCAGCGGCGGATGCTGACGCCGATTTCGTCGAGGTGTTCCAGAACGAGAGCGCCTTTGGTTTCTTTGTCGAAAGTGACGACGAGGTGGCCTCGAAATTCGTCCATGGCGCGACACATTTCTCGACAAACTTCTTTCGGCATCAGGTTGCGATGAAATCTCTCTCCGGCGAGCGAGCGTGTGACCGCGCCGTTGGAGCTGATCATGCAAAGGTCAATGCCGAGTTGCTGTACGACGTGGAGGGCGAAATGATGCCGGCGTCCGGTGGCGATTACGATTTCGACGCCCATGGCGTGGGCTTGGCGCATGGCCGCTGCGTCTTGCGGGGAGACCTTGAACTCGTGATTCAGCAGGGTGCCGTCAATATCAACGGCCAGGAGTCGGATGGGAAGGGGTGCCATGAAAAATTTTAGCACTAGCGGGAGAAGGGGGCGCGGGCTTACCCGGCGGTCATCCCCGGAAGTCACATTTGCGGGACCTTGGATGCATGATATATTGCGCTAACTCCAATGTTTTCGATGCTGAGTCATAGTTTTTCGTGGTGGGGCATACTGCTGATTGGTATGGCGCTGCTGCACTTTATCCGGCGGCGCCCGGACAATTATTGGCTGTACGTGATTTTTATTGGAGGCTGGATTGGGGCGCTGGTTTACATTGCTGCCGAGCTGATTCCCGACCTTGGATTGCTGCGTGGGACGTTCCAGGCATTTCCTCGACGCAGGCGTATTCGTGAGTTGCAGGCAATTGTGCTGGACAATCCTTCGGCGGGGAACTACGAGGAGCTGGCGGGGCTCTATCTGGATGAAGGGAAGTTTGCTCTGGCTCGCGAGTGCTATGACAAGTCGATTTCAGTGCGTACGGATTCTCCGGACCCGTTTTATCGGCGGGCGCAGTGTGAGGTGGCGCTGGGGGATTTTGCGGCAGCCGTGCCGGATTTAGAACACGTGGTGGGGAAAGACCGCAAGTATGACTTCCAACGCGGCGCGGCTTTGCTGGGACATGCTTACGCGAATACAGGGCAACCGGAGAAGGCGGAGGCTTTGTTCCGCGAGGTGATGGTGACCTCTACGCTATCGGAGACTTATATCAACTATGCAGCGTTTCTCGCAGCGCAGGGTCGTGGGGCCGAAGCGCGGGAAATTGCGCAGAAGGTACTGGCGAAGAAGCCGACGATGCCGGGGTATCTGAAGCGGCGTGAGCGGCCATGGTTCCGGAAGGCTTCGCAGATATTGAAACGGTTGCCGGCGTAAGCAAGCTGTCTGGGAGGTTGTTAAAAAAGCATGTGTTGGAGGCAATTCGAGTTTTATTCCATATACGAAATATGTCGAGCCCCGGAGAAATAGCAGATTCCTCACGATAAAACTGTTCGGAATGACAACCTTGCTAAAGTTTTTCAATAACCTCCTGGAGAAGGGTAGACTCAAGTTCCTATGACCGCATCGACCACAATCCGATTTACCGATCCTCACGAAGGCGAGAGCATGGCTATGGTTCGAAGGGGCGCCGACGCGATTGGCATTACCATCTCGACGCATGGCGGTAGCGGCGCGGAAGTATTTATGCGGGCGCTAGACGCTGAAAAATTTGCCAACGCTATTCTGGCGGCGGCAGGAGCCACTGCGCGTCCGGTCACGCTTCCGCAGTCGCGGCAAATTGGCGGAATTATTGGGCCGTACTAGTCGGTGCGTGGCCCCTCGTCCGTGCTAACCTAGCCTCACTCCGATGCTTGACCCGCTTCGTATCTCGATCTTCCTGCTCGTAATCGTGGGTATAGCGGCGGCTGCGTCAAGCGCCCTGATTCGGTCGGTCAAATTCAAATCCCTGCTGTTCCGCGAAGATCGTACGCTGCGGCAGAAGATTGACCTGATGCTTTGGGTTTGCGTGCCGATGGCAGTGGGGGTGTGGATTCGCACGGTCACGCCGTTTGTCGCTGCAGACCTCTCGTTTGAGACGACGCTAATTCTCGCAGTGCTGGCGGGCCGCGTGGCTGGATGCACGGGTGGGGCGCTTCTGGCATTGCCTGCGGTTCTGCATGGGGAGTGGGCGACGTTACCCTACAACCTGCTCGCCGGTTTGATCGCCGGTCAGCTTCGAGCCTTCGCTTCGGATCATGAAGAGATATGGTACTTTTCGCCCTTCGTGGATCTGAGCGTGTATCGCTGGGTGCGGCGCAACCTGCCCATGCCGCGGAGGTTCGACTGGCAAACTGTCTTCTTCGTGGTCATTGTCGGTCTGCGCGTTCTGCGTTCCGAAATTGCGCATTTTGCTCCGCATTCCATCTTCATCCTGCGCGGAGGACCGCTTTGGCTCAAAGCGCTGATTTACACTACACCCATTATTGCGATTGGTACTTGGTTGAAGATCTGGAACAGCGTTCGCATCCAGATCAAGCTGGAGGAGCAGGAACGTTTATTGTTGCAGGCACGCATGGAGGCTTTGCAAAATCAGATCAATCCGCACTTCTTGTTCAACACTCTGAATTCAGTGTCGTCGCTGGTGAGGATCGATCCCGACACGGCGCGGGAGATGATTCTGAAGCTCTCCAATATTCTTCGGCGACTCTTAAGGAGCGGAGAGACGTTTGTTCCGTTGCGAGAAGAGTTGGCGTTTATTGACGACTATCTGGATATTGAAGTTGTGCGTTTTGGACGGGAAAAACTGAAGATTGAGGAGAATCTCGATCCTGGTTCGCTGGACTTGATGGTTCCCAGCATGCTTCTGCAACCGTTGGTGGAGAATTGCATCAAGCACGGGCTGGCTCCCAAGGTGGAGGGTGGGACGATTCGCATCCGCAGTCGGCTCACGCCGACGCAGTTGACGCTGGAGGTGGAGGACGACGGCGTCGGTATGAGTGCTTCGCGGAAAGCGCAAAGCCTAAGTGGCGCGCACGGTGCTGGCATTGGGATGGCGAATATCGCGGAGCGGCTGAAAGTTCTGTACAGTAATGCGGCTCGCATGACCATCAATAGCCATCCGGAGATGGGGACGCTGGTTCAAATTGTGCTGCCACGGCTGCAGCCAGATAGCGCTAACCAGCTTCAGGATGCTTTTTCCAGCACGCGGCGGTAGAACTCTTCATATTGCGGAATGATTTTGCTGGAGCAGAAACGCGTGAGCGCGACTTCACGAGCGGCGGTTGCCATTCCGTACAGCAATTCCGGATCTTTGAGCAAATCAATGGCGTACTGGGCCATGGCGCGAACGTCGCCAACCTGGGCCAGATAGCCGGTCCGACCGTGATCGATGACCTCGGGCAAACCTCCGACTCGCGTCGCGATGGGGACCACCTCGCAGGCCATCGCCTCGAGGGCCGCTAGTCCGAAGGATTCCAGTTCGCTGGGGAGTAGCATGACGTCGGCGAGCGCGAGTTTTTCGCGAATTCGATCTTGTTTCCCCAAAAACAGGACGTGATCGTGGATGCCTTTCTGCACGGCCAGCCATTCCGCCTGAGAGCGGTCGGGGCCGTCGCCGATCAGCATCAGTTTGCTGGGAACTTCTTTGCGTACGAGATCGAAGATCTCAATCACGTCGGTTAGGCGCTTTACCGGGCGGAAGTTGGAAAGGTGCACGAGAATCTTTTCGTTTGGGGCGGCGTATTCCAGACGCTGCTCCGAAACTTTCAAGTCTGGTAAGTACAAGTCACAATTTACGAAGTTGTAAATGACTTCAATGTTGTTCTTAATGTCGAACACGCTGTGGGTGCGTTCCTTCAGGTATTTTGAAATTGCGGTGACGCCATCACTTTGCTCGATGGAATAGCGGGTGATGGGGAGATAAGAGCGGTCGAGGCCGACCAATGTGATGTCCGTTCCATGCAGCGTGGTGACAAAGGGGAGCTTGCGTTTACGGGGGGCGGCCGCCAGCATCTGGCGGGCGAGCAGTGCGCTCACCGAATGCGGAATCGCGTAGTGCACATGGAGCAGGTCCAAGTCGTAAAGCTCGGCCACCTCCGCCATGCGTGTGGCCAGCGCCAAATCGTAAGGCGGATATTCAAACAGAGGATAACGAGACACTTCCACTTCGTGATAGTGAATATTCTGCTGCGGGGTCATCAGGCGAATGGGCTGCGCATAGGAAATAAAATGGATTTCATGTCCACGCTGCGCCAGCTCCAGCCCTAGCTCTGTTGCAACGACGCCGCTGCCGCCGTAAGTTGGATAACACGTGATACCGATCTTCATGCCGTAAAGATGCCTGGGCGCAGTAGCGCGGAATTGCCTTCCCATGAGATGGTTCGAGTCGGCGCTGGATTCACATTGTAGATAGAAAAATCGAAAATAGCAGTTTGCGCGCAGACTTTCCGCTTGCGCTTGCGTTTCGAGTACGCGGCGAGAGGTTGGGTGGGCTAGTTACCAGCGCCTTGCGCTTGCGCATTACCGGGCCCGGCAAATCCGCCGGATCCTGTGTCCAGGCCATCCAGAAAGGTTTGAAACCGCTTCTGGATTGTTGCTGTGAGGCCCGTGAATTCAATGCCCATGCCGACTCCCGGGTCCTTGGCGCGGACGATCCCTGAAGTAGAGATCTTTTCCATGTCCAGCCAAAACTCAATCCTCAAAATTGTGCCAGAGTCTAAGGGAAGCATGGTTTCGACGTAGCAACCGTTGGCGCTGATATCGGTGGCACGGACGCGGATCGGTGTCTTGACTCGCTCGTCCGCCATTTCCATGTTGAAGAAGATTCTGTGCCGTTCGAAGCGCCGCCGCGATTTGACCGCGACCGGGTCCGCAGCCATTTGTTCGGCAGTTAGCTCTTCCGCCCAAGGGCACGATTGCCCATCAATGAGTTGAACTTCGGCGCGCAGCTTGCCGTCAGGAGTGTTCTGCAGGGAGGAAACACGGCAGCGGGCCTTCTTGCTGCCGTACTGCACGCCCACTACATCACCCGGGTTCAGCGTGCAATCGAGTTGGGCCAGCACTCCGCCGGATAAGCGAATCTCGACTGCGCGGGCCTGCTGAAAGAAAGGCTTGCTGTCCTGGCTCATGCCCCACACGCGGATTGGCAAATCGGGATTCACGCTGGTTATTTTATTTTCAGTCTTTTCTGGCATGGGGGCTTCCAGCCAAGAGTAATCGCGCATCGCTCGAAAGGACAGATCCCTAAAGGCCAATGACCTTCCATGTACTCCATTCCTAGACCTTGAAGTAAGGCCGAGTCTTCGGGGGAGGATCAACTTCGGGCCAGGTCGTGATAGGAAATCAGCTCGATGCCGCAGGTTGCCAACGTCTTGCGGGCGTCAGGCGATGTCAAGACCGCAAGTTCCTGGGCCCGGGAAGCTCGCAGGCGCGTGCGGATTCCTGCCAGGTCCGCATCGTTGTATCCGGGGTGGCAGACTAATTCCCAAGTGCCATCTGGGAGCCCTTCAGATATGCCACGGGCAATCGCTGCAAACAGGGACGCATCGAGCCATCCTGTTTCGATTACTCCCAGGCTGCCATCGGGGGTGACCATGCCGTGTTCCTCGATTAGATCATTAAACGCCGGCAGAAACCGCCGCAGTGCCCGTACCTGCAAGTAACGCTTCCACAGGGAGGGGCGCCCGCGTAGTTCGTCCCACGGCAGGGGGCGCACCGGCACAAACGGATTTCTTACTGCACGAATTCCGCAAGCCTGCGCCGCCTTCAATAGCGGGCGGAGAACCGAAGGGAAGACATGAGTATGTTTGTGGGTATCAAAATGGCTGATCGTGACGCCGGCCGTTTGCAGCCGTCGAAACTGCGCCGTCGCCTCCGCCTCAATCTCTTGTTCTGAAAAACGCCCAGTTCCCGCCCGTTGAATGAAGCCGCCCAGGGTCGGAGCAAACGCGGTCCCGTTCTCCGCAAAGGCCAGCGATGGAATTTCCGGCGCTGGAAGCAAAGGTATGCCATCCACCAACACGACGTGGCATCCAACGCTTAACTGCGGAGGAGCAAGCGCGACCGCTTGTTCAAGCGCAGATCCCGTCGCCATGAGAGTGGCCGACGTCACCACGCCGTTGGTGTGGCACTCCACAATGGCGCGGTTTACGCCCGAGGCCAGTCCAAAGTCGTCCGCGTTGATGATGAGCCGCCGCAAGCCGTCAGTCTAGCAGGCAGACTGCTCCCAGCGATCGGAACAGGTATCAATTGCTCACGCCGCCGAGCAGAAATTTTGCAAATGTGTGACAGCATTGTGACAACCTGCACATCGCTGTGGACTTAGCATCAAGTTCTAGCGGGCCAGAAATCGTGGTTCGAACCCGCGCGGAACGCCAGGTCGCTGACCCGTCAAAGCCACGCGTAGCTTGTACTTTACCTACCTGTACGTAAAAGGAGATTCTCTATGCAACGCCGCAGTCTCGCTCTCTCCCTAAGCCTTGCGCTAGGTTTCATGCTCGCTGCTACTGCTGCGAACGCGCAGTATCAACTTACAAACCTCTCTTCGAATCAAGTGGGATGGGCGCATCACGTCGATCCGCAACTGGTTAATGGATGGGGACTCGCTCGCGGTGCTGGCGGCCCGTGGTGGGTCGCGAATCAGGGCTCGGGTTGGTCCACCCTCTATGACGGCACAGGCACTAAGCAAGGCTTGCAAGTCGA
>JAYVEP010000230.1:0-3331 GCA_043749225.1 Acidobacteriaceae bacterium
TTGAACGGCACCTATCTCGTCTTCCGCCAGTACGCGCAGAACGTCGCTGGCTTTCGTCACTTTATGGATGAAGCGACGCGCCGGGATGGGAACTTGGACCTCGCGGCAAGCGATCGGCTGGCGGCGAAGTTCGTGGGACGTTGGCAGAATGGCGCGCCGTTAGTGTTGTCCCCAAACTGCGACGACTGGACGTTGAGCGACGCGGACGACTTTGGCTATCGCGATAGCGACGCGCAAGGGTTTAAGTGTCCCATAGGTTCGCACGTGCGGCGTTCCAATCCGCGCGACTCGGTCGGTCCGGATGGCCCGACAGCGCATGAGACGGCGAATCGTCATCGTATTCTGCGACGCGGCCGATCTTACGGTCATCGTCCGGACGATCCGCGGGTGGAGGATAATGTCGATCGGGGGCTTCTCTTTCTCTGTCTCAACAGCGATATCGAGCGGCAATTCGAATTCGTCCAGCAGACCTGGATTAATAATCCGGTCTTCGGCGGACTCAACGGTGAAGTCGACCCGCTAATTGGAAACATAGACAAGACCGAAACCGCTCCGGTCAATCCGCTTCAGGGAAATTCGAACAACGGCGACGCGGCGCGCGATGCAATGTTCACGGTGCAAGCCGATCCGTTGCGCACCCGCGTTCACAATTTGGAGCGCTTCGTCACGGTAAAAGGGGGCGCTTACTTCTTCCTGCCCAGCATCCGAGCACTGCGCTACCTCGCCAGTCTGTAGACCGGCCTTTCGACCGCGCTCAGTTTGCCGTGGGGAGTTTCTAAAGGCTGGCCGGACCCCGAGACGTTAGCGTTCCCGGAAGTTGACTCCGAGCCGACGCCTACCGCCTCAGACCGTGCGAGCAACCCTGCCCAATCCCCTCGTAGGCAATCCCTTTAGATTTGGAGGGAGAGTCATTCTTTGGTTAGTTCCAAACACACCCGCAAAGACACTACGAAAGGAGCCGTTTGAAAGAGCTATCCCCCGACAGCCGTCTAATGGAATGTTTTGTTCATTAATCTCATTAAGATTGGGAGTATTGTAGAAAGTTTTAGCTTAGCGGTTAAGAGGCTGGCGCGAGGCGACGTCGCAGCAGCCCGTGGCGGCTCAATCTTTCATGGAAACGCAACGGCCGGGGCAACCTGCAACATATTTTGCGAAGGCCTTGACGCAGGCTACAAAGTAGGATATTTAGCTGCAAGCTTAATCATGGGTTGGTTTGACAGGCTGCGACACCCGCATCCTTCTGTTTCAGTCTTTGTTGCCGCTTAGGAATTCCAACCTAATTTGAATTAGTGAGCAGTCACCTCGCCGGGCGGTGAAGTTAGGGGCGCCTTCCGTTCGCTACTAGGTTTACTTTCCCGCACGGCTTTGTGTTAAGAGCCAGAACAAAGGTGCTTCGACCTTTTGTCCTGATCCGAAGCCTTGGTAACAAACAGACGTTCAGTTTTCGAGCAGGGAGATCTTATGTTGTTCGAGCACGACGTTTTCATCAGCTATCCACATCTTAGCGATCGAGATGACGACTCAAGCCACAATGGTTGGGTGGCCAAATTCGACAAAGACTTAAAGCATAGTCTGTCAGGCTTTCTGGGGCGCGATGCGCGCATCTGGCGCGACAACAAGCTCCCGTACGGCGCCACGTTCGGCAATGCGATCTGTAAGCGCCTCGCAAAGAGTTGCACACTCCTATGTGTACTCACGCCTGCTTACGTGCGACGTGAATGGTGTCTAAAAGAGCTGCAAGAGTTTCGGCACGCGGCATCGCAGGCGGGTGGACTCGTTATCGGCGACCAATCGCGCATAATCGCAGCCGTCAAGACGCCCACACCGCGCCCTCCAGAAGGGCTAAGCGACTCGTTATATTGCGAGTTTTATGAGGTAACTGAGGACCGCGGCGGAGCGCCCCGAGAGTTCAGTCAAGTGCCCGGTGGTTATAAGTACGAGGAGTACAAGGAAAGAGTAAGTCAAATCGCCTGGGCCATCAAAGAGCTGGTGGAAAGACTCGGCGGTAATCCGGAGGAAGACGGCATTCCAACTATCTATCTTGCCGAAACAACGAGCGATCAGGATGACTGTCGCAGTAAGCTGCAAACAGAGTTGGAGGCCCGGCAGTTTGCTGTTCTCCCGAGCGGCGCCCTGCCAATGCGCACCGCAGATGAATATTCTCGAGCGGTAAGCGAGAACCTGAACCGTGCTTTCATGTCTATCCACTTGATGGGATCGTCGTATGGGCTGATTCCAGAGCGGGGAGAGCGCAAGTCAATTGTTGCGATTCAGAATGAGATCGCGGCGAAGCGTAGCTCGGAAGACAAGCTCTTCACCCGGCTTATCTGGGTACCCGACAACATGAAGAATCCAGAACCTCCCCAAGCCGACTTCCTGGAGGGCCTGCGCAACAGCGAAGAGGCACTCTCGGGAGCGGAATTGATCGAGAGACCCTTCGAAAACCTGAAGACGAGGCTGGTTCAGAAACTCAACAAGGCTAAACTCGCGCCGGAGGAAAACAACCTCCTTCGCATTTACCTCATGTGTGACAAGCAGGATGCCTGTGCAATTACGACGGTAGAGAACTACCTCTTTGACCAGGGATTTGAAGTAATCCTTCCGGCCGAGGAAGGAGACGAGGGGCAAGTCATCCGTTATCACAAAGACAACGTCCTTCTTTGCGATGCCAGTCTCATCCTTTACGGCAACACCAATAGAAACTTTGTGCGCTTTTGCCTGGACGATTTGAGCGTCAGAGCGAAGGGCTGGGGCCGTGATAAGCCTATCCGCTGCAAGGCTGTCCTGCGGACTGCCCCCGAAACCGACCAGAAGAAGGAGTTCCGCACCCGCATCGCCAGTGTACTGGACCCGCCCTGTTACGACGACCAACTCTCTCGTCCTTCGCTCGAGGTTTCCCTGCGAGATTTTGTTGATTGCTTGCAGAGCACATTGAGCAATGGAAGTTGAAATTGAGACCGCAATGATAGAGCAAGAGGAAATAAAGGTCACAAATCCATTCCCCGGGTTAAGACCTTTTGACAGTGACGAGTGGCTCATCTTTTTCGGGCGCGATGGCCTGAGCGACACCCTTCTGGAGAAGCTCCGCGCCACGCGCTTCGTCGCGGTGGTTGGCACTTCCGGCAGCGGCAAGTCATCGCTGGTGCGCGCCGGTTTGCTACCGGCGCTTCGGCATGGCTTCATGACTGATGCCGGCTCGGACTGGCGCATCGCAGTGTTCCGCCCGGTCAACAATCCAATTGGTAATCTCGCCCAAGCGCTCCTCGACTCAAAGATGGTCGCGCCCGACGAAGTAGAACCAACGTCACCTGATCGGCGGGTCGAGATCGAA
>JAYVEP010000231.1:0-8688 GCA_043749225.1 Acidobacteriaceae bacterium
ACCTCTCCGGCCGCCCCGCCCTGGCGGCCGTTACTTAAAATGCTACGGGGCGACAAAGTCTCGTTGCAGTTAATACGACATTTTCTCGTTGCATCAACAGTCCCGCAACTCCCTTCTTTCCTCTCGAACCTCTTCTCTTTCCAGCCGGAACGCCTCTCGCTCCTGTCGAGCAAGATCGCGCGCTTCGGCCTGCTCTTGTCGAATTAGGTCGATTAGTTCCTGTAGTCGCATGAAAGACTCACTTTCTCGTCTATGGCAAACGGTAACCGAATTGCGCGCAAGTTCAACATCCAACTCTTTGAGAAAGCTGTGCGTAGATGGGAATCTTTGTGGAAAGGGAAGGAAATAGCGGTAGGGGTCGAATGACCGCGCGAATCGTGCGCTCTAGTTAACCTACGGCTTCCCTCTCCGCAATTTCCCCACCACCAGATGAATATCCTCATACGTAATTTCGGGTGGGAGCGCGGCCTTGAGCGGGCCGAGGCGTTCCAGGCCTAGATCGGCGCAGACCGCTTCAATCTTCGCGCGCCGTTCCGCATCGACCCAGTCGTCTTGGAACTCCACTTCACCCTGTTCGACCAAATTCGCCACTAGGGATACGACCGTGCTGCGCTGGCGTCCTCGGATCACTGCGATTTCGTCGAACGTCTTGCCTTCGCGCATCAGTTGCAGAGTCTCTTCCCCAGGCTTAGACTTTTTCGCGGGAGCAGCTGCGGCTCGAACGCCTCGGTCATATTCCGCCAGCGCATCCAGAATCTGTTGGCCGTACAACTGCGCCTTGCGCTCGCCGATGCCGGAAACGCTCAGCAACTCCGCCATCGAAGCGGGACGAATGCGGCAGAGTTCGTCGAGCGTCGTGTCATGCATGACGATAAAGGCCGCGGTCTTCTTTTCCTTCGCAATTGCACTCCGCAACTGGCGCAGGAATTCGCGCAGATCGGGATCGACCGGAGCAAGATTCGAAACCCTGGCATTCGCTGGAAAGAAATTCGCATCGCTCGATTCGCGGCGGACGTTCTTTACGGAAGTACTCGCAGAAGCTGCGGAAGACTTCCCACGTTCAAAGCGCTCCGCCTCCGCGGCCTTAGTCAACCACGCTGGAAGATAGCCGCAAACATCGCAGGCATCGCAGGTGGTCCATTTCGGAATTTCTCCGAAATGCATGCAGACTTGCCTGTGGCGGCATCGTTTCGATTCCGCAAAATCTCGGATCTCGTGGTAGCGTTGCCAGCCACGTTCTTTTTCAGCCTCGTCTTCTACCTGCTCGATGAAGTACGCCAGCAATCCCGCGTCGCGCTTCTGCCAGAGCATGACGCAATCGGCGGGTTCGCCATCGCGTCCCGCGCGCCCAGCTTCCTGGTAATACTGTTCGATGGATTTTGGCAACGAAAGATGAATCACTGCACGCACGGCGGCCTTGTTAATACCGAGCCCGAAGGCAATCGTGCCAACCAGCACGCGAACATCGTCCGCCATCCAGCGTTCCTGATTGCGACGGCGTGAATCTGTATCCATCTTGCCGTGGTATGGAATCGCCGGAATTCCCTGCTCTTCCAAAAAGTCCACCGTCTCTTCCACCTTGGCAATCGTGGGCGAGTAAATGATCACGTTGCTGTCCACGTATTGCCCCAAAGCCCGCAACAGAAGCGCCGATTGAGCCGCTGGATTCGCGCACTCCTTCATCACATAACGCAGGTTCGACCGATGAAAACTTGCAATATATTTATGCGGATTGCGCAGACGCAGCTGATCCAGAATGTCGTGTCGCACACGTTGCGTCGCACTGGCCGTGAAGGCGGCAATGGGAGCATCCGGAAAATGCTGCCGCAGAGAACTCAGCTGACGATATTCGGGACGGAACTCATGTCCCCACTCGGAAATACAATGGGCCTCGTCAATAGCGAACAGTGAAATTGGAACAGACTGCAGCCAACTGATCGTATCGGCGCGTGCCAACCGCTCCGGCGAAAGATACAACAGTCGATAGGCGCCTTCCCGTGTCTTGCGCATCACAACCGACTGCTCGCTGGAGGTGATCGACGTATTGAGCGATGCCGCCGAGATTCCCATCTGCGTCAGTTGCGCGACCTGGTCCTGCATCAACGCGATCAACGGAGAAATTACAATCACGGTTTGCCCATCCGACATCGCGGCAGGTAGCTGGTAGCAGAGAGACTTGCCGCCGCCCGTGGGCATGATCACGCAGGTGTCGCGACGGTCGAGCAAACTTTGAACAATTTTTTCCTGCAAGGGACGAAACGAATCATATCCCCAGTATCGGCGCAGCGCCGTCTGGATATCCGCTTCGGTTGCGAGAGGCATGTAGCCAGTATAGTGCGCCGCGTGTCGGAAGTTTCTGAAGTTTACCGGGATCGGCAAGGGCGGATTACGAAAAGCGTTTTCGCCGATCAACGTTGCCGGAAATGGAACGTGATGCGACCCGTAATTTCACGCGGTCGCCCCACGTGTGTGCCGGAGAAAATGCTACGGAAGTTATATAGATACAGGCGGTCCGTCACATTATTTACACTCAGCTGCAATGAGATCGGATGGGAAGATTCCCGCATGAGCTGGTATCCCGCCGCCATATTGAACAAGGCGCGCGGCTTGATACGACCACGGTTGAAATCCAGTTCGCGCGCGATGCGAGGATCGATTTCGCCACTCGTGGCGTCGCTGGGATCGATTTCGGAAGGGACGCCGCTGTCGTAACGGGCATTGAACGCCCCCCACAGCCCGGATTTGCGCGCGTATGTAACTCCGAACTGGCCTTCATTGCGTTCGTCCTGATCGCCTGAGAACTTCAAGTTGGGAATAAGCTGATTGCCGGACCCAATCGGCAAGCCGCCCGTGACCGGAGTAGTGCCCAGCGCCTTGGAGTTGGCATAGCTAAAGTAGCCGCCGAGCCCGTGGTAGGCACGAACGTCCAGACGTGCTTCCAAGCCACGGACATCTCCGCGTGCGATGGTGAGCGGAAATACAACGCCAGTTTGCAAGAACTGCTCATCATCCGAGAAGTTCCGGGCATTCTTCACATAGCGCGTTAAGTCCAGGCGAATGTGTTTGGTGATCTGCTGCTGGAAACCGACTTCGTAAATGTTTTGCCACTCCGGAGGAACTGGGCCGAAGCGTGTGCCCGCCGGCAGGAACACGGCGGCTTCCGGCGCTGACGCAAGCAGCAAATTTTCGATCGGCGGCGTCTGGAACATGCGGTTGTACGATGCGCGTAACACCGTTCCCGTCTTCTCGAAGTAGTAGGCGAGACCGACACGGGGGCTCGCCGCCGCATTCTTAGCTAACAGACTGTATTTGTCCAGACGCAGCCCCAAATCCAAAGTGAAGTGGCGAATGCGAATGCGATCTTGCGCAAAACTCCCTACATCATAGCCGTTGCGCTTGCCGTGAAAACGGAATGGATTGTCGAGCGGAAACAGCGAAGCAGGATTTGTGGGATCGTTCAGAATCGCCGGGTCAGTGGCGGCCAGTGCAAAGTTCTCATGCAGCCCAACCCTGTGGGATTGCAGGCCAAATTTCAGCGAATGCCGTCGCCACTCGTGGCTTAGATTCGCGTGCAAGCCTTCGCTCTCCGTGCGGCGGTGCAGGCCAACAAAATAAGGGAAACCAGTGGAATTCGGGTCAAGCAAACGCCCTGTGTGGGCGCGGCGAAAAACCAGTACTTCGCCCACAGTGGAGTTATTGAACAAATGCGTCCAACTGAGCGACTGCGAATCGTCACGTAGTTCCTGGGGAATCGTCACGTAGTTCCTGGCGCTGCTTCTGCCCTGCATTCTGCTGGCCCTGTGTGTTCGCAACCTCGAAGTCCGTGCCATTGGTGGAGAGGTTCAGGTGAAGTGCGTCCCGCTCGGACGCTGCAAAATCGAAGCGCATAAAGACCTGTGCGGCGCCGCCTTCATTGTGCAGACTCTGAATTTGCGGCGGATCCAGATAACGGCGCGTGCGGTTCGTCTGCGTGCTCAAGAACATGCCGACTTTCTTCTGCAGATTCCCGCTGGCTTCAAGATTCGCGCCGCCGCTGTCGAACGAGCCTCCAAACAGCGACAGCGACCCATTCCACGGTGCGTTCAGGCCCGACTTCGTATCAACCGACACCACCGCCGAAGTGCGCCCGGCAAATTCCGCAGGCAGATTTCCAGTGACAATGTCGGAGGAGTGCAAATCATCTTCATCCAACGCGGTGGAGAATACTCCCGACATATTCTCGAGAATCGGAACCCCATCCACCACGTACTGGACTTGCCCTTCAGAGCCGCGGACATGCAAGCGCCCATTTTCTTCCGGCACCACGCCCGGGACGGACTCCAGCAGACTCGACATGGCAAGCTGCGGACGCGTGCTGGGAGTGCGCTCAACTTCTTCCTCTTCAATATCGTGATGCGTGGTGGTGGAGGACGTTTCCAGTAACGGCGCCCGCTCCGTAACAGTCAGGGACTCTTTCGACTGAGACACTTCGAGCTGCAAATTCAGAACCAGCGGTACGTTCGAACGAAGATGCTCCGTCCGGCTCGCGGGCTGGAAACCCTTCGCCTCCACCGTAAGCGTGAACTGGGCGAAGGGGACGCTGTTGAAAGCGTACCGTCCCTGTTCATCGGCAACCGTGGTCACGGAGTACCCGGAAAGCTGACTGCCGAGCCTTACGATGGCGTGAGGGATGACAGCACCCGTCGGATCAGTGACCGCGCCGTGGACGGTACCCACCCCTGCATAGGCGCTTCCGGCCAGAAGAGCGATGGAGGAAATCAGAACCAAGATTGCATAACGAGCTTGCAATGAAGTGTTTGGCATCGACGAAACGATCATCAGAGTCCCCACCCGGGATAGACCGGAGTCTCAATTTTACTGGGTCGCGCTAGGGTACTGTCACCCGACTTGAGACAACGATCTTCAACGATAAACGCCTCGATTGAATCATGCGTTGCTGGAGTTTGAAAATTAGGTGAATTCTGTGTTGCGGGGTGCGAAGTATTGCACCATGGGCTGTGCAAACTGCACATTTTATGACTTTTAGAGATTCACTGTACTTAACGGGCGCGCCATTGCATTCTAGATAGAGCGGTTCTTTCCCGATTTTGCAAAGATGATTCAACTTACAGGCGCAGGCAAGCGGTTCGGACACAAGCTGATGTTTGACGGAGCGGATTGGCAGATCAATCCGCGTGATCGTGTGGGTCTGGTCGGCGCGAATGGCGCGGGCAAGACAACGGTTCTGCGCGTTTTGGCAGGTCTGGAGTCGCTGGATTACGGCAGTTTTCAGGGCATGAAGAGCATTTCTGCGGGCTACCTGCCGCAGGATGGCCTTTCGCTGAGCGGCGATACGGTTTTCGCGGAGTGCATGAAGGTTTTTGCCGGGTTGCAGGCTATGGAGCAGGAGATGGAGGATCTCTCGCACAGCTTGGCGGTGCTCGACCCGGCGAGCGCCGAATATGGGCAGGCGTCGGAGAGGCTGCATCGAAGTCAGGATGAATTTCGCATGCGCGATGGCTATTCGCTGGAATCGAAAGTGGGCTCCGTGCTGGGCGGATTGGGGTTCCGCAAAGAGGATTGGTTGCGCAATACCGAAGAATTTTCTGGTGGCTGGCAGATGCGCATTGCGCTGGCTAAGTTGTTGCTGCAGCAGCCGAATTTGCTTTTGTTGGATGAGCCGACGAACCATCTCGATTTGGAGGCGCGTAACTGGCTGGAAGATTATTTGCACAACTACCCGTTTGCGTTTGTGCTGATTTCGCATGACAGATTCTTTCTGGATTCGACGGTGGACCAGATTGCTGAGATTTGGAACAAGAAGATTTACTTTTACAGCGGAAACTACGCGAAGTACTTGGAGCAGAAGACGGCGCGCTTCGAGCAGTTGGTGGCGGCGGCGAAGAATCAGCGGGATCGCATTGAGCAGTTGGAAATCTTTATCAACCGTTTCCGCTACACGGCGACGAAAGCGAAGCAGGTGCAGAGTCGAATCAAGGAGATGGAAAAGATTGAGCGTATTGAGCTGCCTCCGGAGGAGAAGACGATTCACTTCACGTTTCCGCAGCCGAAGCCCAGTGGGCGCGCCGTAGTTGAGTTAGTTGCGGCAGATAAGAGTTATGGCGAGAAGGAGGTTCTTAAGAACGTTGACTTAGTGATTGAACGCGGAGATCGGGTGGCGCTGGTCGGCGTGAACGGAGCGGGTAAGTCGACGCTGATTCGAATGCTCTCCAATAACGATGCGCCGACGCGTGGCGAGTTGAAGCTGGGTCACAACGTTGAGCCTGCCTACTTCGCGCAGGATCAGTACAAAGAACTCGACGTAGAACAGCGCGTGCTCGACGATCTCGGCCAGTTCTCTCCGGTGTCGACTCAGACTGAGTTGCGGAATTTGCTGGGCTGCTTTCTGTTTCGCGACGACGATGTATTCAAGCCGATTGGCGTGCTCTCCGGAGGAGAGCGCAATCGCTATGCGTTGTTACGCATGTTGCTGCGGCCAACGAATTTCTTGTTGCTCGATGAGCCGACGAACCATCTCGACATGCGCGCCAAGGACGTGCTGCTCGACGCGCTGTTGAAGTACACGGGCACAGTTGTGTTTGTGTCGCACGATCGCTACTTCATCGACAAACTGGCCACGCGGGTTTTCGAAGTCGCGGATGGGCTCGTGCATGTGTATCCGGGGAACTACGAAGAGTATTTGTGGCGGAAGCAGCAGGAGGCGGTGGGCGGAGTTGCAAACGCCGCCTCGAATGGTCAGCCAGGGCGTGGCGCGGCGAGTATTGCGCTGGCAGAGTCGGCAACTGCAACGGCTGGCTCGACTAACGGCATTGGTTCGGGAACAAGCGCTAGCTCTCCCGAAGTGAGCGAGAAGGCTAAGCGCCTCAATCCGATCAAGCGTAAGCAGATGCAGGAGCGCTATCGCGAAATTGAAGAAGACATCGCGCGGGTCGAGGCCAGCATCGCGATCTGCGAGGCAGGCTTACTCAACTTCGTCAGCCCCGAAGACACGAAGCGTCAAAACCTAGAGCTAGAAAGCCAGCGCACAGAATTGGAACAGTTGATGAGCGAGTGGGAAGAGTTGGGGCAGGTGCTGGAAGGGTAGAGGTTTACGACCGCGTCCCCTCGTGTTTTGCAGGCTCTCAACATGTATTACCCTCGGCGCTGGTTAAACTCCATTCTCCAACGGTGTTTCCAGATGCTGCAAGGAGGCTTCTGAATGCCACCACAAGTCTGCGGAATGATCTGCAGCGTTCGTAAGTCGCCCCAAAATCGGCGCCGCTTGTCAGTGCCACCTGATCTGTAGCTCGGAGTATGAGAGGGCTAGCTCAATTTTTGTCTCCAGTCTCTCTTTTGCTCCTCTAGTTTCCTCGGGGAACGCTTCAGATATGGCATCGACACGGACCCCACGCTTTCCCCGCAGTGACGGAATAGACAGTCATCCCCCTAAAAATTGCTGAATGAAAAAGAAAGGAAATATTCCTCCAACCGCTTGTAGAAAGAGGCCTGCGCTTGAAACAAAGCGCGGTTCGAAATTTCCAAGGAAGTCTACGTTGGTTTCGAATGAATCTTCTCGCCGATCAAACCATTGGGTCTCGTCCGCCACTCTTACAGAACCCTGCTCTCTTATGACTTTGTATCGATAGCGAGAAAGCATCTGTACCTCGAACGCAAAATGCCCATCTTGTTTTCGGCCCGTTTGATCGACAATACCTTCGAATTCAAATCGCATCCCGACGTCAGGACAAGCTGGCTATCACCAGATACCAAGAACCATTGTCCGAGCCGAGGGCGGAGCCTTTCTCCTGGCCTTCTCGTTATCAAGCTGTGAATTCCACCGCGCCTGTCGATCACGGTCTGCAACGGGAATTCGGTGGCCTCGGCAAGAAACGCAAATGCATCCACGAGGTTGCTCTTCCCTGCACCATTACACCCGACTAGGAAAGTAGGATTTGTAAACTTTATTCTCTCGGAGAGAACGCTGTGGAAGCGCTTAAGGACAATGCTTTTTAGTGCTGGGGGCATCGGCCAACAGGATACCACTTCGGAACACAGTGAGTGCCTCTTGCAGACGTCAATCTGAACGCAGCGAAGAATCCACAGAAAACACGCAGGAAAGCTGGGCTGTTGCTGGGGATGAAAGTCCAGGTAAATCAAGAGCAGCGGAAAAGAGTGTCCGATCTACATAGGCTAGACCCAAGCGGAGCCAGCTCCGCTTCCACATGATCAAGAGCGGCGAGCAGGAATGCTCGCCCTACACGGGCTTTTCTCTTTCGTCTCTGCTGTCCACTGGAACAAGTATGGGTCGAAACTTCGTCTCTGATCTTTCGTAATCTGCCCTTCCCCAAAGTTCTCTGCCATAGTGAATTCACCTTTCGTGTGGCTGAGACAGTCGCTGCGGCCCGCGCACAGGAAAAATCCCAGTTCGAAGTTGAGGACCAACATCATGCTGCAGCCTACTGACAAGTCTTCCTCCGCCGACCGCAACGCGCCCGCGCCCGGACCGTTCGGCCCAGCCAAGAGTTTTACCACCGCCACGCCGGAGCAGGCGACCATTGGCCGCTCCATCGTTATTAAGGGAGAAGTATCTGGTGCGGAAACGTTGTACGTGGACGGCCGCATTGAAGGCACCATTAACATGCCGGAAAGCCGCGTCACGGTTGGCCGCAATGGCGTGATCGTCGCCAGCGTTGCCGCCCGCGAAGTGGT
>JAYVEP010000232.1:0-22844 GCA_043749225.1 Acidobacteriaceae bacterium
CTTTTCCTCGGAGCGCGGGAACAAAAATAGTGGTTTGAAACACCGACCATTTTGACGGTGACGCGGGAGCCGAATCGTTATAGAGAGTAATCTCCTGAATCTTGTTTTGCTTTTCGTCCATGTCCCACAACTCGATTCCGACTGGTTGCGATGAACGATATTCTATTCGCAGCGAGTAAATCTGACCGCCGGTCATAGGAAGTGGAATAATGGTTCCACTATTTGAATTTCCTACCACTAGGCTGAGGACACCATCACGTTCAGCGAGATTGGCGCTGCCTTGTTTACTCCAAGTAGGGACTGCCGGTAATGCGATGCGATCAGCAGGAGCCTCGCGTCCGGTCTGATCGAGAACCTCTCCAAATGTCTGTTGGACGAAGTACTGTCCTTTGGCCCGATCTTGGCCGCTGGAAACTTCATACAAAAACGCGTCAGGAATTCCTTTGGCTGCAGGCTTGACTGGCTTCCCATCCCGCCGAATGGTCCGGTTCCATTGATTTCGATAACCCGAATCCGTTAGAAGACCCACGCAGAGAGTGTTCGCGGCTCGGAATCCCGCGGCAGGAAAATACTCACGCAACGCCCCACCCCGGCAATCGACCTGATCAAAGCTCCAGAACTTTTCGGGAGGATCGATAGGCTCCAACCGATTGTTTACCTGGTAAAGTAGGAGAAACATATCGACCTGACGAAGTCTAATTCTTTTGCGCACAACGTGAGCGTCAACTACCTCGTATTCGACTTGCGTAAAAACTGTTGCCGCAGTATTTACGAGCTTGCACTCGCCTCGAAGCCCCACGTGAGTGGAATCGCCGGACCATGAGCTAGCCTTCCAGTTTTCAATACGGTCTTCCAGGCTTCTTTCGCCGTTCTGAAAGACTGCCGAAAACTCCCCTCCCGCGTTGTGTCGAGCTATTGGCTGACCCCGAAATAAGATTTCGACGCCGTAACCCCGCTCACTATCACCGACAACCTTGAGTGATATGCCATCCGAAGCGAGTGAACTTGCACCGGCGGCGAGTGGCGCAATTGCCCAGCCCAAACCAGCGACGAGAGTGCCAGCCGCCGACTGCTCCAGGAATTGACGTCGGGACGATCTTCCGACGGCCGTGCCTGCTTCTCGATGGGAACTTTCCATTTGCCACCACTTTCGTAGGATGCAGCATCACGCGAGGCCTGTTGAGATAAGTTTTAATGCCCGAGAAAAAACTCATCCAACCAGTGGAGCGATCATATAGCCTCAGCCCCTGGCGCGATACTCGGCCAACCAAGACCGTCTCGCAACACCAACAACTGGAAACCAGTAAGAGGAAGGGGAACAACGGTGAGCGATTCAAGAGCGGACAGGAACAAAACGATCGTACTCGAATTTTCGAGGCTCTCTTTAACAAACGAAATTATGTTGCCGCAGAGCGATTCTGGTTACTCAACTATATCCAGGACAGCGCCCATCTCGGGCCTGGTCGGGATGGATTATTCAACCTAATCGAGGGCATTCCGTCGACGTTGACGTATGAACCGGGAATGATTGTGGGGGAGGGGGGGCGTGATAATCCATGGGCGGTACTCTAGCACCGGTCTGCCTGCGAATTGGATCGTGGCTGACATCATCCTCATGAAAGATGGTGTTATCGTAGAACATTCGGACGTCATTCAAGATGAAGCTACGCAGGTGCAGTCCAAAAGTGGAAACCCCATGTTTGGCAACAAAGTTCCGAAGTAGCCGCACTGTAGAATCGTTCAGCAGCGGTCCGTTACTCCCAATGCCAGGTTTCATATTGGCGCTGACCGTCCTTTCGCTCCAGGGGCCGTTCACTCGGTTTACGTCGAAGGTTCCCGCTGTGGTCACAGCTGCTGACGTAAATCTTTAACGTCGCTTTCCTGATGCCAGCACTGGTTAAACCGGAAGGCAACCCAGATAAGTCAAATCGCAAAAAGGCGGTCTGGCCGAGATTACTGACCTGCAATGTGCCGATGCCACCGTAGATCTTGACCGGAGTGGTGGTGAAAACAAGGTGTCGTCGCTGGGCGTGAACTGTGCGTGGGCAGTGACCGCCAGCAGCAGGAGACAGCTAACCACATGGACGAAGTACGCCTGAATCTTCTTTGGTTCCCCAGTCGTACGAGTTTCCAATTACGCTTTTCATTGAAGTTGTTTCCGTTCGAGAAGCTGTTTCATAAATCCTTCCAAGGCACAATCCGTTCCCTCAGCGGCTAAAGCCGGTCTTAGCTGCTGGCGACTATCGCAGCGTTCAAGCGCTGCGCCACCCAAAAACAAGCGTGCATTCGAGTTTTTTCGCAGCCTGGGAAGTCGTGCTCTTCCCGAAAGCATTTGTGAGTTCTGGATACACTTCTTTCCTAGTTCACGGTGAAAGCTGTGGAGCTGATTGCCGTGCCGCCCGATGTCGTCACTTGAATCGTTCCGGTAACGGCTCCCACGGGAACCGTGGCCGTAATCTGTGTATAGGACAACACCGTGAAGAGAGCCTTTTTCCCGCCACCGAACGTCACTGCGGTAGATCCCGTGAAGCTGTTGCCGGTGATCGTCACGGAAGTGCCGACCGGACCGCTGGGCGGGCTGAAGCTGAGGACGACCGGTACAACGCGGAATTTGCCGCTATTCAACGTTTTACCTGGGATTACGACCTTCACTAAACCCGAAGTTGCCCCGGCAGGTACGCTCGTAGTGATGTAAGTATCAGAAAGAAGATTGGCGGAGGCACTCGTGAGGTTGAACTTCACGCTCGTAGTTCCCAGCAAGCCCTGACCCATGATGCTGACAGGTTGGGACACGATCCCAGATGTGGGCTGCACAAGGATGAAGGGCGCAAGACCGAGATCGAAACTGTAGAGCGCTCCGTGGCCGAGTCCACCTCCGGACGTCGCCTCGCCATAGAGCTTGCCGTTGGTATGTTGTCGCAGCGTGGCGTAGGGGAGCGACCCGGTGCTGGCAACAAAGTCGTACAATTTCGAGTAAATGCCGGTCGAAGTAATTTTAAAGAGGGTTCCCGCGCCGTTCGTCCCGCCCCGGGCAGTGACGCCATAGAAAATCCCGTCGCTGGCTTGAATTAGACCGGCATAGGGCTGTACTCCGTCCGGAGTGCTGCCCGTATTATTGAAACTGTAGAGCGTGGTCAACCTCTTTGCCGCCGTGAGTTTAAAGATGGTCCCGCCGTTGTTTTTTGTTCCGCCATCTCTGGTGGTTCCGTAGAAATTTCCATCGCTGCCCTGTACCAGCGGCGAAAAGACATTCGATCCGTGGGTCGAGTCAAAGCTGTAAAGCACGGTGAGCGCGCCAGTTGGAGTGATCTTGAATGCCGTTCCGAATCCGAAAGTTCCACCCACCTTGGTGGTACCATAAAAATTCCCGTCGATTGCCTGAATCAGTGGAGCGATGGGAGTTGCCCCGTGCGGGCCATCGAATGAATAGAGGGCGCTGAAGGCGCCCGCAGCCGTGATCTTGTAGACGGAACCAAACCCGGCGGAGCCCGACGAAGTTGTCCCGTAGTAGTTGCCATCGGATCCTTGAATGGGGGGCGCATAGGGATTCACTCCCTCGACCAAAGCGAAGTCATGGAGTACTGTGATGACCCCACCAGAAGTTATCTTGAAAGCTGTTCCAAAAATGTTAGCTCCGCTAGTGAAAGCGGACCCGAGAAAACTGCCGTCCGCAGCCAGCGTCAGTCCGCTATAGGGATTGGATCCATGTGTGAGATCGAAGTTGTAAATCAAGGAATACGCCCCAGCGGGCGTGATTTGAAACACGCCGCCACGGCCGCTGGCTCCGCCTAGAGGAGCTGTGCCGTAGATGTTTCCATCCCGGCCCTGGGCCAGGATGCCTGGATACTGCGGCGATGCCAGAGTGGGTGTATCGAAATCATGAAGGTCGGTGTATTGAGCTTGAGCGTCAGGGCTTGCGAGCGTGGCCAGAGCCAGGGTCGTTGCCAAGGTCATTAAATGCAGATGGTTGAGTCTTAGTTTAGTCATTTTTTCTCCATTCATTGCCATGCTGCTTCGCGCATACCGCTCGGGGGCCAGGCGCTCTCTTCTATTCCCATAAAGCGCAAAATTGGTGCACATCAGCTCATATAGGGAGAAAGATACTTCCAGGGATGGCCTGAACTAGTCTCCAGCTGGGTTACCTCGGCGGTTAAAGTCGCGGATTTTGGCGGCGTTCGCAGCCGACCCGTTGTTAGTGGGCTGCCAAGGGCGACGCGGCGAGAGCTGCAAACAGCGCGACGCTCAGAACAGCTTTCAATTTTGTTCCGTATGAGATCTGATTCAACATTGGAATTCTCCTTTGTTAAGTTGCGGAACCTACAGCGCACTGCGCGTTCGGGGGTCGCAAGGAACGGAGCGCCTTCCGGACGGGCCAGACGCTCTGTGTTTCCCACACTCATAAAGCGCAGAACTTGGGCAGAGCGGCTCACAGCGGTAAGAACATATTCTTGAAAACGGAAGGTTCGATTGCCACATGAGGTTGTTGAGAAAGTATTTTCGGTGGACGTTCGGAACTTCTTCAAGAGATCTCGATCTGCTGCGCCCGTGGAAAACAGCAGATTCCTGAAGATGGGGCCGTTCGGAATGACAAAGGTGTTCGTTGCGGCATGCTTTCAGGTACGGAAGTACCTTGTTTTCAGCAACTTGACTTCCAAGTATTCCCGGCATATCCTAGGCTGCAATTAGGAGTGTGCGTCTTGTGAATCCGGCTTGGACCAAGCAAATTACGGAAATTCTCGGGACCTTGGGGGCTGGAGATCAGGAAGCCCTCAATGCGCTGATCCCGTTGGTCTACGATGAATTGCGCCGGCTCGCCCGCTATCACCTGAACCGCGAACGTAGCGATCACACACTGCAGAGCACGGCCTTGGTCAACGAGGCCTACTTGCGTCTGGCCGCTCAGGATTTGCAAATCCAGAACAGGGGACATTTCTTTGCGATCGCGTCGCGGCTCATGCGGCAAATCCTGGTTGATCATGCGCGACGACATCGTGCTGGTAAGCGCGGAGCTGGTATTTGCAGGGTGACGCTCGACGAGGGGATGGCTTTGGCCCAAATTCGCAGTCTGGACGTGCTGGCATTGGATGAGGCGTTGAACGGTCTGGCACGGTTGGACGAACGACAAAGCCGGATTGTCGAAATGCGCTTCTTTGGAGGTCTTTCCATCGACGAAACTTCAGTCGTTCTGGGGATTTCGCCAGCGACCGTAAAACGCGATTGGGAAACTGCGCGAGTCTGGCTGCACCGGGAGATCGGCGGGTTGACGGCATGACCCCCGAGCGCTGGGCGCAAGTCAAGGAAGTGCTCTACGCCGTGCTTGATCTGGAACCTGAACAGCGCCCCGGCTATCTTGACCGGGCCTGTGCGAAGGACTCTTTGCTGCGGCAAGAGGTCGAGTCCTTCCTCCTTTCCCACGGCCAGATTGATGCTGATTTCCTGAAGACTATCGTTCCGGACGGCGCGAATTCTGAGAGCGTCGAGTCCAGACGTTCTCTGGTGGGGCGTCTCATTGGACCCTACAGAATTGTTGAAGAGATTGGCGCCGGAGGAATGGGCGAAGTTTACCGCGCGGCCCGCGCCGACGACCAATATCAAAAGGAGGTGGCCATCAAAGTGGTTCGGAGGGGCTTCGACACCGGCTCAGGCCTGCGCCGTTTTAAAGCGGAGCGGCAGATTCTCGCCAGCCTCGACCACCCCAACATTGCTCAGCTTCATGACGGAGGTACGACCGAAGACGGTATCCCCTACTTCGTGATGGAACTGATCGTGGGCACGCCCATCGATCAGTACTGTGACGAACACGATCTCGGCATTACGGAACGTCTACAGCTCTTCGGCCAGGTTTGTGCCGCCGTGCAGTATGCCCATCAACGGCTGGTGATCCACCGTGACATCAAGCCCGGCAACATTTTGGTCACGACGGAAGGTGTTCCCAAGCTGCTGGATTTCGGCATCGCAACAATTCTGAGCCCTTCGGCTGGGGCTGAGATCACAATGGTGCGCTCCATGACTCCGGAATACGCCAGCCCGGAGCAGATTCGTAACGAGCCGATCACGACCGCGACCGACGTTTATTCGCTAGGAGTCGTGCTCTACCGGCTGCTCACCGGCCGGTCGCCTTATCCCGAGAGCACGCGCACGCCCCACGAATTCGCGCGCATCATTTGCGAAGTGGAACCGGCCCGACCCAGCACCGCAATCTTGCGACCATGAAAGCAGACGATCTCAACTGTCCGGGGCGTGCGCCGGTGAGCAAGAGGCGCGAAGGCCGTTCCAAGCTCCAACGGCGGCTGAAGGGCGATCTCGATAACATTGTTTTGAAGGCCTTGCGCAAGGAACCGGCGCGACGCTACGCGACGGTCGAGCAACTGGCGGAAGATATCCGTCGCCATTTGCAGGGCCTGCCGGTCACGGCCCGCAAAGATTCCTGGAGTTACCGGGCGGGCAAGTTTGTCCGAAGGCACAGAGTTGCGGTGGCGGCAACGGCTGTGGTCGTCATCCTGCTGATCACCGGTGTCGTCGCCATTGTGCGCCAGGTGCGAATCGCACAGGCCGAGCGGGCGCGCGCGGAAAAGCGGTTTGAGGACGTACGCCAATTTTCGAACGCGTTGATTTTCGAGATTCACGATGCCGTACAGAAGCTACCTGGTGCCACTCCGGTTCGTAAACTGCTACTGGACCGCGCGGCGCAGTATCTGGACAACGTTGCCAAGGATGCCAGCGGTAGTCCAGACATCCAGCGCGAACTGGCATGGGCGTACCAGCGCCTGGCGACAGTGCAAGGCGACACCTCGCAGGCAAACCTGGGCGAAATCAGTGCAGCCGAATCCAGCACTCGCAAGGCGCTGGTACTGTTCGAAGCAGTCGCCAAAGCAAATCCGCATAACATCAGCGATCAGCTCAACCTCGCGTTGGCTTATCGGACGCGCGCTTTCTTCGACATCTACGAAGTCGGAGGCAGCAAGGAAATTGCCCAGGCCCTTGCGGTCACCGAACCGCTCAAGCAGACCGATGACGGCAAACTCAAAGTCAAGAACGAACGCGCACTCGAGTACTACATCCTCGCCGAAGTTCAGGATGCCACGGGAAACCGCCTGCTGGCCGTGGACTCATTTCGTAAACACCGCGATCTGTTGCAGGACATCGAGCGCATCGATCCTGCATACCCGGAGGTTCGACGACGTCTGGCGAAGGCGACCGTTCGTCTCGGGTACCACCTTGCGTGCGTCGGCTCGACAGATGAGGGAATGCAACTATTGAACCAGGGAGTTGCCGACTATGAGGTCTTGGTGAAGGTGGGCGAGAATCCGGATTTGAAAAGGGAGTGGAGCGCGTCGTCAAAGGGGAGGCGCGGCATAGCAGAACTGATGATGGGCGATGTGGCAGCGGCTCGCGCTGATTTCCGCAGCGCTCATGAGACGATCGCGCATCTGGTGAAACTGGATCCGAAGAACATGACCGTGCAAGCCGATCAGGCAAGTCTCGATTTTGAAGACGCCCGAGCGATTACCGTGAGTGGAAAATATGCCGAGGCTCTCCCGGCTCTGCGGCGGGCATTCCAGCGATTCCAAGCTTTGGGTACAGATGCCCAGTCCGGGCCGGGGAGTGCCGGCGTGCTTACGTGGATCGGAGAAGCGCAGGTTGCGGTTCACAACTTGCCGGAAGCTCTGAAGAGCTTCGATCGAGCGGCTGCGATTCTGGCCGCGGATCAAGCGACCTATGACGACGCGCGCTGCGATTTGGCCATGGTGCAGACCAAGATCGGTGCTGTTCTCCTCAAGACGGGAAAGCTGCGGGAAGCGTCCGCCGAATATCGAAAGGCCCTCGCCACCGCTAACTTGCCTTTTTCACTCGAGCACATGGACCTTCCATCTTTCTATGCGGCTGCGGATGCGTACGCTGGTATGGGGGATGTTGCGATGGCAGAGGCGGGTCGGATGCGAGATCCGGCAGCGCGCTCGAAACTGTTGGCTGAAGCCCGCACGTCCTACGAGAACAGCCTGAGCACATGGCAGAAGATTCCGAATCCGTCGAGGATCAACGGGAACGAATACGCGGTGGGAGATTCGAAGCAAGTAGCTCTGCGGCTGGCGAGTCTTCGCAAGGTCGAATCCCGGTGAGAAGTGGCCGCGACAGGAACAAAAAGATCGAGTGTAACGGTTGACGCGGCGGACTTCAGGGATGCAGGGCAAGACCATGGGAGGATCTTTGGCAAAGTCGCAGCGCCGGCTGAAAGGCGATCTCGACAACATCGTTCTCAAGGCCTTGCGCAAAGAGCCGGAGCGGCGCTACGCCTCGGTCGAGCAGTTTTCAGAGGACATCCGGCGGCATCTCGGGGGGCTGCCGGTGGGCGCACGGAAAGCGACACTTGGCTATCGCGCCAGCAAGTTCGTTACACGGCACAAAGTGGGAGTCGCGGCCGCTGCGCTGGCCGTCATCCTGCTGATCACCGGAGTTGTCGCCATCGTGCGCGAGGCGCGCATCGCCCGGGCCAACGCCCAACTGGCCGACCAACACTTCAATGATGTCCGCAAGCTCGCCAACTCATTCCTGTTTGAGTTCCACGATGCCATCCAAAATTTGCCGGGCTCGACTCCAGCACGAGAACTTGTGGTCAAGCGCGCGCTGGAGTACCTGGATCGTCTGGCACAAGAAGCGGGCGACGATGCTTCTCTGCGCCGCGAGCTGGCTACTGCGTATGAAAAAGTCGGCGATGTTCAAGGTTCACCCTATCGCTCCAATCTTGGAAACCTCCCGGGAGCATTGTTGAGTTATGGAAAGGCGCTGGAGCTTCGAGAACAGTTGAGCGGAACTGCATCCAACGACGCACAACTGCAGCTCGAACTGGCACGAAGTCACGGCGAAGTCGGCGAGTCCATGTTCGTGACGGGAGACCTAGGCGTTGCACTGGCAAACTATCGCCAGGCGTTTGCTCTCTTGTCTTCCCTGACCAGCCCGGAAGCACGACGCGAGCTGAGCACTCTCCATGTTCGCTACGGCAGAGCGTTAGCCAAAAGCGGTGAACTGGCGAAGGCACTTGTGAGCCAGCAAGAGGCTATCGCGATCACTGACGATCTTTTAAAAGCGAATCCCCGCGACCCTGCGCTGATACGCGCCAAAGCCTTCGCCTACATTTTTCTGGGTGACACCTACGAAGACATGGGGCAATGGCAGAAACAATTGGCGAGCGAGCGTACCGCCCTCTCCTTGCTGGGACCGCTGGCGCAACCCGCGAACGCACAATCCCGTCGCGACGTGGCCGTGGCCTACTCACGCACTGCGGACGGACTATCGAAGCTGGGTGACAAACGCGGCGCATTGGCGATCGAACTAAAAGCTCTAACGGAGGACGCAGAGGCGGCAAGAATCGACCCTACCAATGCGCTGCCCCGTCGCGATGTTTACATTGATTACTTCAAAGTTGCCTCGATGCAGTCCGCCCTTGGGGACATGCGGGCAGCGATGGCGAACCAGCGTAAGTGTATCTCCTTATGCGAAGCAGAGGTGGCGGCGAATCCTAACAGCGCGGAGATACGTGGCAACTTGGGAACTGCGTATTTTAGGTATGGCGAAATGCTGGAGAAAGTTTCAACCACGAAAGACGCACTTCGGTACTACCAGAAAGCAGTGAGCATTGAAGAAGAACTGGCGCAAGCGGACCCCAAAGATACCGAGAAGCGCGGCGATTTATCCGAGGACGAGATGAAGCTCAGCGATGTGTACTTGCAACTGGGCGATGCGGCGAGCGCGCTGGCAGGCTATCGTCAGGCTTTGGCCCTCCGCGAAAGCCTGGTTGCGGCGAGTCCAGACAATGCTGAAGGGCGCACTCAATTGGGGCGGCTTTATGAAAAGCTGGGGCGCTACTATGCGCTGCAAGCCGCGAAAAAGGTTCCCCATAAGCAAAAGACGGAAGATTGGCGGGAAGCCAGACGCTGGTATCAGCAAAGCCTCGAGGTATGGAAAAGCTTGCAGCAGCGCAAGACTCTATCCGTTGACTATGCGAACAAGCCTGTCGAAATCTCTCGACAATTAACAAAATGTGACGCTGCGATTGCACAATTTCATTAAATAAGCAGTCGGATTGCGCTTCCGAAACCTTGTAATGTGGGAACCCACGTCCGAAAGCGTGCTCTGGAGATACGAATCTGTGCATTTCAATTTTGTGTATCTCTGTAACTATATGAAAATAAATGGTTATGGTGGAGGCGGAGGGGAGTCGGACTATGCAATCCGTTGATTCTACGTAAGTTATTGGTTCTTCGAGCGGCGACAAGTGCCAAAAAGGTAGTCTGGTTCGCCGACTAAGAGTCAATTGCAGGTAGCGGTCATAGATTTTTTGCACTTGACTTCTCTAGCCAGCCAAATTATCTCTTAGTGTCTTCCAACGTTCAGAACCTCTGTTTTTGAGTGACAGAACACCGTTGCTCTAGATGTGAGTATTGAGTTGTTCTTCAGCCGCTTTCGCGTATTGGCAGGTTCTGACGAAGGCCGAACCCAAGGACCATAAGTCTGCTGTCCTGAAGCGCCGGTTAGCCCAACATTGAGTCAAATCAGTTTTGGTAGTCTTCACGACAGGAGATCATCATGAGTTCTTTTCCGCAGCGCAAGTCCTTTTCTCTTTCGCTCCTCGCAGCTTTCCTCGTCGTATTCAGCTCTGCGAGTTTGGCGCAAACCGCCACCGGCAGTATTTTGGGCACGGTTTCCGACAGCACTGGCGCCGCCGTAGCAGGCGCGACGGTCCTGATCAAAGCGGTCAGCACCGGGACAACACGTACAGTCACTACTAGCGCCTCTGGGACTTATTCTGCAGTCGCGCTGTTTCCCGGAGAGTATGACGTACAGTTCAAAGCAGCGAGTTTCGGGAGTGGGGAAAAGGTGATTGTGGTGGAAGTGGGCGGCACGGCGAATGGCGACTTCACGCTCAAGGCGGGAACCGCGGACGTCAAGGTCGAGGTCACCACCGAGTCCGCAGGACAAGTCAACACCGTGCAAGCGGTCGTGGAAGATGTTGAAACAGCTAAGCAGATTGAAATGATCCCGTTGAGCGGACGCAATTTCTTAGATTTAGCCCAGCTTAGTGCCGGCGTGCAGATTCAGGACGGCGGAAATCTGGATCCGACTAAACAGGGATTTGCCGGAATTTCGATTCAAGGGCGCTCGGGCCGATCGACTCGCATTCAGGTGGATGGCATCGATATCACCGACGATACGGTTGGAACCACTACCATGAATCTGTCAGAAGAATCTATTCAGGAATTTCAGGTCGCGCAGTCGACTCTTGATCCTGCGAACAGTGTGTCCTCGTCAGGAGCTGTGAACGTCATTACCCGTGCGGGTGAGAATTTTATCCACGGCAGCGGATTTTATCAGTATCGCAATAATAAGATGGCGGCTCCCATCAACGGCCAGAGTCCGCATTTTGATCGGAGCCAAACCGGGTTTCGATTAGGTGGACCCTTTGTTCGCAATAAGCTCTTTTGGTTTACAAACTACGAACACACGTTGCAGCACGGCACTACCTTCTTAGCCGCTGCGGCTCCGTTTGAAGCCTTTGGCGGAGCTTTCCCTTCGCCATACCACGAGACCCAGGCCACGGCTCGTGTGGACTACAACGTTGCAAATTCCTGGCGCGCATTTTACTCTCTGCATTTCAACCAGGTGAATCTCATTACAGGGTTTGGCGGCATTCTTTTTTCTCCGTTCGCCAATCGGAACTACAACTCGACCAGCTCGTTTGGGCTGGATGGGACGACTGGCCGCCTGACGCACAGCTTTCGCGTGGGTATCTTGAACTACCGCAACTACATTGTCGACGCCGTTTCTCAGGTGGCAGGTATACCGAATCCGTTTCCGAATAAGCAGAAGGCCGGCATAGCCATCGGTAACGACCAAACCTGTACGTTGGGAATCAACCTTATTTGTACCGGGCCGAATTGGCTCGCCCCGCAGATCACCTTGCAGCACAACCAGGAAGTGCGCTATGACGGGTCCCTTCCTTATGGGGCACACACGTTTCGCTATGGCGGAGAATTTGAAATCATTCCACAAGCGGGATTTGCCAGCTTTAGCGGAACCGGCCCCATCCTGAACAGTCTTAGCACGTCCACGCCGACCAACGATTTTCCGGGTGGAGCATCGAATCCGCTGAACTATCCGGTGACGGCCCTTGAATTTGGTAACGGCCTGGGATACTCCTCGGAAAAAGCGGGCCTTGGTTTTCCTCATGGCGGGTTTGGTGGCAAACGTATGGGGATCTATGTGGCAGACTTTTGGAAAGCGAAGCCAAACTTGACGATCAGCGCGGCTCTTCGCTACAACCGCATCACGGGAAGAACGGATAGCGATGCGCGGGGCCTTCCAGTCCTGGAACCATTAGTCCCCGGAGCGAGTCGCGTTCCTAAAGAACCCAATCTTAGTTTCGCGCCGCAGTTGGGAATTGCTTGGGATCCGTTGAAAGATGGGAAGACGTCGATACGAGCCGGCGGAGGGCTATTCTACGACAATTTTCTAGTGGAAAATCTGATTTTTGATCGACCCCTCCGTATTCCGGGCGGCTTGGCAAACAGCACTCCTGTGTTTACGAGTGGCATTGTTCCAGGCACCACGTTCGATGTCGGGTCGGTTGTCGGAAAGTCCATAGGAAGCGTGGTGGATCAGGTGGTAGCTGCGCAAGCCGCTTATCAGGCTTTCAACGCGCAGCAAGCGAAAAACTTCGATCCGAACGGTATCCCAGGATTCCAAGATCCGAATGTATTCAACTTCAATACTCTATTCGGAGTGCTAAGTCCGAATGTGAAGCTGCCACGGTCGGTTTCGTTCAATCTCGGCTTCCAGCGACAGATGACGAAGAGCCTTTTCCTTTCCGTCGACTATATTCGCAACGTGAACACGCACTCGGTGTTGAATCACGACGCGAATTTTGTGGGCGCGGCCAACACCTTGAATGTTCCGAATGCGCAAGCTGCTATTGCCAGCACGCTGGCATTCTGCGGCGCGGCTAGTATCGACGCGGCGATTGCATCTTGCCCGCTGGCAACCGATCCACTCCACAAAGCGACCATCGCAGATTTCGCCCAATTTGGGTTGGGCAGCCCGGCGAGTGGGCTCTTCACCCAGTTCGTGACTCCAGGTAGCGGCGCATTCCCCGGCAAGAATACGAACTTCGGGCAGGTCGTTGTGAGCGATACGATCGGGCGCTCGGTATACAACGCGCTGCAGATTCGGGTGAAGCAGGACATTGGCAGTCCGTTCAAGGGAGTCCGCCATCTCTCCTGGCTGGCGAACTACAGTCTCTCCCGCAACAACTCCACGGCGCCGGATCAAGACGTTGTCTACCTCCAGAATGCTCATGACAACTTGAGCCCTTTACGCTACTTTGGTCCGAATTCGTTGGATCGTACCCACATGTTGAGCTTTGCCGCGACGTTTGAGTTTGCTGGCGGGCTGCAGCTCACTATGCTGACCCGTATCAACAGTGCGCTCTCCAACACTCTGAATCTGCCGCTTGGGTGCGGTTGCCAGGGCAACATCTTTCAATCGGATATCACAGGAGACGGTACGGCGGGCGATGTCTTGCCGGGCACCAATGTGGGTGCCTTCGGTCGCAGCGTGAAGGTCGGAAGCTTGAATGGCAAGATTGACAGCTTCAATACGAAGTACGCCGGACAACTTACGCCAGCGGGCCAGGCATTGGTCGCAGCGGGAGTCATCTCGGCGAGTCAACTACAACAGCTTGGTGGCGTAGTGCAGCCGATCATCCACGCCCCCAGCGGACAAGTAGGTATCGACAGCTTTGTAGCGGATGACATACGCCTAAGTTACCCGATTCACCTATCGCATATCTGGCATGGCTTTGGTGAGAGCGCTGTCCTGCAACCGACGCTTGATCTGTACAACGTGGCGAACAAGGCCAACTACGATCCTCCACCGGGCTTCGTGTCTGCACCCCTGCGCGGGATACTTGACGGAACGCGGGGTTCCGCTAACGGCACCACTCCATCGCAACGAATCAATCGTTACGGGCTGGGGTCGGGTGTGTTTTCGCAAGGCATTCCACGTGCCTTGGAAGTCGGAATGCGCCTGACATTTTAGCGTGGAAACTGTTGTGCGCCGGAATTGTGAACTTGGAATGAATTGAGAAATGCGGTGGAGTTAGTCATGAAAAACGTGTTTGCACTCGCGTTGCTTTCGGTCTTGGTGACTTCCACCGCCTTTGCTCAAGCGGGCGTTTCTAATTCGACCTTAGTGTTTTCCCATGTGAATATCGTTGATGCGACCGGGTCACCGATGCAATCGGACATGACCGTGATCGTCCAGGGGCAGCGCATTGTAGAGATCGGGAAGAGTGGGCTGGTAAAAATTCCCGTTGGCGCAAAGGTCATAGATGCGCACGGCAAGTATCTGATCCCCGGTCTGTGGGATATGCATGTTCACACGGTATTCGGGGATTGGTTGCCGAGGAACGAAAAAATCACGTTACCGCTCTTCGTTGCGAATGGTGTAACTGGCATACGCGACATGGGCGGCGACCTTGACGTGCTCAAGCAATGGCGCTCGGAAATTGCCGTTGGTAAGTTGCTGGGACCACGCATGGTGATTGCGGGTCCGATGCTCGATGGGCCGGTACCTCGGTTTCCCAGCTCTGCACCGGTCGCGAATGCCGCCGACGGGCGTAAGGTGGTAGACGACCTCAAAGCGCAAGGCGTCGACTTCATTAAAATCCAATCACTGATTCCCCGCGATGGATACTTCGCAGCTGCCGAGGAGGCCAGGAAACTCGGCATTCCGTTTGTTGGGCATGTTCCGGATACAGTACGTGCTTCGGAAGCCTCCGACGCTGGTCAAAAGAGTATTGAGCACTTCACGGGGATTTTTGAGGCTTGCTCCACCATCGAAGACCAGTTATTGAAAGGGCCCAAGGGCTTAGGGCTCAATGTGAAGACCTACGACGCTACGCGAGCGAAGACGATCATTGCTCGTATGGCTAAGAACCAGACTTGGCAGGTTCCGACGTTGGTTTGGGAACGCGGTCAATGGTTGGTCGATGACATTGATCTGAGCCACGACCCGCTTATAAAATATGCTCCAGCGGCTTGGAAAGACCGGACTTGGCCCATGTTCACTCGCGACATTATCAAAGACATGGATACGGATCCTTTGCCGATCCGCAAGCGTTTCGTACAGATGGAACTTGAGATGACGCTGGCCATGCACCGCGCCGGGGTGCCGTTTATGGCAGGGACAGATACAGCCGCTGGGGTGCATATTTTCCCGGGTTTCAGCCTGCATGAGGAAATGGCGCTGTTCGTCGATGCCGGTCTGACTCCAATGGAAGCGTTACAAACGGCAACTCGAAATCCCGCTCAGTTTATGGGGCGCACTTCTGAAATGGGAACCATTGAGATAGACAAGATTGCGGACCTTGTGTTGCTGGACGCCAATCCACTGGACGAAATTCACAATACTCGCAAGATTCACGCTGTAGTTTTGAACGGGCGCTATCTCTCTCGCGCCGACTTGGACGAAATGCTGAAGCAGGTGGAAGCCGCAGCTGCTGCTTCCAAATAGGTCTGCAAATTCTAGTTCTTCGTTTTGATTTCCGAGAGGAAAACTATGCGAATTCAACCCTTGATCCTTGTTTCTAGAGCAGCGGTTTTTGCGATCTTATCGTTAGTCGGCGCGCTGCCGTTGGTTGGCGCTAACACTTCCCCGATTCGACTTGAACTGGATGCAACGCAGGCTCCTACGGGCGTGCTGCATGCTCACATGACGATACCCGCCACAGCAGGGTCACTTACACTGGCCTACCCGAAGTGGATTCCCGGAGAACACGCCCCAAATGGCCCTCTAGCTCAAGTGGTCCGGCTTGTATTCACGGCAAATGGGAAGCCGATCACGTGGCATCGCGACGATCTGGACATGTTCCTGTTCCATGTTGATGTCCCGAGCAGCGTAAGTGAAATCAAGGCCGACCTGGATTTTGCTTGCGTTGTTGGGGCGGAAGGATTTCAGTCCACCGTCTGTAGCTCCTATGACCAACTGGTGGTCAATTGGTGGGAAGTTGTCTTGTATCCGCCAAACTTGCCGAATGACAGCGATCCGTTCATAGCAAGTATCCGCTTGCCGACCGGTTGGCAGTACAAGAGCGCGCTCCCGTTTGATCGCGAAGAAACGAACAACGCAATTGTGTTCAAGAACGTCCCACTGAAGACTCTCGTGGACTCTCCGTTGATTGCCGGCGAGCACATGCGAACGGTGCCGCTTGGAGGGCAGCATCCCGCCGAACTGGACATTTCTGCTGAGACAGCGGAGGGTTTGAATATCTCTCCCGAGCAAGTGTCCCATTTCAACCGTATGGTCGCGGAAATGGAATCGATCTTTGATGGGCCGCGCTATGAGCATTACAACCTGCTGCTCTCGCTAGGAGATTCCATCGATCACTATACGCTGGAGCATTTCGAATCGAGCGAGAACCGACTGCCGAATCACGGTTTGCTGGATCCTAGGATTCTGCTGACTACCGCAAGCATGATCCCGCATGAATACATCCATTCCTGGAATGGAAAGTACCATACACCCTCCGGCCTCGACATAAGTACTTATCAGGATCCGATGAAGGGTTCGCTGGTATGGGTTTACGAAGGGCTAACGGACTATCTTGGCAACATTGTTGCCGCGCGCAGCGGATTTTGGACGGAAGACCAATTAGCGCAATCACTGGCCATTGATGCTGCGCAAATGACTTACCACACGGGCCGGACCTGGCGACCGTTGCAGGACACTACAGTCGGAGTCCAGATGTTGTACGCCTCACCCAATGCCTGGTCTTCGGCGCGGAGGAACGCGGATTTCTATCCCGAGAGTGGCTTGATCTGGTTGGAAGTCGATGCGATCATTCGCCAGGAAAGTAAGGGTAAGAGTTCTATCGAAGATTTTTGTAAGCTGTTTTTCGGGCCCAGGTCGACTACGAAGCCGTACACGTTTGAAGATGTTGTGGCCGCTTTGAACCAGGTACTGCCCTACGATTGGAAAACTTTCTTGCGAAGCCGCCTTGACTCTAAAGAACCTCAGCCTCCCCTCGGAGGATTCGATCGGGTTGGTTGGAAGCTTGTTTACTCCGAACAGAAGTCAGAGCTCATTCGCGATATGGAGGAGGTTCACAAAGTCGATTTACTCTGGCCGGAATGGCAGAAGTGGGGCTTTGCCGATCACAGATACTCCATAGGCCTTTTGATTCAGGATGATGGGACGGTTCTCGACTCAGCTCCGGGCATGAGTGGCTACAACGCCGGAATCACGCCAGGGATGCAAATCGTCGCTGTGAACGGCGTGCAGTTCTCGTTGCCAGCCTTGGAAGAAGCAGTGCGACAGACTAAGAATCGCGGTACGCTGGAACTCTCCGTTGCCAATGGCAAGTTCGTAGGCCAACACAAGCTCGACTATCACGACGGGCTGAAGTACCCGCACTTAGAGCGGGATACATCTCGACCAGACCTACTCCAGCAGATTGCGGCTCCACGGTCGGGTGCTCATTGATGGCCGATTGCGAAACCTCAATGATCAAAAGATCTTCATCCATGGTATTGCAGTTGCTACTGCTGGTCCTTGCAGCAGGTGTGTTTTGCGCTGCGCAGAAGACCTTGCCCGCTGATTCGGTGCTGATCAACGGCAAAGTCATCACGGTCGATGCGCGGGACTCCATTGCAGAAGCCATCGCGATTCGGAACGGAAAGATCGCAGCTGTGGGGTCAAACACCGACATTAAGTCTTTAATTGGCGAATCCACCTCCGTGATTGACTTGCACGGTCGCGTAGTTACTCCCGGACTCATCGACAGTCACGGTCACTTTGCCGACGGCGGAGTGAACGAACTCTACCACCTGGATTTGGGCGAAGCTGCTCGAATCGAGGAGGTCGTTCGTAAGGTACGCGAGAGAGTCACGACTTTAAAGCCGGGCGAGTGGGTACAGGGAGACGGTTGGGACGAGGGCAAGCTGGAAGATCACCGCTATATCTACGCTGCGGACCTCGATGGAGTGGCTCCGAACAATCCCGTTTGGCTTACTCATACAACCGGTCACTATGGTGTGGCCAATAGTTATGCTATGAAGCTGGCGCACCTTACTTCGAAAACGCAATCTCCTCCAGCTGGCACGATTGATGGTGATCCCAAGGGTGTGCCTACCGGAGTGCTGAAGGAATCGGCAATGTCATTGGTCACCAATCGCATTCCGCCAACCACTCCGCAGCAGGAACACGAAGGCATCTTGCATGTGATTGAGGAGCTACATAAGGAAGGTATTACGGCAATAAAGGATGCAGACATTTCCCCCCATACTTGGGATTCCTATCGCAAGGTACTGGAGGAAGGGAAGCTGACGGAGAGGGTCTTCGTCTTGTGGCATGCCGGAACGACGCTGGAGTCTGCTCAGCAGACTCTAGCCCTCATCAAGGCTCAGCTCAAGCCGCCACAATCGCTGGGCGATGGCCTTCTGATTTCCGGGGGCGCCAAGCTTTACATGGATGGCAGCGGTGGCGCTCGTACCGCGTGGGTATACAAGGAATGGAACAAAAATTCCACGCAGAAAGATACTGGCAACACCGGCTATCCCTCGATGGATCCGGAAGTGTACAGGCAGATCGTGCGGCTATTTCATCAAGCTGGCGTTCACGTTGGCACTCACGCGGTCGGCGATCGCGCGATTGATTGGGTCGTCGATACCTATGCGCAGGTTTTGAGCGAGAAACCGACTGCTGACCTTCGTCACAGCATCATCCATTCCAATATTCCGAGCGATCATGCTATTCACGAGATGGCTCGCTTGCAGAGGCAGTACGACGCGGGGTATCCGGAGCCGCAAGGCCCGTTTACATGGTGGCTCGGGGACACGTACGCGGGCAATTTCGGTTCCGAGCGAGCCGCTCGCTTGAATCCATTTAGAACCTATCAAACGCAGGGCGTTCACTGGGGCGGAGGATCGGACTATTTCGTAACGCCGTTAGCCGCACGCTATGGCCTTTGGGCGTCCGTGGCTCGCGAGACGCGCAATAAGGTCTATGGCGCTACTCCTTTTGGAACAGCGGAGTCGGTGGACATTCACACTGCGCTTCGCTCCTACACGGGCTGGGCGGCGCGGCAGTTATTTCTGGAAGATCGGATAGGGTCTATCGAGCGAGGCAAAGATGCCGATCTCGCAATTTGGGATCGCGACATGTATACAATTCCGACCGGCGAGCTTAAAAACCTACACTGCGAAATGACGATCTTCGGTGGCAAGATTGTTTTTCAATCACCAACCGGGCAGATCGCCGTAAGGTCGAGTCATTGAGATATGCTTCGTTGTGACATCTCAGCTTTTAACTGCCTACACCTAGTTTACGCAGAAACGTCATCATCGGACACCAGTTGATGAGTCCCTACTGCAATAGATTTAAACCGACAAACCCGGTGAAGAGATACCAGTACCGGTTCACCCAATGGCCAAGTGCCAGCGAGCCCAGAATGAAGGAATGAAGGCTCCCGCAATCAATCGCAAGTAACGTTCGATTCTCATATTGTTACCCTCCCAGAGGTTCATCCGCTTGGCCATGCTCCAACCAGTTGCGTGCCGGATTGGATCACTTTCGGACAGGGTGGTAAGACGGTCTACGTGTCAAACTCGGCCGCGGGATCTGTTTCGGCGATTGATATGAGCACATTCAGACAGGTTGCTCTGATTCCCGTCGGGGAAGTTCCAAAACGTATCAGCGCATTCATTCAAGATGGCCACGCCAGTTTTTAACCCTATCGGATTCATTGGGTTGCTTGCCAGACTGCGGCGTCTCGGCCCACCCAAAAGCACTTGGTTCGTCGGAGACGTATTGAGACATACATTCAGAAATGAGGATAAACTTCAGATATAAAGCTATTTACCGCGCGGCACGATAGCTCAGATTAAAACTCGGTCCCCGCCTTGCCGCGTTGCTAAGCCCGGCCACGAGCGTCCGTGGCAAAAAACAATCCGCCATTCAAAATCGTGTCAATCGCCTTCATCAAGTCTTTTGCCGCTTGCGACTTGATCACATAGGCGTGAGCACCCGTCCTTCGAATTGCGGATTCAACCTCGGTAGAATGGTGCATCGTGAGAACGAGCACTTTACAGGAAGATTTCATCTGGGCAAGTTCGGTTGCCACTGCGAGTCCATCCTTCTGAGGCATGCTGATATCAAGGACAACCAGATCGGGCTGCAAATCCGCAATCTTTTGCAACGCCTCGACCCCATTTGCGGCTTCGCCACACACTTCCCAGTCGGTCCGGGTCCGCAGGATACCGCAGACACCTTGCCTCACAACATCGTGGTCGTCGACTATAAGGAGGCGAACTGGCATTCAACGGTCTCGCAGAGTCTACGGTGAAACGCGAGCCACAGTGTATAGGGTTATTCCTGTAGATACTATTAACTAAATATTCCCCTTCGCCGAGTCAACATATTCTCGGACGGGGTCGAACTTCCTTTGGAACAGTTCGCCCACGACCTGCATCAAGAGGTGGTTCGCAAGGCCGGGGACGACACAAACCCACACAGGTGCGTGAAGACGCGTTTACGGAATTGGTTCTGGAATTATTGAATGAGCATAACGAGGCGGATGGGACCGAAGTGTGCTACCTCGCACTTGGCGGTCGTGGACAGTTCAACCTAGCTTCGCTTGATTGTTCTTAATTTTCCGAATGGCCTCCGCGATCTCGTGCATGTCTTCCTCGTCCCCCAGCAGGGCGGGTTGCGGGATCCAGACGGATTCCCACGCGGCTTGCTGCGTCACGGGGAATTCCTGCTGCAAGAAAGCGTGCTTTTCAGTCTTTTGCGCGCCGCACAGCCGTCCGCGGTAGGCGCCGGTCTGGAAAACGGCTAGCTTGTGCAGTGGAGGATAGCTGGCTTGGTTTGGAATGCCCTCGGCATTCATCGCCCTGATGAATTGTTCCGTGGAAGCTTTGGTGAACACCTTGGGATCGACACGAAAAATATAGGCGTAGCTGCCGTTGCGGGTGCAGCGCGGATCAAGCCTCTGCGGAGTGATACCTTCGATCGCCCCCAGCAGGCGGTCCAGTGTGCGCGCGTTCTTGTGACGCAAGGCGGTCTGTGAATCGAGCCGAGTCAACTGTGCGCTCAGCACCGCGCCTTGCCATTCGCTCAGGCGGTAGTTGGAGCCATTGATAAAGTGGCTGTAAAACCACTCGCCTGGCATGCGCCCGCAATCGTGAACGGAGCGCACCTGACGTTCGACGGTAGCGTCTGTGGTGATGATGATGCCGCCTTCACCAGCGGTCATCAGTTTGCTGGATTGAAAGCTGAATGTTCCAGCTGCGCCGAATGTGCCGACATGCTTACCCTGCCATTCACTGGCATGCGCGTGGGCACAGTCTTCCACCAGCAAGATATTGTGACGCTTCGTGATCTCTAAGAGGCGGGTTAAGTCCGCGGGATGCCCGCCCATGTGGACGGCGATGATGGCCTTAGTACGTGGCGTAATGGCCGATTCGGCAAGGTCTGGATCAATGCAGTGTGTCTCTGGTCGGACATCCACCAGGATGGGCAACGCACCAACCATGAGTACAGCGCTGGCGGTGGCCACGAAGGTGAAATTCGGGACAATAACTTCGTCCCCGGGGCCAACTCCGAGGGCTGCCATGACCACTTCAAGTGCAGCGGTTCCGTTGGTGACTGCAATGCCGTGGGCAGCGCCGTGGAACTTTGCAAAAGCGCGTTCGAATTCGAGAGTCTTCGTGCCGGGTGTCCGCCACCAGACGCGGCTTTCTAGAACTTCAGTGACCGCCTGGCGTTCTAATTCATCAAACTGCGGCCAGACGGGGAATGGCTTGGTTTTTGTTTTCGTACCGCCTAGAAGTGCTAACTCCGACATGGATTACGATCTCCTTAAATGTTTGCCCAATTGATTCTCGATCCGGTCCCGCGATATTTCACAACTAAGGGTTTGTGCCTGCCTTTGTTGGGGGTTGCGCGTGCTGGCAGGCTGGCATGTCCGGAGTGTTTCCGGACAGTAGGGTTACGGCGGCGCAGGCCCACGAAGGTGCAAGCTGTGAACTGGCAGAATTTGTTTCGTGGTAGTGAGTGGGCACGCCACTTGCGGCACATGCATCGACGGCCTCAGTGAAGCCTTTTGCGGGGTCAAAAGCCGGAGCATGAAAATCATAGCCGGGAACAATGTAGCCGAGTTCATCGGGTGTAAGGCCGAAAACAAATTTGTATTTTGCCTGCATAAAGTCCCGTACTGCAGGCTCCGGCGGACGATTGGTGTCCGCAGCGGGACAATCCGTTCGACGGTACTTCGCGTCGCCATAGAAAGCTTCGGGGAAGAGTTCGCCGGGAGCGGTAATGACTTGTGCGTCGCCTAACCGAATCACGTAGATTGTTGTTACCGCTCCGTGTCCGTTTCCGGAAGCGGGCAAAGCCGCTAGAACTCCCTGACTCATCAGGAATTCATAACCTTGATTCTCGATGCGAACCCTCAATTCCGCCTTTTTCACGGAAAAATTGGCGGGATTACTCCATTGACCTTTCTCGATAGCCTCGATAGCAGCTTTGGCTACCTCGTGTCCAATAGCTTCCGTTCTTTCAAAAGTAAACATTGCTTTGCTGTCCTTGAGGATGGGGAAGGTCTTACCATCGAATTGCGTCCGCTTACTACCGTCGTTGTCGCCAACGATCTCTACGGTGCCTATATCGCCGGAAACATAGATAGCGGTGCCGCCGTACATCTGCTCAATTCGGTCGCGTACTGCCCCGGGAAAATCGGAAGTCAGAATGGTGTTCTCATCTTCCATCGATTCAGGATGGGTGTTCCAGTT
>JAYVEP010000233.1:0-3321 GCA_043749225.1 Acidobacteriaceae bacterium
CGCGGTGCGTCAATCCGTACTGATCGAAGAAGAATTTTTGCTTGTCCACCGTTTGAATATTCATAAATAGAGTTTCCTGAAGCCGGAGCCAGTCCGCAGATGTATGGATGCTGTCCTTTGGATGCTCGCAGGGCGCACCACGGACCAATGCAGACCTCTAATTATCCCACATGCAGTAGCGCCGGAAGGTGACCCATTTCAGGTACGAAAGTCGCCGAAGTAACTTAGCTGGAACCCCCTAGCTCCCTTCGAGGACTTGAACCTGGAGCGCGTAGCCCCGAACATGGGTAGACAAGCCAAGAATCCAAGGAGTTCCAGCCTGATCGCCGCAGAAGCCCTGACCCGCACCATCGGAGATTACCTCGCCGTCTCGCGCAATGCGATCGTGCTGGAGGATGGCGCCGCATCTTTGACCTTACGCGCTCGAAATATTCTCTTTCCGGCGAGCATGGCAAGTGCCTGCTCCACCTTTGGTCGGATGAGCGCAACGCCGTCCGCCGCGTGATCGAGGCGGAAGAAAGAAGAGGCTCGCTGCAGCTCACCGTACAGCGCATGGGACAGCCCCGACCCACCAAGCTTGAAATATGTCGTAACCAGGATTCGCGCACGCCCACTGCCAGGAAGGCCGCTCGTGTCGCTTACCAGGGCAAACTGCAGCGCATGTTGGAAAGACAGTTTACCGGTTTCCACGTTACCCACCTCACCTCGGGCGCTGATTTGGAACGATCTTTCGGCCCAGTCTACGCCCGAGGCCTGCTGCGGCGCGGCCAGTCGGCCTTCGCTGTGCTCGGTGTAAACGCCCAGGAAACGCAGTCCTCGATCGATGCTTCGCTGACCTTCGCCATCTTATGGTTGGATGTCTGCCGCCAATCGCAAGTTAGCAAGCTCCACGTTGAGGGCGTGAAACTCTTCGTGCCGGCGGGAACTGCCGCGTTGGTGCGTGCTCGCATGTCGCAGCTGAATCCCTTGGCCGCAAAGTGGCAACTGCACGAAGTTAACGAGCTGGAAGAAACCATCCACGAACTAGACTGCTCCGACCGCGGCAATATTGAAACTCGACTCGTCCGCTGCACCGACGAAGGCGCCGCGCAGGAGCGCTTTGCTGCTGCCCGGGTGGCAATTCAGGAAATCATTCCAGAAGCAGAAGCCACAATTCTTTCTGCTGGTGAGATGGCCTTTCGCTGCCACGGGCTCGAGTTCGCCCGCGCGCGATGGGGGCCCGACGAACTTTCATTCCGCAACCGCGTTGAAATTGTTTTTGGTGTCGGCGCAGAAGAGACAGTTCTTACGGAAGAAAACCATGCGCGTTTCCTTCGCGGCATTCACGAGATCGCCGAAGTTCGCCACGCCGAAGGCCCACGCGACCACCCACTCTGGCGTCTGCAGCCCGAGCGCTGGCTGGAAACGCTAGCCATGCAGAACCTCCGCGCGCTCGACGAACGCCTGGACGCCGCCTGCCGCTATTCGCAGATGCCAGCCTTCTCCGCCGCTGATCGCGCCATGATTGACGTGTTAGCCGTAACCCGCGAAGGCCGCCTTGCTGTTCTGGAACTCAAAGCGGAAGAAGATATCCACCTACCCATGCAAGGCTTGGACTACTGGTCCCGCGTGGCCTGGCACCACGCACGCGGAGAATTCCAGCGCTTCGGATATTTCCCCAGCCGCGAGTTATCTGCTCTACAGCCACTGTTAATGCTGGTCGCGCCCGCGCTGCATGTCCATCCCGCCACGGATACGCTGCTGCGCTATTTTTCTCCGGAAATCGACTGGATGCTGCTGGGTATCGACGAGCGTTGGCGCGAGAGTCTGAGAGTCATCTTCCGCAAGCGACCCGAAACGAGAACAAATCAAGATCCCCGCGCCGCGTAGCGCCGAAAAACCCAACAAGTTTGTCATTCCGAACAGCCCTATCGTGAGGAATCTGCTATCGCCTCGGGAATTGCCAGATCTTTCTCTCCCCGCCAAACCCGCCCAATCCCTCTCACCACGCGCCGCATCGGCAATTGCCCCTTGTCGTCCGCCAGAAAGATTTCGCCCACTCGATTCGATCGGTAATACCAACGCTTCAAAATCGCCAAGTGCTCCATCGTCTCGCCTGCGGAAACAGGCTCCGGCGGCGGCGCAAGGGCAATGCACGCCTCCACTCGCGCTTCCATCGACTGCGATTTCGTATGTTCCGGGGGTTGAATGACAAAATTCTGCGGCCCGCGAACTACTCCGCCCTGTACCAGAAACAAAGCCACGGAATCCGCTTCGCCCGGAATCGAAGCAGCTGCTTTTGAAGAAGTTACTTTTGAAGACGCAGCAGAAGTAGCCGCCGCAGGCTGCACAATCAGCCCAACCAGCCGATCAATCCTGCCCACAATTTCCGGCAACTGACTCAGCAACGGCTTGAGTTTTTCCAGCTTGGCATGAATCCCCGCCGCCTCTTCAAACGCCAAACTCTCCGCCGCCTGTTCCCTTGCCGACGAAATCTCGCGTACCAGCGACTGCCCCCGCGAATCCAGATACCCCTGTACCCGCGCCACTTCGCCGCGATATTCCTCGTCTGTGCAGCCTTTGAAACAAGGCGCCAGACACATCTTCATCTCGGAATAAATGCAGCCCGGAAACGCGGGATCGGGATGTAAATCTTCCACGCATCGCCGCATCTTGAAAAAATCCAACGAATCATTCAGGAATTTCTCCGCCGTTGCCCGCCCCGGAAATGGCCCGTAGTAGATCGCCCGAGCGTTAGACGCACCATCCCCCATCCGTCCCAGCCGCGTAGTCACGGAAGCCCTGGGATATTCATTCTCTAAATGAAACTTCACCAGCGGCGCCATCCGAAACCGCAGCCGGTCCACATAAGTCTTAGGAAAATGTTCCCGCAAAAGTTGATAAAGCAAGAATCCAGACTCAAAGTCCGACCCCGTCCGCGAATACTCAATCCACCGTACCCGCTCGCGCAAGTTCAGCCGTCGCGAACGTTCCTCCGGAGCCGAAAGCAGTCGTTGCAACCGCCGCCGCAAATTCGCCGTCTTCGTGATGTAAGGCTCAGCCCCAACTTGTTCCCCGCGCAGCAGAAACACTCCCGCCGCCGCTGGCACACCAGCAAAAATCTCAGCATCGCGTTCGGGAGCAAATTCCAACCGCTCAGTCAGCACGCAAGCATTCTACTAAGCTCGTGTGGCAGAAGCTCGTGTGGCAGCGGAGCTCGCTCCGCTGGGCAACGACGCATTCCAATGTTCGGACGGGGAGATAGGTAACAGATTAGACCGGGGACATGGGTAACACTTTAACTCGATTTCGTTGTTTTGGTGTGGACGAAAAATAGAGCAG
>JAYVEP010000234.1:0-8621 GCA_043749225.1 Acidobacteriaceae bacterium
CTGAAACGCATCGTATCTTCCGAATCCGGAGCTACTCCCGAAGGCCAGCCCTGAATCCCGCGACGGCCCATGATCAGCGCCACCGGATTCACCTGCATAGGTTCTCCCGGCGCCGCAACAATCAGCAGCTTTCCGTTCACGGAAAGCCCGTCCACCACCGACGCAATCGTCTTGCTATCCGGCGCCGTGGCAAGAATAATGCGTGCGCCGCCAAGCTTCTTCAATTCCGCAACTGCATCCGTCGCTGACGAATCAATGTACTGATCCGCACCCAGCTTCTTCGCCAGCGCTTCCTTGTCGCCTCCGCGCCCAATGGCGACCGTGTGGAAGCCCATCTTGCTGGCATACTGCACGCCCAGGTGACCGAGGCCGCCGATGCCCTGAACCGCGACCACATCTCCCGGCCGCGCACCGGAATTCCGCAGCGCATTGAACGTCGTGATGCCTGCGCAGAGCAGCGGCGCTGCCTCATCGGCGGAAATCCCGTCGGGCATGGCCGCCACCGCTTCTTCGGGAGCAATCAAGTATTCCGCATAGCCGCCGTCATAGGAAATGCCAGTAATTTTTTCGTTTTGGCAGGAAATGAAGTCGCCTCTGCGGCAAGAATCGCATTCGAAGCAATGTCCGCCGTGCCAGCCCACTCCAACCTTCTGGCCCTTCTTCCAAATCGTTACGCCGGCGCCAACTTCATCAATCACACCAGCAACTTCGTGTCCCGGAACTCTGGGATACTTGACGCCCGGCCAGTGACCGTCCTTCACCAGCGCATCACTGTGACAGATCCCGCATGCCTGAACCTTGATGCGCACTTGCATCGGACCTGGTTGCGGAATCTCACGTTCCACAATCTCAAAATCGCCGCCTGCTTTGGATACCTGAACCGCCTTCATGGTTGCCATAATTGCTCCTCGTATGATTTTTGTGTTGTGAATGCTGTTGATTGTGTAGAGTGAGCATTCCTGCTCGCCAGGTTTTGACTGTGTGGCAGGGGGGCTTGCTCCGGTGGCTCTTGTCTTGCAGTTTGAGAATTGCTGAAACTCATATTTTTTAAGGTCAAAAACCAACGGAGCAAGCTCCGTTGCCACAGGAGCTTAGGTCTTTGCAATTTCCTCCGCCTGACCTTCTCCCACCTGCTGCCGCCACATCGCGTAATACAAACCCTTCTGCGCCACCAACTCCTCATGCCGTCCGGCTTCCGCGACGCGGCCTTTTTCCAGAACAAAAATCCTGTCCGCATGCATAATCGTCGACAAGCGGTGCGCAATCAGAATCGTGATGCCTTCCTGCTCACGAGCGACGTCGCGAATGGTGCGGCTTACTTCTTCTTCGGTAATCGAATCGAGCGAGGAGGTAGCCTCGTCAAACACCAGCAACTGCGGCTTTCTCAACAGTGCGCGAGCAATCGACAAGCGCTGTTTTTCTCCGCCAGACAGCTTCACTCCGCCTTCGCCAATCACGGTATCCAACCCACGATCTGCGCGGTCGAGTAAGCTCTGCACGGACGCCTTCTGCAGCACGTCCAAACATTCCGCATCGCTCGCGCCGGGCTTCACGAATTGCAAGTTCTCCCGAATCGATCCGGAAAAAAGTTGCGAATCCTGCGTCACGAAGCCGATCCGTTCCCGGAACAGATCCAGATCAATGCGGTTTCCCGGGATGCCGTTGAAAAGAATCTCGCCCGATTCCGGCGGATACAGTCCTACCAACAGCTTGACCAGCGTCGTCTTTCCCGCGCCAGACGGCCCAACAAACGCGATGGTGTCTCGGCTCGCCGCGCTGAAGGAGATGCCTTTCAATGCTGGCTCCGAGGCCGTCGGATGCTTGAACGTCACGTCGGCGAATTGCAGCGTCAGCAAATCGTCCACCGCCACCGGATTCTCCGGCTTGGGATCGCGCGGCGTGTCCATAATGTTCTGGAAGTTCTTCAGCGAAACTTCGGTCTCGCGATAGGTTCCAATAATCGTGCCCAACTCCTGCAACGGCGCAAAAATAAAGAACGAATAGAACATCAGCGAGAAATACTGACCTACGGTGATCTGGTGTTTGAAGATTAGAAATAGCATCAGGAAAAGCAACGACGTTCGGAGCGCGTTCACGACCGTGCCCTGAACGAAGCTCAGGCTGCGCAAATAACGCACCTTCCTCAACTCCAATTGGAGAATTTTCCCGGTCGTATTGTTCAGCCGAGCAATCTCCTGCTGCGCTAAACCCAAACTCTTCACCAACTCAATATTTCGTAGCGATTCCGTCGTAGCTCCTGCCAGCGCCGTAGTCTCTCCCACGATTGCCTTCTGTACCTTCTTAATGCGCTTGCTTAAAATGGAGCTAATCCACCCCAGCAGCGGAACCGCCACCAGAAACGCCGGCATAATTGCCCAATGTGTTTTTACGGCGTACACCAGCACAAAAATCACGCCTATCAAGGACGTAAACAGCGTATTGATGCCCGCCGTGATGAATTTCTCCACATCCGAACGCACGCGTTGCAACTTGCCCAGCGTCTCCCCGCTGCGCTGGTCTTCAAAAACCGAATAGGGAAGCTCCAGCGAGTGTCGTAGCCCGTCGGAGTAAATTTCCGCGCCCACCCGCTGCGTGATCACGTTGACGAAATAGTCCTGAAAGTTTTTTGCCACCCGAGAAGCAAACGCCACTCCCACCGCCATGCCTAAAAGCTTGCCGACGCCATGCAAAAACTTAGAGAAGTCTGCTGGCGGATGGACTGCGTAGCCGTCGATCACATATCGGGCAATCAGCGGATCCAGAAGAGAAAATATCTGGTTGGTCGCGGCCAAAACCAAAGCCACGAGCACGAGTTTCCAATATCGCTTCAGGTATTGAAGAAGAAGGTTCATAACAGGTCGGCAGCGCTGAAAGAACTCAAGCTATCGCCCTCTAAAGATGTTCGTATTTGGGATTATGATTCACGAATGTTGGCAGGCCGGCTGCAGTTGCAGGGCTAGTCTCAAGCAATTTAACCTGATTCGCATCGGCTGGGATATTGCCACATCTATATAGCGGTCCTTAGTTTGCTAAGATTTCTAGCGCGGAGAACTACGTGCACACTGTCATAGCTTTGTTCGGGCTGGCGATCTTGCTTTTCGTGTTGCTCGATGCCTTTGAAACCATTCTGCTTCCACGGCGAGTTTCGCGCACCTACCGCATTACCACGTGGTTCTATCGCGCCACCTGGCGTCCTTGGGCACGTGTATCTCTCTTCATCGAGTCGCCGAGCCGCCGCGAGTCCTTTCTCGGCTATTTTGGACCACTTTCGCTGATTTTCTTGCTAGCCGTCTGGGCTTTTGGCTTGATCTGCGGATTTGCACTTCTCCAGTATGGAGTGGGTGAACATGTGCATCTGGGGCAGGAAAAAATTGGCCTCGCGACGCTGCTTTATTTGAGCGGATCGACTCTGTTTACCCTCGGTTTTGGCGACGTCACTCCAGTCTCCGGGCTGGCGCGCGCGTTGTCGGTGGTGGAAGCGGGGATGGGCTTCGCTTTTCTGGGCGTAGTCATTGGATACCTTCCCGTGATTTACGCCTCCTTTTCCCGCCGCGAAGTTCAAATCTCCCTTTTGGACGCTCGCGCGGGCTCCCCACCCAGTGCCGCCGAGCTGTTGCGCCGCTTCCGATTTTGCCAGGACAACACCGTTCTCGACGCTATTTTTCACGACTGGGAGAATTGGGCCGCCGAAGTTCTAGAGAGCCACATCTCCTATCCCGTGCTGTGCTTTTTCCGCTCACAGCACACAAATCAGTCGTGGCTGGCCGCGCTGACTACGATTTTGGATGCCACCGCCCTCGTTCTTGTGGGCGTCGAAACTCGAGCGAAAACTGTCGGGAGCGCACCGGAGTTCGCCGCCACCTTCGGGACAGAGCAGGCGAAGCTGACTTTCGCGATGGCTCGCCATGCCGTGGTCGATCTCACTCAAGTTATCGGAGTTCAATATAGCCCCGGCACCCCCGACCGTCTGGCGCCCACCGATTTGCTGCGGCTTCGGGAGAGTCTGGCTCGGGACGGGCTGCGCTTGCCGTCCACTCCGGAAGCCGAGCAAAAACTACGGAAGTTGCGATCACTTTATGAACCTTATGTGCAGGGTCTGGCGGTGCGCCTGCACTTAGACCTGCCTCCCTGGATTCGCACGGCCCCGCGCCGGGACAACTGGCAGGGAGGCCCCTGGGACGCCCGTCTAGCGGCGCGTGGTCCAGCGACGCCCCCAGCGGACGGCTATGAGCATTTCTGAGGCCTGGGAGCGAGGGAAGGCGTCCTTAAGGGCCTTAGAAGCCTCCCCTTGCCATCAGAGCCGTTCCGGTGTGGGGGCTTGTTGGATGGATGCCAAGTGCTGGGTTGTCCCAGCCCCTCGGTAACGTCTGTAGTACCTTAGTTACATTCTTTCGGGCCACCCCTCACGATCTGCCGAGACACCACAATTAGTGGTATGGGATGGCTTACCAGGCCCTGCTAATGCGCACCTTATGCGCCCGTGACTAAAGTCATTTCCAGAAAACCCGCCAAAAAGCCGATAAAACCCAAAGATTCGCTATGCGCTAGGTCGCTTTCCGGTTGCGATAGAGTTGGAACCGAAGTCAACCCCCACGAGTTGTAAACACAGCGCGAATCTGTAGGCCGGCTAGGGCGGCGCAGAGAGGACAACAACCGGTGAGAGAAACGCAATCGAACACGGACGCACGGGAAGTGATGAACATCCGCCAGGCGAGCCAATACCTGGGCGTCAGTCCGGACACGCTTTACAAGTACGTGGGTGAAAACAAGATTCCAGCTTTCAAGTTAGGCAATCGCTGGCGCTTCAAGAAGTCGAAGCTTGACGAGTGGATGGAAACGAAGTCCAGCGAGTCGGAAGACCAGGCAAAGCGGAAACCGAAGGCTAAAGCAGCAGCGCACTAGATCGACAGGAACGGATCGACAGGAACGGATCGAAAGCAACGGACAAAGGCGGGCACAAATGTTTGGATTTGGCGCAAAGACGATTGTAGGTCTGGATGTGGGTTCTTCCAGCATCAAGGCCGTGGAACTGAAGAAGGGACGCAACGGCATTGAAGCCGTCCACGTCGGTCTGGAACCGCTCGGCCCGGATATGGTCTTCGATTCCATGATCGTGGACTCAGGCACGGTTTCCACGGCGATCTCCAAGCTGTTCGCCGATACCCAGATTAAACAGAAATCCGTCGCCACCGCGGTCAGCGGACACTCCGTCATCGTCAAGAAGATTTCGCTGCCTTCCATGAGCGACGACGAATTGGCGGAGACGATTCAGAAGGAAGCCGCACAGCACATTCCGTTCGATCTAGCCGACGTGAATCTGGACTACCAGATCATGTCCGACGATACGGGCAGCCCGACCATGGATGTTCTCCTGGTGGCGGTCAAGAAAGACAAAATTCTGAACTACACCAACGTACTCTCGATGTCCGGACGCACTCCAACTATTGTGGACATTGATGCGCTGGCTCTCCAAAACTGCTACGAGTACAACTATGAGCCCGCTCCGAATCAAGTGGTGGCGCTCTTGAACCTTGGCGCCAGCGTCATGAACATCAACATCGTCAAGGGTACGACGCCGTTGTTTCCACGCGACGTCAGCGTAGGCGGTCATCAATACACGGACTCGCTGCAGAAGGAACTGGATCTGAGCTTCGAAGATGCGGAAGCACTGAAACTGGGTCACAAGGTTGGCACGGTCAGCGAAGATGCGAAACAGCCGATCTTGCAGCAGGTGACGGAAATCATCGTTCTGGAAATTCAGAAGACGTTTGACTTCTTCCGCGCCAGCGCCTCCGGCGAGCACATTGAAAAGATTTATCTGGCTGGCGGTTCGGCAAAAGTGCCGGGATTGATTGAAGCGTTGCGGCAGGAATTTTCACTGCCAGTGGAAGTGCTGAATCCGTTCCTGCGCATCGCGCCGCCGTCCGATGGTTCGGCCAGCGGCATGGTGGAAGAGAATGCCGGCCAAATGGCAGTGGCCGTGGGCTTGGCCCTGAGGAGCTTTGAAACCCTATGATCCGAATCAATCTACTCGGAGTTAACAAATCGAAGGGCAAGCGCGGCGGCGCGCAAGCGGCATCCTCCTCCCCCATGAGTATGGGGATGGGAATGCCGTCGAGTGGCTCGCCGATGGTCAAAGTTGCGGCAGCCGTGATCGCTCTCGGCGTGCTGAATGGCGGCTACTGGTTCGTCCTGGACAAGCAGAAGCGCGATATCGTTAGCCAAATGGCGGTGGCCGAGCGCAAGAATCGTGAGTTGTCCGAAGTGAAGGCGCGCTACATGGAGCGCCAGCGCGAGGCGGAAAACTACAAGCGCCGCGTGGATGTGATCGATCAGCTGCGGAACGCGCAGTCTGGCCCGGTCAACCTGATGAACACGGTTGGGGACACCATCAACAAGACGGAAGCGGTCTGGCTGAACACCATGAAAGATTCCGGCGCCAACATTGATCTGGAAGGCTATGCGCTGAGTTCCGATGCGGTGGCCAATCTGATTGCGAACCTGCAGAAGACGGGCTACTTCAAGTCGGTGGAAATCAAGGAAAGCGCGCAGGACGCGTCGGTGAAGGAGATGCAGGCTTTCCTGTTCACGTTGACCTGTGAAAAGGGTAGCGGGAACGCCGCTGCCGACAAAGCTGCGAGCAAGGCGAAGACATAGAAGTTAGCGGCCTCGCGGTCGCAGGCTTGAGTTTCTGAATCTGGAATTTCAGAAGGCGGACTATGGCGAATCTTGGGGAAATGACAGGCGAAAAGCAGTGGTTGGCGGCAGTGGGCGGCGTACTTCTGCTCACCGTGGCTATCTACTTCACGCTGTTCCGCGGCATGCGGGATGAAAACACAACAGCGCAAAAGAACCTCGACAGCAAGGTGGCGGAAAATGCTCAACTCGAGCAGTACCGTCCCAAGCTCGCTGATATGGAACGCCAGTTGGCGAACCTGAAGCAGCAGCTGGAGATCGAGCGCAAGATTGTGCCCGACGACAAGGAAGTGGAACAGTTCATGAAGATGGTGGATGGCGAAGCCGTCAAGGCTGGCATTGAAATTCGCCGCTACACGGCGAAACCGGTCAGCTCGAAAGACTTCTACTCCGAAATGCCGTTTGAGCTCGAAATCGACGGACCGTACTACGGGGTGCTGAACTTCTTTGATCGCCTGGGAAAAACGGAACGCATCGTCAACGTATCGAGTTTGCTCATGGCCATTCCTAAGAAATCGAGTGAGGCCAAGACAAAGAGCAGCTACCAGTACAATCCCGGCGAGAGCGTAGTTGCGACCTGTACGGCGACCACTTTCTTTAGTCACGACCTGACGCCAGCAGCCAGTGGCGCCAGTGCCAAGCCCGGAACACCTGTAGCGGGGGCGAAATAAGAATCCCTATGAAACTCAGCACAGCAATTCTGATGGTCACACTAACGACGGCGGGAACGGCATGGGCACAGTCGCCTAACGTCCTGCAAGATGTGCGCGACAAGATGAATGGCGTGCAGCAGCAGAAGAAGGCTGCCAGCGATGAGGCCCTGGGCGTAAGTTCGGCCAAGGCTTCGGCTGCCAAGCCTGCAGCGGGATCGGTGGCGAAGCCTGCCACCACAGCTGCGGCGAAGCCTGCCAGCGCGCCAGCCTCTGGAAAGGCTGCGGTTGCAAGCAAGGCCTGGGCAGCTCAGGCGCCGAAAGCGGCGCCTGCCAAGACAGCTTCGGCGCAACCCGCCCTAGTGAAATCTGCTGCAGTCAAGCCAGCATCAGTCAAGCTAGCATCAGTCAAGCTAGCATCAGTCAAGCCAGTTTCGGCTCCAGCTGCGAAGGCCAATCCGGCTCCTGCGGCTGCCAGCGCCAAACCAGTTTCCGTAAAACCAGCTTCCGTAAAACCCGTTTCCGTAAAACCAGCGGTTGCGGTCGCAACTGCCAAGCCGGGCTCAGCGCCTGCACCCGCGAAAACGGTTGCACAACCTGTAGCGGCGAAGGCTTCGGCGAAGAAGGAAGCGTCCAAAGCCGCGGTTGCGAAGAAGGATGCACCGAAGAAGGATGCGCCCAAGGCGGATGCCGCGAAGAGCGTTGCCAAAGCGGATTCCAAGGCCGAAACCAAGAAGGCGGACGCGGCAGCTGCGGATGGTGCGGAGAAAGCCAACGACAAGAAAGAAGAACGCTACATCACGGCAGGCAACCGTCGCGATCCGTTCGTCAGCCCCATCGTGCAGCACATGGCGTCCACCGGTTGCAGCACAGGTAAACGTTGCCTGGCAATCGATCAGATCGCATTGCGCGGTGTGGTCAAGTCCGATAGCGGCATGATTGCGGTTGTCGTCAACGGTCTCGACAAAGCTTATTTTCTGCGGGAAAACGATCCCGTGTTTAACGGGTACGTCGTCAAGATCAGCGGCGATTCCATCGTGTTTAAGGAAACCGTCCAGGACAAGCTGGGCCACCTGAGCACGCGCGACGTAGTGAAAAAGATTACGACCCCGGCAGTCTAGCGCTGGGCCGAAGGCAATTTGAAACAAAGCTTTTTCAGTAAAGAGATTTTGGCAAAAACATTCTTGGCACTAAGAGACACGCGGCCTCCAAGCCGGGTGTGGGGAGAAGCGAGATGCAGAAGCAATTGCTGGCTGTAGTTCTGACGGCGCTGCT
>JAYVEP010000235.1:0-8602 GCA_043749225.1 Acidobacteriaceae bacterium
GGATCGCCAGAAACTGCCCGCTCCGGAAATGGTGGCCGCTGCGAAACCCTTTGTTGAACCGAGCACGGCGACCGAAGTTGCGCTGGCTGCCATCTGGGCTGAAGTGCTACGCAAAAACAAAATTTCCGCCGACGACAACTTCTTCGACCTCGGCGGACACTCCCTGCTCGCCACTCAGGTCATCTCCAGAATACGCGAGCAGTTGCAGGTCGAGGTCGCCTTGCGTACCGTCTTTGAACAACCGACGCTCTCGGGCTTGGCCAAGCGTACGGACGAGGCAAAATCGGCGGCACCGGATCCGGCGCAGCCGACCATAACCCGAGTCTCGCGCGAGGCTTACCGCGTAACCCAAAAGTGATGCCAAAGGTAACCTCGGCCGCCTGCTCCGACATGTCATTTCACGATATAATTGCAGGCGGTATTGTCTCCCCCAGACAAAAGATTTCGGTCAGGATTGCCCTTAAGAATAAGTGCATTTCTTTGCACTTTCGCGGGTGAGTGAAGCTAAGTCCGCGAAGACTCTTAGGTAATGCATTTAGAAATCAACAACTTAGACTGACGGTACTATCAGTGGTTGCGGCAGGAAGAATGCAAGCTTTACCCGAAGACTTTCTTGAAAAGCATATATTCCATTCCGACCCCTCGTCGACTTGAGGCGGACGACCATCGCGGCCAAGCGGCCGTAACGGTACCGATGTGCGTTCACGGCCTGGTTGAGGATCGGGTGCGGCGGTCCCCCGACGCAATAGCGGTCGTGTTCGGGGAACAATCGCTGACTTATCGCGAGCTTGACCGGCGCGCCAACCAACTTGCTCATCTTCTGCGAGCCGAGGGTGTCGGGCGTGAGGTTTTAGTTGGCCTCTGCGTTGAACGGTCCCTGGAAATGATTGTGGCGCTCCTGGGTATTCTGAAAGCGGGGGGAGCCTACGTTCCACTGGACCCGGCTTACCCGTCGGATCGAATTCGCTATGTACTGGAGGATTCGCGGGTTCCAGTTTTGTTGACTCAGCGGGAGTTAGTGCCGTCCCTGCCAGCCACGAATGCCAAGATTCTGATTTTGGATTCAAGTTGGAGCCTGCTTGCCGGTCACCCAGCCACCTCGTTAGAAACGGATGCCAGCGCCAATTCTGAATCGACTGTTCCAAACAACGACCTCGCCTACGTTATTTACACTTCGGGGTCAACCGGGAAGCCGAAGGGCGTCCAGTTGGAGCATGGGAGCGTAGTGAACTTTTTGCGCTCAATGCAGCACGAGCCTGGGATGGATTCGCCGGATGTGCTGGTAGCGGTGACGACACTGTCGTTCGACATAGCCGGTTTGGAAATGTATCTGCCCTTGATCTCCGGAGCGCGCCTGGTGATTGCCAGCCGTGAGGTTACCCAGGATGGACGACGCTTGGCCGAGCTACTGCAACTGAGCCAGGCGACCATAATGCAGGCGACGCCCGCAACCTGGCGATTGTTGATGCAGTCTGGATGGCAGGGTGACGATAGTCTTCGGATATTTTGCGGCGGAGAAGCGCTGTCACCGGAACTCGCGAAGGAACTGGTGCAACGCGCGGGCGAAGTATGGAATCTTTACGGCCCGACCGAGACCACGATTTGGTCAGCCGTGTATCGCGTGCGAGGAACGGAAGAACGCTCGGTTCCCATCGGGCGGCCCATCGCACAAACCCATTTGTATATTCTGGATGCAGAACTTCAACCAGTGCCTGCCGGGCAAGAAGGCGAGCTTTGGATTGGCGGTGCGGGGCTGGCTCGCGGATATTTCGAACGCCCTGAGTTGACTCGCGAAAAGTTTCATCCCGACTCCTTCTCGGCGGAAAAGCACGCCCGCATGTACCGAACCGGGGACTTGTGCCGGCAGCGCGCGGATGGCAATGTGGAGTTTCTGGGACGCTTGGACCATCAAGTCAAGCTGAACGGTTTCCGCATTGAACTGGGCGAAATCGAAACCGTTCTAGAACAGGACGGCAGCGTGGGCCAGGCAGTTGTCATGGCGCGAGACGACAAGCGAAGCGCCTCGGGTGAAAAATTTCTGGCGGCGTACATTGTCCCCGCTGCGGGCCAAGAAATTTCTCGGAGCAATCTGCGCCAACGCCTGCAGCAGACGCTCCCGGTTTACATGGTGCCTTCGGCGTTTGTACGACTCGATGTATTTCCGCTCACGCCCAATGGCAAGGTTGATCGCAAGGCCCTGCCCGCGCCTCAGCAGGCGGACTTCGATGCGGGGGCTGCGTATGTGGCGCCGAGCGACCGAATTGAACGCAGGCTGGTGGCCTTGTGGGAAGAGGCTCTCGACATTCGGCCGGTTGGCGTGGAAAGCAGCTTCTTCGATCTTGGCGGACGTTCCGTCGTCGCCGCGCAGTTATTTATGAAGATGTCGCGCGAGTTTGGGCGCGACCTTCCTCTGGCGCTGCTGTTCAAGGCTCCGACGATTCGAGAACTGACTCAGCATCTCCGCAAGAAATCCGCTGCACCGCGGTATGAGTCTGTGATTCCGATTCAACCCAAGGGCTCGCGGCCTGCTTTCTTCTGCGTGCATGGAGGCCTGGGGGGAACATTGTTCCTGCGTCCGCTGTCCGATGCTCTCGGCCCGGACCAGCCTTTGTATGCCTTCGAGCCGGAGGGCCTGGATGGCGGCGTTATTCACCGTGGCAGCATCGAGGAGCTGGCGCGACACTATGTGGCTGAAATGCGGAAGCTGCAACCCCACGGGCCCTACAAAATCGGGGGCTACTGCTTTGGAGGACTGGTCGCATTTGAGATGGCGCAGCAGCTTCGAGCCGTTGGCGAGACTACAGGACCGATCGCAATGTTCAATGCCCCACTTCGGTTCTACCGACTGCCGGAGGAGAGCACCAGATCAGCGCAAGAGATATCTGGCTCACCCCCTAAGGCTGGCCGTAAAGGACTTTGGACCCGCCTGGTGGAAGGTGTGCGTTGGCGCTGGAATCCAATCCGGCGTCAGTTTCGGCCGCGTTTGTACTTTGAAACTTGTCTGACTTTTGTGCGTCTGGGGCTGAAGGTTCCTCAGCCCCTGCGCTCGCGATACGTAGGTCTGGCGTTGTTGAAGGCGGAACGAAACTTCGTGCCGCGCTTTTTCCCAGGGACAATAACTTTGTTCCGAGGAGCCGGTTTGTACGACGCGGACCCCACGATGGGCTGGAAGGGTCTGGCCGAGACGATTGAGGATGTCGAAATCTCGGGTGGGAACAAGCAGACCTTGCGCCGGGAAATCATGGAAGATTCTTTAGTCCTACAGATAGCAGATAAGTTGACGCAGACATTGCTGGCGAAGACACTGTTGACGCAGACATTATTGGGAAAGACATTGAACGAGACTCCAATACGCGCAGCTTCAGAATCGGTTCATTAGAAACGGACTGGTGTTAAGCAAGTCGAGTAAACGGATCACAGCAGTCGGGAGGATTCAGTATGAGCGACGCGACGAAAATGAAATCGTTAGGCACCATCAAACGGAAGGCAGTCGACCTGGCCAGCTTCAATCCAGTCAAGGAAAGCCTGCCTATCGAGGGCAGCACTCTGCCTTTGATGATTGAGCCCGCTTCCGGGCAGGTTGATTTGGCCGAATGGACACGCGGGCACCGTGACTACATTGAACAAAAGCTTTATCAGCACGGCGGAATTTTGTTTCGCGGTTTTGCCATGAAGTCGCCGCAAGACTTTGAGGCCGCCGTCGCCGGAGTTTGCCGCGAGCTATTCACGGAATACGGCGATCTGCCGCGTGAAGGAGTTGCAGGCAAGATTTATACATCCACGCCATATCCGGAAGACAAGGCAATTCTCTACCACAATGAGAGTTCCCACCTGAATTGCTGGCCAGCAAAGATCACGTTTTTCTGTTTGATTGCCGCGAAAGAGGGCGGGTGTTCCCCGATCGTCGATTGCCGCAAGATGTATCAGCAGCTCGATCCAGCGATTCGCGACAAGTTTGAGAATCTTGGATTGATGTACATGCGCAATTTTTCCGAGGGTCTGGACGTAAGCTGGCAACGCTTTTTCCACACCGACGACAGGTCCGTTGTTGAAGACGCCTGCCAAAAAGCCGGCATCTCTTGCGAATGGTATGGCAAGGACAACCTGAGGCTGCGGCAGAAGGCGCGGGGCGTGCTCAGCCACCCCGTTACCGGCGAAAAAAGCTTCTTTAATCAGGTACAGTTGCACCATGTTCATTGCCTGGATGAGGACACGCGCCAATCCCTTATGTCCATTTTTAAGAGTGACGAGCTTCCGCGCCACGTGTATTACGGAGACGGCTCTCCCATTGAGGATTCCGTTATGGATAAAATTGGGGAACTGTACGAGCGTAACGCAATACGCTTCCAATGGCGCGAGGGCGATATGGTATCGCTGGACAATATGCTGACCGCACATGCGCGCGACCCATTCGTAGGACCACGCAAGATTCTGGTGGGATTGGGCGACATTGTGGATGGAGCAACGCTGCCAGCATAGTCTTGGGCACTTGGGGAGGCGTTCAGGGAACCATGGAAGTGGGCAAGCCATCTGGCCGAAAGCAGTTGAGCGACGAACCCGGCACCCCGCCTGACACTCAGGCAACCGGGACGAACGCTTATGCGTTCCCATTGACGTTCGCGCAGCAACGGCTGTGGTTTCTCGACCAGCTCCAGCCCGGCGGTTCTTCCTACAACATACCGTTTTCCATCCAGATTTCTGGCAGCCTCAATGTGGAGGCGCTGGAGAAGAGTCTGGATGAAATCGTAGAACGCCATGAAGTTCTGCGAACTACCTTCTCGGTCGTCGACGAAGAGCCGGTGCAGGTGGTTTCTCCATCGACTGGGATAGCTCTGCCCATCACGGATTTAAGTTCCGACCCGGCGAACGAAGACACCGCGAAGCGGGTGGCAGCGGAAGAGGCACTGCGGCCTCTCGACCTGGAGAACGGGCCACTGGTTCGTGCGCGCTTGCTGCGGCTTGGACCAGAAAGCCATATCCTGCTGCTGACGCTGCACCACATCAACTTCGATGGCTGGTCCCGCCGGATTCTGGTGCGGGAGCTGGCTGCGCTCTACGAAGCTTTCTCAGCCGGACGTCCATCTCCGCTGGCGGCGCTGCCGCTGCAATATGCCGACTATGCTGTCTGGCAACGAGAGCACTTGCAAGGCAGCGGCCTGGATCAGCACCTCGATTACTGGAAACGCAACTTGGACGGCGCAGCAACCAGTCTTGATCTACCCACGGATCGACCGCGCCCGGCGGTGCAGACCTACAGCGGCGCCGACAAGCGACTCGCCTTTCCTGTGCGCCTCACGGAGCAGCTGAGTGCGCTGGCACGCCAGGGCGGTGCCACGTTATTCATGCTGCTGCTGGCGGGCTTTAAGGTATTGCTCTCGCGTTACAGCGGCCAGAGTGACATTTTGGTGGGGACGCCGATCGCAAATCGGAACCGCGCCGAGATCGAAGGCCTGATCGGCTTTTTCGCGAATACGTTGGTTCTACGCACACAGCTTTCCGACGACCTCACGTTTCAAGAACTTCTGGCGCGTGTGCGAGAGGATGCTCTCGGCGCCTACGCACACCAGGACGTACCGTTCGAGAAGCTGGTACAGGAAATTCATCCCGAACGCAGCCTGAGCCAGAACCCGTTGTTCCAGGTTCTATTTTCTCTGCAGAATTCACCGCGCCAGGCTTTTGAGCTTCCCGGACTCAAGCTGAAGCTGATGGATGCGGGCAGCAGTACCGCCAAGTTCGATCTCTCGATGTTTCTTGTGGAAACTCCGGACGGCCTGCGCGGCCGCCTGGAATACAACACGGATCTCTTTGATGGTGCAACCATCGAACGAATGCTCGGGCACCACCAGGTGCTGCTGGAGGCAGTCGCCGCCGATCCCACGCTGCGGATTGCCGACCTGCCGCTACTGACGCAAGGCGAGCGCCAGCAGTTGTCCAAGTGGAATGAGACTGCTTTCGATTATCCGCGTCATCTCTGCCTGCACCAGCTCTTCGAACAGCAGGTGGAACGCGCGCCGAACGCGGTGGCCTGCCAATTCGAAAATCAGGAGATTAGCTACGGGCAACTGAATGAAAAAGCCAACCAACTCGCGCACTGGCTGCGCAGGCAAGGCATTGGCCCAGGTCAACGCGTCGGACTTTTCACGGAACGCTCGCTCGACATGATGGTCGGCTTGCTCGGGATACAGAAGTCGGGGGCTGCTTATGTTCCCTTGGATCCCGCCTACCCGGCCGAGCGAATTCGTTTAACCCTCGATGACGCGCAAGTACCGGTGCTCATCACGCAGCAGTCGCTGGTGGATGCGATTCCTGAACATCAGGCTAGAGTTGTATGCTTGGACTCAGACTGGGCTGACATCGCCAGGGAAAGTACGGCGAATCCGGCGAATCTGGCGAAGCCTGAAGATCTTGTTTATGTCATTTTCACCTCAGGTTCAACTGGACGACCCAAGGGTGTGCAAATTCAGCATCGCGCGGTCGTGAACCTGCTTACTTTCATGGCGCAGGAATTGCGTATGGGGCCGAGCGATGTTTTCCCCGCTCTGGCTTCCTTCGCCTTCGACATGTGCATTCCTGAGCTCTATCTGGCGCTGATTTCTGGAGGCCGTGTTGTGCTCGGCCACCGCCATCTGGCTGCCAACGGCGAAGAGCTGGCGGCGCGTCTTCGAGAGACAGGCGCCACCGTTGTGCATGCGACGCCAACCACCTGGAACCTTTTGCTGGAGGCTGGCTTCTCCGGCCAAGGCCTGAAGCGGGTGATCGGCGCCGAACCTGTGCCGCGAGACCTCTGCACACGCCTGCTAGAAGCTGACCCGTCGCTCTACAACTTTTACGGACCGACGGAAACCACCGTGTGGTCGACTTTCCACCACTTCCGCTCCAAAGATGAGCCCTTGGTCGTCGGTCGTCCACTCGCCAATACACAGATCTATATCCTCGACAAGAATCTGCGGCCTGCGCCCATTGGCGTACCTGGCGAAATCCACATTGCGGGCGACGGTGTGGCCTGCGGCTATCTGAAGCGCCCCGAGCTCACCGCTGAGAAGTTCATTTCCGACCCGTTCGCCAGAGTCCCGGGCGCGAAGATGTATAAGACGGGGGATGTTGGCCGTTTCCTCGCCGACGGGCGTATTGAATTTCAGGGCCGCACCGACCATCAGGTAAAAATTCGCGGCTATCGCATCGAACTCGGCGAGATCGAAGCGGCGCTGGGCCAGCATCCTACGGTGAAGGAATGCGCCGTCATTGCGCGCGAAGACGTGACGGGCGACAAGCGATTGGTGGGCTACGTAGTAGCAACCACCGAGCAGACGGGCGCTCGCACAGCCATCAATGCCTCTGATCTGCGCAACTCGCTGAAGGAACGGCTTCCGGACTACATGGTGCCGGTGGCATTTCTGGTGCTGGAAAAGCTGCCCTTATCCCCAAATGGCAAAGTCGACCGCAAGAACCTGCCTGCACCGGATTACACACGACCCGAATTGGCGCGAGAATTCCTGGGTACGCGCACGCCAACCGAAGAAGTGATCGCCGGTATTTGGGCTGAAGTACTCAAGCTGGATCAGGTCGGAGCGCAGGATGACTTCTTCGAGCTGGGCGGTCATTCCCTGCTGGCCACGCAAGTGGTGTCCCGCATCCGGCAGGCGTTCCAAGTCGAACTTCCGTTGCGCGCTCTGTTCGAGGCGCCCACTGTCTCCCGCTTGAGCCAGCGGGTCGATACGTTGCAGCGCGAACAGCGTGGTTTGCAGACGCTGCCATTGAATCCAGTTTCACGCCTTCAGCCGCTGCCGCTTTCCTTCGCCCAGCAGCGTCTATGGTTCCTCGATCAGCTGGAACCCCAGAATTCGCTCTACAACGTTCCTCACGTCGTGCGTTTACGCGGCACGTTGAACGTGGCCGGCCTGGAAGCGGGACTACAGGAGATCGTTCGTCGCCACGAGTCGTTGCGAACGACGTTCCACACCGTCCACAACGAACCAGCGCAGGTTGTGGCACCCGAGCTTCCCATCCCGCTAGTGCTCACCGACCTGACCGCAATGCCCGAGACAGAGCGAGAAGACCACGCCCGCCGCCTGGCCTCGTGGGAGATACAGACTCCCTTTGATTTGAAGACCGGCTCGCTCTTGCGCGCCCTGCTGTTGAAGCTTGGCGACACAGATCATGTTCTGATTCTGAATACGCACCACATCGTCAGCGATCGCTGGTCGCTGGGAGTTTTGTGGCAGGAACTGGCAACTCTGTACGAAACCTGCAGTTTGCATCTTCCTTCGCCACTGCCAGCCTTGACCATTCAGTATGCCGACTACGCCGTGTGGCAAAGAAACCTGCTGACTGGACCGGTACTGAACCAGCAACTGCAATATTGGAAAGAGAAACTGGCCGGGGTGCCCGCTCATCTTGATCTGGCGACCGATCATCCCCGACCGGCTGAACAGACTTTTCACGGCGCGAAACACACAATCTCAATTCCTAAAGAATTGATTGAGCAGCTGAAAAGTCTTAGTCGAAAAGAGGGCGTCACCTTTTTCATGACCCTGCTTTCGAGCTTCAGCATTCTGCTCTCTCGCTACTCGGGCCAGGACGATATCGTTGTAGGTTCGCCCAT
>JAYVEP010000236.1:0-22505 GCA_043749225.1 Acidobacteriaceae bacterium
GCGCCCGACTGCGATCCTGCAATCCCAACGCCCCAGCCCCTTGCCAGCGCGCCACAATCTCGTACCCGGTCTTGCGCGCAATGCCGTACTCTTCACAAAATTCGGTCATCGTTACCTCCTCGCGCTCCCAGTCCCGAGCAAACCGTATCCGCTCTTCCATCACTCCGCTCCCTTTCCAAGGCATGCTCTCTCTTCTACAAGCCTCAGTCCCTCGAGCCAAAGTGTTACCTATGTCCCCGGTCTGTTTTGTTACCCATGTCCCCGGTCCGTACCTTGAGTTTTCGCGGACAGGAGTGTCCGCGCCACATAATCTCAACTCAGACCTTGATGTGTTTCGGGCATTTGTTCTCGCTGGGAAGCGATTGGCGGAGTTGCATGTTGGGTATGAGGCGCAGGCGGAGTATCCGCTGGAGCGGGTGGAGGCTGCGGGGGAGCGGCGGGATTTGCGGGTGGTGAAGATGAAGCTGAGTAAAGACAAGACTTCGCTGACGTACAACGGTTTTCTGACCTTGAAGGGGATTCCGGCAGAGGCGTTTGAATACCGGTGGGGGAATCGGAGCGCGCTGGAGTGGGTGGTGGATCAGTATCAGGTGTTTGAAGATAAGCGGAGCGGAATGTGAATGATCCGAATCGAGAAGACGATGAGGAATATATTTTACGGCTGGTGGGGCAGGTGATTACGGTGAGCCTGGAGACGGTGAAGATTGTGAAGGCTTTGCCGGAGTGGGTGGTTTGAGGGGACCGGGGGCATACCCCAAAGTAACCTTGGAATCGACTCAGTCTCTCCCTTGGGTGGGGTTGCGGGAGTAAAGTTGGGGTATGCGATCTGCTCTTAGACTTACCGTTTGTTTTTTAGCTGGTGCTGTGATTCTTGCTGCAACGCCGGTTTTTGCCCAGCAACCAGCGCCGAATGGCGGGGCCGCTGTAAAGCCTGCCGCTGCTGTCACGGTTGTGGCGCCGCTGGTTGCTGTCGATGACAAATTCGTGCGCGCCCGTTTTGGCGATCAATTTACGCTGATGCCGGAGTTTCCGGGGATGGTGGCTGATCTGGATGGCGATGGAGTGGAGGACCTTGTCCTGGCGGCTCGCGCCAAGAGCCCTATGTTGGATGAAGGCACGCTTGGTTTTAAGGTTGTCGATCCCTACAATGCCTTCTTTGGTTTTGGCGACCCGCATATTACGGCGGGTTTTGGAGCGGACGACCCCACGCGCAAGGGTGGAGTGCTTCTGGTGATTCACGGCGAGGGTAGCGACGCCTGGCACGCTGCGAAGCCGAAGGGGAAGTTTGTCCTGATCAATATTCCGTTCAAGACGGTTAGCATGCGGCGGGTGATGATCAAGAAGAAAGCTGTGATGGCGATTGCGATTGAAGAGTATGGCGCCATGCAAGATACTTCCGCCGTGTATTGGGAAAGCAGTCGAAACAAGAAATCTGGCAACTACAAGTACGAGCCGCTGGGCGCGTCGATGGATTAGGGCGCTTGCATCTTCCGATGCGGTGCGCGTGAAGCTGTGTGTGATCTAAACCCAAAGTCAAGAGCCGGCGGCCAAGAATGTCCGCCCTACACTTGCGATTGCGTTCTAGAATGTGAACGCCACATTCAGTTGCATACGGCGCGGGGGTTGCGCTTGGTGGGCTTGGCCGAAGCCAGAGCCTAGGACTCCGCTGTAGCTCGAGTAGTTCTTGAAGTTAAAAACATTGAAGGCATTGAGCGATGCGGTGAAGGCAGAACTTTCTTTCTCCCGTGGATGCAGCTTGAAGGAATGTCCCAGATTCAGGTCGAGGTTCAGATAGCCGGGGCCGTGGAATGTGTTGCGGGGCGTGCCTGCGGGGCGGTCGATGACGAGGCCGTCGTGGTTATCGTCATTGCCGGTAGTGACGTTGACGGGCGTGCCGGAGTAGGCGGCTAAGGCGACTCCGAAGGTAAACAAATTCTCCGCTTCGAAGGTTCCTAATAAATCAAGCTTGTGGCGGCGGTCGTTATTGGAACGGCCCCAGTCATTCTGCGGCGCGTAGCTGCTGGCGGGAAAGTAGCCGATGCCGCCGGTGTTGTTGTACGTCTTGCCCAGCGAGTAACGGGCTTGACCGGAGAAAAACTTTGTGGGTCGTTCGCGAAAGGTTAGGTCGAGCGAATTGCTTTTTTGGTAGCCCTCGGACTGGATTTCGCGGATTTGACCGAAGTTGGCATTGGGGCGGGCGATGGAGTTTAGCATCGGGGCGTTGACATCAATCGAGCGGAAAAGATCCATGCCGCGCGAGCCAGTGTAGGTGGCGGCGAAGGTGCTTTTGGCGGTGATCTGACGCTCGACTCCAAAACTGTACTGGAGACTCGAGGGGATATGCGCGTTCGGATTGAGCCGCTCGATGCCGGGAGGCAGGTTCGCGAGCTGAGCGGCGGTGATGGGGTAGGAGAACAGGGGAGGATTCGGCGGCGTGGGATTCGTGGCGACCAGCTTGAGCAGATGGTGGCCATCGAAGTTCAGCAGATCAGAAATTGCGCGCGAGCCAGCGCGGTCATAAAAGAGGCCAGCGCCGCCGCGAAGAACGGTCTTACTTTTGGTGCTGGGAGCGTAGGCGAAGCTGAGGCGCGGCGCCAAGTCGGTGGCGATGTCGCGGAAATAATGTTGCCAGTAGTAGCGAAGTCCCACGGAGACGGAGAGATTGGGGCGAAGGCGGACAGTGTCTTCGGCGAACCCGGCGACGATTCTTTCCACAAACGTAACGTGGCCGTTGCCGATCTGGAAGGTGGCGAAGTCGAGCTTGCCGGCTTTGTAGTCGGGGAGGCTGGCGAAGGAATAGGAGCCCTGCGCGAGGCGGAGGTCTTGGAAGCCGCGGCGGCTGATGTCGGGGACATCGATGCCGAATTTGAGTTCGTGTTTCCCGTGCGAATAAGTGAAGACATCAGTGCCGTCGAAGTGGCCCTCGGTGCGGCGGAGTGTGCCTTGTGCGCCACCTCCGGTGAAGAGGCCGGAGACGCTGATGCCGGGTGCGTGGCTGAGGCTGAGGGTTGAATCTTCGTTGTATCCCACCAGAAAGTGCAGCTGGTTGAGGAGCTTGGGCGAGGCGATGTAGGTATAGCTGACGTTGACTTCGTGCTCGAAGGAAGCGTCGTTGGTGGCGGCTTCGGGCAGCGTGGTTCCTCCGACATTTTGATTCTTGGTGGTTTGGTGTTCGTAGGAATAGCCGACGCTAAACTGGTTGCCGTTGACCCAATCATGAAACCCACGTCCCGACAGAAAATCATGGTGATCTGGATTGGGCAGGTTGACGTTGACCGGGCCGTTCGGTCCATCGCTGGTGTTGACATTGGATTGGCGGTCGTCGTGGTCGTCCTGGAGCGACAGCAGAAAAGTGTTCCGTTGGCCAATGCCTATCGGACCTGTCAGAGAGCCCTCTGCGTAGGTTCTGCGCTCGGGAGGCTTGGGGCCTAAATTCGCGAAGGCATTGCGCGCATCGAAGAAGGAATCACGGAAAAGAAAATTGACGGAGCCGTGATATTGCGGGGTGCCACCCTTTGTTTCAATTTCAATGCGCGCGCGGCCGGGGCGGGCGTAGAGGGCGGAGTAGGGATTCTGGTTGATCTTGACGCTCTTGATGGCCGAGGAGGTGACGCCGGGCCCGTTGGCCTCGATGCCGTTGACGACCAGGCTGACGCCGTTGGTGCCTGTGGCGTCGGAATCGAGAAAGCGCGAGAGCATGGCGATGTAGTCCTGGTCGAAGATGGGGAGGCGGTCGAGGGCGTCGCGGTCGAGGGTGTTGGAGTCCTGATTCTGGGCCGTTTCCGAGCTGACGGTCGTGGAAGAGTCATCGCCGCCGACGGTGACTTGCTGTTCCACGGTAGCAACGCTCAGGGTAACGCGTGCGGTGGTGCGGGGGCTGGCATCCACTGTGATGTTGAGTTTGGAGTCCTGGAAACCATCCTGGTGGACCGTCAACTTATAGGAGCCTGTGTGGGCGACATGGAATTGAAAATCACCCGAAGCGCTGCTGGTGGTGGCTACGGTGTTACCGTCCGCGTTTTGGAGGGTGGCGGTTGCGCCGCCGATGACTGCGCCGGTTTGGTCGCGCACGGTTCCGGCGATGGTGTGGTCGGGCGGGGCGGCGGTCTGGGTGCGACCCTCGGGGCAAAGGGCTCCCACGCTCAAGAGGAGCAGAATCAATCTTAAGAGGTCTCGCATCTGGCCGCCAAGTTTCCTTAAGTCTTAACTCTAAGGCAAGAATGGTGAAAGTTGGGTGAAGAGGGGGAGGATTCGCGGCAATTGGACTGCGCGAAAAATGTGCAACATCCCTGCGTTATCAGTCACAATCCACCGTTTGGCGAACCGCTATAATCTTCTCGCCATGAAACTTGAAGAAAAAGTGCAAGAACTCAAGCGCCGCAGCAGCCTCGCGGAAGAGGGCGGCGGTATCGCGCGCCTGGAAAAACATCGCAAAGACGGCAAGATGACGGCGCGGGAGCGCATTGAATTTTTGCTGGATGAAGGTACGTTCGAGGAGACCGACAAACTCGTCACGCACCAATGCAGCGATTTTGGTATGCAGGACAACAAGATCTACGGAGATGGGTTTATCACCGGCTACGGGAAGATTGATGGCCGGACGGTTTTTGTATTTGCGCAGGATTTTACTGTGTTTGGTGGGTCGCTTTCTGGGGCGAACGCGGCGAAGATTGTGAAAATTATGGACATGGCGGCCAAAGTTGGGGCGCCTGTGATTGGGTTGAATGATTCTGGTGGGGCGCGGATTCAGGAAGGCGTGATGTCGCTGGCGGGGTATGCGGATATTTTTCTGCGCAACACTTTGTATAGCGGAGTGGTGCCGCAGATTTCGGCGATCATGGGGCCGTGCGCAGGTGGCGCGGTGTATTCTCCGGCGATTACGGATTTTGTGTTGATGGTGAATAAGACGTCGTACATGTTCATCACTGGGCCGGATGTGATTCGGACGGTAACGCATGAAGAGGTGACCAAGGATCAGCTGGGCGGGGCGATGACGCATAACGAAATTTCCGGCGTGGCGCATTTTGCCGCGAAGGACGATGCCGAGTGCTTGTCGATGATTCGCGAGTTGCTGAGCTTTATGCCGTCGAATAATTTGGAAGAGCCTCCGCGGAAGACGTGCAGCGATCCGATTGACCGAGCCGATGTTGCGCTGGATACGCTGGTTCCTGCGGAATCGAATCAGCCGTACGACATGAAAGATGTGATCCAGCATGTTGTGGATGATGGATATTTTTTTGAGGTGCAGGAACATTACGCGAAGAATATTGTGATTGGGTTTGCGAGGCTGGGGGGGAAGTCGGTTGGAGTTGTGGCTAATCAGCCAGCGTTTTTGGCGGGGACGCTCGATATCAATGCCTCGGTGAAGGCGGCGCGCTTTGTGCGGTTCTGCGATTGCTTCAACATTCCTCTGATCACGTTTGAGGATGTGCCGGGATTTCTGCCGGGGACTACGCAGGAGTATGGAGGGATCATTCGCCATGGAGCGAAGCTGCTCTACGCGTTTGCCGAAGCGACGGTGCCAAAGATTACGGTCATCACACGCAAAGCTTACGGTGGAGCGTATTGCGTGATGGCGTCAAAACATATCCGCGCCGATGTGAACTATGCCTGGCCCACGGCGGAGATTGCGGTGATGGGTCCCGAGGGTGCGGTGGATATTGTGTATAAGCGCGATTTGGAACAGGCTGCCGATCGCGTGGCTATGCGGAAAGAAAAAATAGAAGAGTTCCGTGATCGGTTTGCGAATCCTTATGTCGCGGCGGATCGTGGATTTGTGGATGCTGTCATCCAGCCGCGCGAGACTCGGAAGAAACTAATTCAGGCGTTGGAGATGCTGGAAAACAAGCGGGACAAGAATCCGCCGAAGAAGCACGGGAATATTCCGCTGTAGTTGGAGGTTAAGATCCACCATTTCGATTATCGGGAGCCATTATCAGAGACGGCCTTTCAGAACTGAGCCTACAGTCTATTGATGGCCTGCATCTTGGGTTCGAAGAGGTTTTGCGAGACAAACTTCAAGATCCGAACGACCGCGGCGTACTTTTCTCATTGCATTTGGAAAATAAGTCCGTGAGGGAGATACTTGTTGCGCTCTGTCAATCTGATGTGCGGTATACCTGGTCAGTCGACGCGGCTTCGATCAACGTCTACCCAAGGGCGATATTCAAGGATCCCTCATACTTGCTGAATCTGCAGATCGACCAAATAGTCCTCGAAGATATCACCGATCCGGATCAGGCACTTACCCAGCTCTCGGAACAAATACCCGCGCAGCAGATTGGTTACATGCAATTGGGAGGCGATAATCCATACTCAAGACCGTGCTGGTGACGGCAGTTTCCCTGACACGTACTTCATTTGCTCAACTGCCTGCCCCAGTGCCGGGGAAACGGACGCAATTCAGTCATGGACCGTTAACGGTTACGATCTCGGTCGGATCGTGGGATATTTCTGACTTGGTTGTCACTTTAGTTGCCAAAGGGCGGAGTTCTTGAGGGTGATTTGCGTGACAGTACGACTCACGAACCTGTTGTGCATGGGAAAGTCACCATTCGTGCCAGTCGAAAGCCGCAAGTTTATGTCGAGGTATTTTCAGACAGCGCTGGGCACTTCCAGTTCACTGTCCCTAACCGGCCCGTGCTGGTCTCTGCAACCGCAACTGGGTCAAGACGACGAACTTCAAAGAGACTGAGTTAATTCTCTCGGGAGGGGAGCACCGAAAAATAGTTCTAGAACTTAAGCGCTGAACATGGGATACGCCCAAATACCGTCACTCCGGCGTTCCCGTTTTGGGAAAACACCGACGCAGAGTAGACCACTGGTCTATTTCCAGACCGATCTCCTCACCAGTTGACAGCTCTGGCTTTGTTTCAAAGTGTTCCACGTGGAACATTTTGATCGTCCTGAAAACGCCCGTACGTCCTGCCACTCCTGACCGGACGGGGCTTTTGACCAACCCCAACAAAATGTTCCACGTGGAACATTTTGCTGGCTCAAGGTCACCTCGGAGTCTAAAGTTCCCAGCCCGGCCGCCGATGGGCTGAGAGGTGACCTATGTCAAACTAAGCCATTCGTGGACCTGCGCCAGTGCAGGAAGCTCCGATAGCAGCCAAGCCGGGCAACGTATCTAATCAGTCCGCGTCGCTTCCTCAGGACAAGGTCACGATCAGCGCTGGTGCGCAGGCCAAACAAGTTTCGGGGGACGCGGGTCACGACGGCGATAGCAAGTAGCTCCCACCAAGCCGCTCCCAGCAAGCCGCTCCCACCAAGCCGCAACCGGCGTCGCCAGCCTGGGAGTTTGCAACGACAGAGACCGAGCCCCGGTCTGTCGGCGAGGTTGTGTTGTTTTCAAAGTGGAAGAATACCACCCGAACCAAGGGCCAGCAGGCACCTACGACCTAAAGTTCCTACCTGCGCCGCCGATGCCTTGGATAAGAGGTGCGTTATGTCAATCCAACTCGTCAACCCAGTTCCAGCAACTCCTGCAGTGCGAGAAATCCCAGCTGTAGTCAAGACAGCCCGCGTTGCGAGCCAGCACTCGCAGCTTCCTCAAGATACGGCGAACATTAGTGCGGCGGCACAGTCCAAGCAAAGTTCCGGCACGCGGGACTACGTGAGTGATCGCAAGCAAGTGGCGCGGTAGCAGGTCACGCACAGCGTGGAGGAAGAAAGCGAGCCTGCCTAGGCGGCAGACTTCAGGTAGGCTAGCACTTCTTCCGCGTGGCCTTCGGGCTTTACCTTTTCGTAAATGTGCTGAATCTTGCCGGTGGGGCCGATTACAAATGTCATACGAGCGATCCCCATGTATTTTTTGCCGTACATGCTTTTTTCCTGGATCACGCCGAAGGCTTCGCAGACTCTCTTGTCGATATCAGCCAGAAGCCGATAGGGCAAGCTGAATTTTTCTTCGAATTTCTTCTGCTTCTCGCTGGTGTCGGCGGAGATGCCGAGGATCACCGCGCCCGTGGCTTGCAGCTTTTTATAGATGTCGCGGAAGCCGCAGGCTTCTTTCGTGCAAGCCGGCGTGTCCGCTTTGGGATAGAAAAATAAGACTACGGTCTTGCCCGCAAAATCCTTCAGCAAAACTTTGTTACCATCCTGATCGAGCAAACTAAACGCCGGAGCTTTATCATTAACTTTCATGCGCACACCTTCCTCAAACCAGTTATATCGCACACTGCTGTGGAGCGTCATCTGCCTCGCCGTTTGTGGCGGCGCGATTGCACAGATAGCCAAGAAGACACCGAAGTCGACTGGTCCGCGCGCGCTTGGGCTGGTGGAACATTTGACCAACGGAAAAACTCGGCTGCAGGCGATTTGCATCATGGTCGACGGCAAGCTTTACGATGCGGGCACGTACAAAGCCACGCCGGTGCCGATGTCGTTGGGAGTGGAAACGGTGTACGAGGGGATGCGCAACGGAATTTCGCAGGGCCTGTTCACCGTAACCGATGCCCGCAAGGTTGGCGGAAGTTGGTTTGCGGAAGGGCGCTGGGTCGCGGGCGGAAGCGAGCTTCGCAAGATTATTCCTACCGTAACGAAGCCCGTGGACGACGATGCTCCGCCGATTCTGCGGCGTCCGGGGAGCGAAAAGCCGAAAGCTTCCGAGCCCAAAGCGGGCGATTCCAAACCTGCAGACTCAAAGCCTGCTGATGCAAGACCTTCCGATGCAAAGCCTGCGGAGAAAAGTTCGTCGGAAAAGCCTGGCGATGCAGCTAAGGTGCCAGCGAAGGACTCTGCCTCAGGATCGAATGACAAAGCTGATTCGGCCGCGGCACAGGCTCAAGCTCCGCCCTCTAAACTGGATCGACCGCTGCTGCGGCGGAGCAAGCCGGGTGATGCTCCGCAGAAATTTGAAGACAAAGATTTCTCTGCTGAGACTCCAGTCAAGGAACGCATTCTTGCCGTGTCTGATGCGGCTGGGCCGGAGGCACGGCCTTACAGAATGGATCTGAAGCCGGATGAGATTCTTACCTACAACAAGAAAATCATGCAGATGGCTTCGGAGGTAGTCGCGAAGTTATATCCGGCAGCAGCGAGCCAAACAGCGCAAGTGCCTCATGGTAAGAAGTCTGCTCCGCACATTCTGAGATTCATAAATCCTCAGATGCAGGTGCTCGACCTCACCAATAGCAACGATCCCGTGATCGTGTTTACGGCGACGGTTGATCCTTCCGAGAAAATTGCGGCAACAGCCGGCAAGCTCACAGTCACGGTGATCGCTCGAGTCGATATCTACGGAGAGTTGCGGAAATTGCTGGCTGAGGCGACGGACGATCACCACATGGACATTTACCCGCGTCTCGAATTTCTGGATGCCATCGATGCGGATGGCGATGCCAATGGCGAGTTAGTTTTTCGCGAACGTTCCGATAGCGGGCAGGGTTTTGTTGTGTATCGGGCCGGAATGGATCGACTGTGGCCGATCTTTGATAGTCTACGAAACTACTGAGCAACAGCGGTCTTTGTGGAAACTTGATTCCGGCAAACCGGATACAATTCGGCGTTGGGAATTTGCCCTGGAGAAGAACTATGCGCACGAAAATGTTTCTGTTTCTCGTAAGCGGCCTGGCCATCCTTCCTTTACGCGGCGCGTTCGCGCAGGACCAAGACTTCAGCAAGGTTGAGTTGCGGGTCACGAAAGTGGCTGGCAGCGTGTATATGCTGGACGCGGCAAAGGGCGACGCCGGAGGCAACATTGGCGCCTCCGTGGGAGAAGACGGGATCGTGATTGTGGACGACCAGTTCGCGCCACTGGCGGATAAGATTCGCGCCGCGCTGAAGGGCATTACCGATAAGCCGGTGCGCTTTGTAATTAACACCCACTACCACGGAGACCACACGGGCGGAAATGCGATCTTCCAGAAAAATGCGCCAGTCATCGCGCAGGACAACGTTCGCAAACGGCTGGAAAAAGGCGGGAAGGCTGGCAACGGCGCGTCTGTTAGTTTCGAGCACAAGCCCGCCGAAAGAGGTGCGCTGCCGATTATCACTTTTGAACACGACATCACTGTGCATCTGAATGGCGAAGACATTCGAGCCTTGCATTTTCCGGCCGGACATACGGACGGAGATTCGGTGATTTATTTTCCGCAGTCGAACGTTGTCCACATGGGCGACGATTTTGTGACCTACGGGTTTCCGTTTATTGACGTAGCCAGTGGCGGCAGCATTGATGGCATGATCGATGGCGTGGAAAAAGCAATTGCGCAACTTCCAGCGGACGTGAAAGTTATTCCTGGGCATGGCCCCGTTTCAAATTTGGATGATGTTCGCGCTTACGTGAAGATGCTGAAAGAAACTCGCGAAGTTGTCGAAAAGGCGCTGAAAAAGCACAAGACGATGGACCAGATGAAGCAGGAGAAGATTCTGGAGCCCTGGAAGAAATACAGCGGGGAATTCATTTCGACCGACGCATTTATTGAGACTCTCTACAACTCGCTCACTGGGAACAAGGACGGGAAGTTCATGCATCACAATTAGTTCCAGAAAGTTGTTGAAAGAGTCTTTTCGGCAGGCCTTGGAACAGCAGATTCCTCACGGTAGTTCTGTTCGGAACGACAAATTTTAAGGGTTATAAAAATTTCTCTACAACCTATTGGGAACAGAGGGAGACGGCCAAGGAAGCTAGGCTGATGATGGGATTGAGTTTCATGGGTCTCCCGTGATGGCCGTTCTGCTCGGCACTGCTTGTGTGGCTACGGAGCTTGCTCCGTAGAGGTTTTGACTCTATGAACTCCTAAATAACTGGCACGTCGCCGCGCCACAACCATTGATACTCTCGCCAATCTCGCACCAGCCCAGCCCGCACGGGATTCATGCAGACATAGTCCACTTTTTCGCCGAGGCTCTCATTGGAGCGCAGGACATGGTCGAAAGATTCCTGCTGCCAAACGGGGCCGGTACAATGAAGTGCGGTGTTTACGGCGCGTGCGGAGCGGCTTTTGACAGCTTGGAGAATCTCCGGAAGACTGAAATTCCAGCCATCGGGTTTGCGGTTCGCTGTGAAGATCAGGTGAACATGATCGGGCATGACGATGGCAGCATGGAGCGTCATGGTGCGGCCATGTTCTTCCAGACAGCCTTGTAGGGCACAACGCCGCGCCTCTTCCGGCAGTTTCCATCGGTTGAGTGTGGGGAAAGTGACAAATACGGGGCGTTCGTCTTCTTGTAAATGCGGGAGAGTTCGGCGGTAGGAATACTTTCTGGCTAGAGTCATGGAGGCCCTTCTGATGACATTGGGGCCTAAGCGGAGCAAGCTCCGCTTAGGCACGAGCTTACCCTTCCAGCTTCTTCTCTAACAGCTCATTGACCAACCCCGGGCTTGCCTGACCCTTCGTCCCTTTCATTACCTGACCAACGAAAAAAGCTTTCACTGTCTTCTTGCCAGCGCGGTACTGTTCGAGCTGTTTAGGATTGGCGGCCATAACTTCATCAATGATCTTTTCGATGGCCGCGGTATCGGTAATCTGCTCGGGCTTTTCTTTTTCGTAGATGGCGGGGAAATCTTCTTTGCGTTCGAAGCAGAGATCGTAGAGGTCTTTGAGAATTTTGCTGGAAATTGTGCCTGCTTCGGCCAGGTCGGCGGACATGGCGACGCCCTTCATTGAAATTGGCGAGTGTTCTATATCCAGATTGTGAGCTTTGAGGCGAGCCTGGAGCTCTCCCTGGACCAGGTTGGCTACGCGTTTGGGGCTTTTGGAAACACGAGCGGCCTCCTCGAATTGATCAGCGAAGCTCTTGGTTACGGTCAGAACGCCAGCATCCTGCTCGGTGATGCCATACTCCGCAACCATGCGCTGGCGGCGAGCCTCGGGTAATTCAGGAAGCTGTTTGTGGATTTCGGCCTGCCACTTGGCATCGACTACCAACGGCAGCAAATCAGGCTCAGGAAAATAGCGGTAGTCGTGCGCCTGCTCTTTTGATCGCATGCTGTAGGTGCGGCCTTCGCTGGAGTTATACAGTCGCGATTCCTGCACAACTTTACCGCCGGATTCGATCACTTCCACCTGGCGCTCGATTTCGTACTCGATAGCCTGTTTAATAAAGCGGAAGGAATTCACATTCTTCACTTCGGCTTTGGTGCCGAATTCTTTCTGGCCCTTAGGTCGCACGGAAACGTTGGCATCGCACCGGAGAGAGCCTTCCTCCATGTTGCAGTCGCTGACACCTGTGTAGAGGATGATTTCCTTGAGCCGCGTGAGGTATTCGTAAGCCTCCTCAGCCGACGCGATGTCGGGTTCGCTTACGATTTCTATTAACGGCACCCCGCTTCGATTGAGATCGACGGCAGTTTTGTTGGCAGCGTCGGGAAAGCCGTCGTGCAGACTCTTGCCCGCATCTTCTTCCATGTGCAGGCGGGTGATGCCGATCTTCTTCAGGCCGTGCGCCGTCTTGATCTCGATGTAGCCGTGCTCGGCAATTGGCTTATCGAACTGCGAAATCTGGTAGCCCTTCGGCAGGTCGGGATAAAAATAGTTTTTGCGCGCAAAAATCGATGTCTCACGGATTTCGCAATTCAGCGCGAGAGCCGCCAGCACGGCGAATTCGACTGTCTTGCTATTGAGCACCGGTAGTGCGCCCGGCATTCCAAGGCACACGGGGCAAACGTTCGAATTGGGCTGGTTGCCAAATTTCGTCGAGCACGAACAAAAGATCTTCGTGTTCGTGAGCAGCTGGACGTGGACTTCCAGCCCGATCACAGGCTCGTATTTTGCAATTGCGGCAAGAGCGTCAGAGGCGGTCGCCATGAAAGGAATTATAGCGTTCCGGGCGACCTTCCGCGTCGGACCAAAGCGCCCTTCTATCTATTTCGCGGGGCCGGACGTTGCGGGCTTCACTGGCTGCGGGGCGCTCAAATATTTCTCCAGCGCGATCTCGAAGTACATCAATTCGTCGCCTTTGGAATTGCGCACACCCGTCAGATAAAGGTGTGCGCCGGGTAGAGGCGTACTAATACCGTCAATATCGAAAAAGAAAAAGCCAGCTTGTGTCGAATGAGGTTCGACGGCGCGAGCCGAGAATTGGGCTCGTTGAATTTCATCCAAAACCTTGTTGCTGACCGCGCTCTTCGAACGCCCCGGAAGCGGAAAAGGTAGAGGGCTCGCCCCCGGCCGGTGCGTATGCGAGAGGCGGCGGTAGAGGTCGTCCTGCGTTGCGGGCGCCAGCTTCGTGCGCTTCGAAGTGATGAACTCGACCTTCATTCCAGTAAGGGCGATGGGCTGGTCGCCGTTATTCGTGATGATGATGAAAATAGGCAGCATGTCGACATCGGCATATGGAATCGTGAAGATATTGGCCTTGTCAGCCATGTCGTAGGGGTCCACGGCAACTGTGACCGCCTCGTCGGAATGTTCGTCGTGTGCAGGATAGGAGTTGGCTGGCTGTGGCGTTGGAAGCACGAATTCTTTCGACGCTTGGCTGACGTCGCGCAGTGCGATGAGGCAAAGGCACAGCATAATGGCGGCGCGCGAGATGGAAGATAAGCGATTCACTCAGGTTCCTGTCTTGATTATATCGATGCAAGCACTCGAGATGGAGTTTTCCCGCCTCCACCGAAAGTTCAGTCGAGGATGCAGTTTAGAATGGCGTTCGGCATGTATTTGCTTTATAGCGCGCTGCTTGCAGTTTTGCTCGTCCTCGGACTGCCGTTCTGGCTGTTCCAGATGCTGCGCCATGGCAAATATCGGGCGGGGTTGACGGAGCGCTTAGGACGGGTGCCGCAGCGTCTTCGTGTGGTGCCGCAGAGGCCCTCAATCTGGGTGCATGCGGTTTCTGTGGGCGAAGTACTGGCCGTCGCGGGATTGGTAGCGAAGCTGCAGGAGGCCTATCCGCAGCACCGAGTCGTGGTTTCGACCACGACCGCCTCGGGGCAAAAGCTGGCTCGAACACGATTTGGGGAAGAGAACGTCTTCTACTTTCCGCTGGATTTCGCATTTTGCGTGCGACCGTATTTGGAGGCTTTGCGCCCGGAACTCGTCGTCCTCGCGGAGACAGAGTTTTGGCCGAATTTCTTGCGTCTAACCAAAAGTAGTGGGGCCAAGGTTGCCGTGGTCAATGCGCGAATTTCCGATCGATCTCTGCCGGGGTATACACGCGTTCGGCGATGGCTGCGTCGCGTTCTCGGAAATGTGGACGTACTCCTGGCGCAGACTACGGAGGATCAAAATCGGTTGATTGAAATTGGCGCCGCGGCGGAGCGGGTGCGCGTTGCAGGCAACTTGAAGTTCGATGCGCCAGCGGCCGCGGATACTGAACTGGTCGCACGCTTGCGAGAAGTGTTGACGCGTTCCGGTTCCGGGCCAATCTTCGTGTGCGGCAGCACCATGGAAGGGGAAGAGTCTCTGTTGTTGCGCGGCTTCGAGAATGTGCTGGCGAGTCATCCGAACGCGGTCATGGTGCTGGCGCCGCGGCATCCCGAGCGTTTCGACAAAGTGGCATCTTTGCTGGATCGGCTGCGCACCAAATATTGGAGGCGCTCGCTATGGCGTGGCGAGGCTGTTTCAGGCGGAGTCCTGCTGCTGGATTCCATTGGCGAACTCGCATCCGCGTATTCGTTGGCGGATGTTGCCTTTGTTGGAGGCAGCCTGGTTTCTCACGGGGGACACAATATCCTGGAGCCGGCACAGCTCGGCGTAGCGATTGTGATTGGCATTTCCTATCAGAATTTTCGTGACATTGTGCGGCTCTTCGAGAAAAATCAAGCGGTGCGGATTGTGGGAGCGGCTGAGCTACCGCTGGTGTTTATGGAACTGGTAGATGCGCCAGAGGTGCGAAGAGCACTTGGGCAAAAAGCTTTGCAAACACTTCGGCAGGAATCTGGCGCTACGGACCGCACCCTGTGCGCGCTTGCGGAAATTTTTCCGCGTTCTACGAGCTAAACATAGTATGACCGTGCTTGCCCGCATTTACGGCGCTGTTGTCCGAACCAAGAATGCGCTGCATGATCGCGGCACCCTGCGTGCCCGTCGGTTGCAAAGTCCGGTCGTTAGTGTGGGAAATATTGCGGTTGGAGGTTCCGGCAAGACTCCCTTCGTCATTCTGCTGGGTGAATTGTTGAAAGCGCGGGGCGTTCAATTCGATGTACTGTCGCGCGGCTATGGACGGTCCAGTACCGGGGTGCTGTTGGTGGATCCGCAAGGATCTCCGCAAGAGTTTGGTGACGAGCCCTTGTTAATTTCGCGCCGCCTCGGTGTGCCAGTCGTGGTCGGAGAAAAGCGTTACGAAGCCGGGAAATTCGCCGAGGCGCGATTTGGTCCGCAACTCCACATTTTGGACGATGGCTTCCAGCATCGCGCTCTGGCCAGAGATTTGGATATTGTGATGGTCAATCAGTCTGACTTTCAGGACCAGTTATTGCCCAAGGGACGGTTGCGGGAATCGCTGGCCGCGCTGAAACGTGCTGACGTGATCGTTATGGAAGAAGGCGCGAAATACCTGCCCTCGTGGATCGGTAGCAAAACGATGTGGCGAGTTTGCCGTGGGGTGAAAATCCCTCCACTACCCACGCGGGTGGCCGCGTTCTGCGGTGTGGCGCGACCCGAGCGATTTTTTGCAGAGCTTCGTCAAGCTGGCGTGGCGGCCGCCGTGGAGGTCGCTTACGGGGACCACCATGTCTACACGGAGAAGGATGTTCAGCACTTGCTTGCCGTGCAGGAAGAGAAAAATTGTGGTGGTTTTGTTACCACAGAAAAGGACGTAATCAATTTGGGGAATCATGCGGATCTTTTACGCCCATTATTTTCGACCACAGTTACCATGGAGCTTGTTCGTGCCGAACCCGCCATGGTGCTGCTACTGGAGAAGATTCAGACACGTCCGGCTGCTCTGTGAGAAAATTCCGAAGAATCGATATCCCAAATTTGTTCTGACGCATGCAAGAATCTGCCGATGACGCCACATAAGACCGAGACCGCGAAGTTAAAGAAAATTGTCGAGACCTTCCCGCAGGTCACGGTGACGGTGCTGGGCGATCTGGTCGCGGATGAATTCGTGTTTGGGGAGATATCCCGTGTGTCGCGCGAAGCCCCCGTTCTCATTTTGAAGCACAGAGAGCGGAGAGTCGTGCCCGGCGGCGGCGCGAATGCTATCTACAATCTTGCAGATCTCGGCGTGAAGGTGCTGCCCGTAGGTGTTATCGGCGACGACGAAGCGGGCCATCTACTGCTGCAACAATTTAAGAAAAAGCATATTTCCCTGACCGGAATTTCGGTCGAGAAAAGTTACGCAACCGTCACCAAAACGCGCATCCTGGCGGGCATGCGGCATTCGTGGCCGCAACAGGTCGTGCGGATCGACCGCGAACCCACGGAGGCCATAAGCCGTCGTGTGGTGGATAAGCTGGTAGCCGCCGCTCGGCAACGCGTGCGCGATTCGGATGCTCTTCTCGTTTCCGACTATGGCTATGGTGCGGCGTCACCGGCTGTTCTCAAGAACGTACAAGCTAAGAATTCGCTCAAGGGTATTCCGGTTACGCTCGATTCCCGTTATCGGATGCTGGAGTTTTCTGGAATCACTTCAGCCACCCCAAACGAAGCCGAAATTGAGGAAGCCCTGCAGACACGCGTGAATCAAGATTGGAACAAGCTTGTACAGGCCGGCACGGAAGTGGTTCGGCGTATGAAGTTGGAGTCTCTCGTAATTACCCGTGGCCGGGACGGAATGGCCGCTTTCGCGGGTCGCGGGAAGCCCATCGACATTCCCAGTTTTGGCAACGAAGAAGTCACCGACGTCACAGGGGCGGGCGACACCGTGATCGCCACGTTTACAGCTGCGCTCGCGGCCGGAGCCAGCGCGGAAGAAGCCGCATTGCTCGCGAACTATGCCGGTGGCATCGTGGTGATGAAGCGCGGGACGGCGACGGTCTCCCGCCAGGAGTTGGTGCACGCTCTCGATCAAGCGCCGCCGGTTACGCGAGCTCACTAGCGCTCATGAATGAAAGCTTAAACAAAGTCGTGACACGAGATGAATTGCGTCGCCAAGTTGAAGGTTGGCGGCAAGCCGGCGAGCCTGTGATTCTGGCGAACGGTTGTTTCGATCTTGTGCATGTTGGCCATATCCGTTACCTGCGTGCCGCGAAGGCACTGGGAGGAAAGCTTGTCGTCGCAGTGAATGCCGACGAGACGGTGCGCGCCCTGAAAGGGGAAGGCCGTCCTCTGATGCCCGACTACGAACGCGCCGAGGTTCTTGCGGCGCTCGCCGACGTGGATGCTGTAGTCATCTTTCCGGAGCCGGATGTGCGAGCGCTGATTCGCGAAATCCGTCCCGACATTCAGGTTAAGGGCACGGATTACACCGCCGAGTCCGTTCCAGAAGCGGATGCAGTTCGCGAAGGCGGAGGCCGCGTCGAAATTGTTGGTGATCCCAAAGACCACTCGACGAGTGAAATCATTCGCACGCGCCTTACTCCCCGCGGCAGAAGCTGAATGGACAAGCTGCTTGTAGTTCGCTTGAGTGCGATGGGGGACGTGATCCATGCTTTGCCAGCCGTGAGCGCCTTGCGGCAGGCGTTGCCCAACGCAGAGATTGGCTGGGTGATCGAAGAACGCTGGTCGGAACTGTTGTCTGCAAAAGGATATCCGCTGGAAGGGCCGGTGTCGGAACAGCGCCCGCTCACATCGCAGGTGCATCACGTGCGCACTAAGGAATGGAGGCGGAACTTGTCTGCGTCGTCAAAGTGGTTTGCGACGTGGCAGGATTTGCTGGAAAGCCTCAACGAAATGCGCAAGATTCAATACGACGCCGCACTGGATTTGCAAGGATCAATCCGGTCAGCCGTCATTGCGCGATGGTCGGGCGCGAAAGCAGTAGTTGGCTCCGCCGAACCTCGGGAAGCGCCGGCACGATTGTTCTACAGTAAGAAAATGAAGCGCTCGGGAACTCATGTGATTGAGCAGAACCTTGCCATTGTCAAACAATGGACCGGGCGGAATATTCCGGTGCTGGATGCAGTCTTGCCACGTGATCCGGCAGCCGAGGCTTGGTGCGACCAGTATTGCGCGGAGCAAGGTGCTGGGAAGTTTGTTCTGCTAAATCCCGGTGCAGGATGGGGAGCAAAGCAGTGGCCAGCTGAAAGGTACGGGCAAGTGGCAAGAGAACTTGCCGGAGATGGGTTTGGGGTCCTTGTAAACTATGGCCCGGGCGAGGAAACTCTGGCGCGGTTGGTGGCCTCGAGCAGCGGCGGAGCGGCCCGCCCCGTACAGTGTTCCCTGGGCGAACTCATCGCGCTCACGCGGCGTGCACAACTCTTTGTCGGGGGCGATACCGGACCTCTCCATCTGGCCACCGCCTTGAAAAGTCCAGTGGTTGCTATTTTTGGTCCTACGGATCCGGCCCGTAACGGGCCATTTGGAACGCGAAGCGTTGTCTTGCGTAACCCGGAAAGCGCGACCTCCCATAAACGCCGCACGGAGACGGAACCGGGAATGTTCCATATCACGAAAGATCAAGTTCTCGCCGCTGCGCACAGCTTGCTGAGTGGAGAAGCGAGATGAGCTGGAACCGTATTGCGCGCCGCATTCGCGTCCCGCTCGGCTTCCTGTTGGCCGCGGTTTACGTGTGGCGCGCGCGGCCAACCGTCGTGTCCATTTGCGTAGGTCTGGCCATTTCGACTGTTGGCCTAGGTGTCCGCGCCTACGCCTCTGGATATGTGCGTAAGAATGAAGAACTGGCTACGACCGGCCCCTACGCCTACACGCGCAATCCGCTCTATCTCGGATCAATCATCATCGCAGCTGGCTTTACGTTGGCGGCGAGAAGCTGGATCATTGCTGCAATCTTGTTCTTGATGTTCTTAGCAATCTATCTCCCAGTGATTCGTGGCGAAGAAGAGTTCTTGCGTCAGCGCTTTCTGGAATTTGCTGAATATGAGCGCCGGGTGCCACGCCTATTGCCGCGTTTTTCCAACCCAAAGAATGCAGCCGGGTCTTTTTCGTGGAACCTCTACCGCCAGCATCGCGAGTACAATGCACTAGCGGGAACCTTAGCGATCGTGGCAGTGCTTGCTGCGAAATTGTGGTGGTTGTCGAGGTAGCAAATTTCGTTCAATCTCTTCACCCAGGAAATCGTTTGATCGCGCGTCCCATTCGTTTCGCATCTTGGACCCGATTCGCCGCCGGCGCGATCATGTTGTTGTTCGCGTCCGTCGCCGGCGCTCCTGCACAGGCGAAGCCCGCGCACGCCGTGGTTGCGCCAAACTTATCCTCTGCGCCCGCTGCGAAGATCATTTCGCCGCCTCCCGGCTATCCGTTCCTTGACAACGTTCGCTACACCTACCTCGTGGAGTGGCATTTCTTCACCGCAGGAATCGCCACCATCCACATGGAAAATGCTGGCCCGGAAAAACACGTCGTTGCGACAGCAGATGCCGCAAGCGTTGTGAACATGCTGTACACAGTCCACGATCAATTTACTTCTGCGTTCGATCCGAAGACTTTCTGTTCCCGCAGCCTCTCAAAGCATTCCGAAGAAGGTTCGCACAAGCGCCAGACGGAAATCCGCTTCGACGCCGCACAGCATAAGAGCGTTCTGGAAGAGAAAAATTTAAAGACGGGCGAAACCAAGAAAGTTGAAAACGAAATTCCAGGATGCGTGACGGATGTCCTCACCGGTTTCTACTATGTCGGGTCGCTGCCGCTGACGGATGGCGGCGTGTATCTATTCCCCATGAATGATGGAAACAAGTCGACGGAAGTTCGCGCGGAGGTAGAGGGCAAAGAGCAGGTTAAGACTCCCGCAGGGAGCTATTCCGCCCTCCGAGTCCGCGTGGAAGCGGCGTCTGGCCCACTCAAGGGCAAGGGCGGCCTTTGGATCTGGTATACGGATGACCCTAGCCATACTCCTGTACAGATGCGCGCAAAGATGACGTGGGGGACTCTCTTGTTTCGGTTACAGAAGACAGAAAAACTCTGACTTGAGCTACTTCTACAATCCTTGGCGCACTTCCTCAATCGCCTCGCGCAGCGTCGCAACCGCCCAGTCAATCTGCTCCGCCGTGATCACCGCTGGGGGCGCCAGCAGAAGATGATCGCCCGAATGCCCGTTCACCGAGCCCTGCATCGGATAAACGAGCAGTCCACGATTCTTCGCGGCCTCGCCCACGCGACCAGAAAAATTCAAATCCGCAAAAAACGGAGTCTTCGTTCTCTTCTCCGCCACGAATTCCACGCCCCACAGCAAGCCAATCCCGCGAACATCTCCAACCACAGACAGTTCTAGCAATCGCGCCAACGCCGCCTCCATGTGTTGGCCTGCGGTCCCCGCATGGTTTGAATCCGCCGCATGCACCAGGTCGTGCGTTTTCAGATATCGCAGCACGGCCCTGCCCGCAGCCACCGACAGCGGATGTGCATTGTAGGTAAATCCGTGCAGAAACGCGCCCGTCCCTTTTGCGATGGCGTCGATAATTTTCTTACTGACAATCACCGCACCCAGCGGCGCATAGCCGCTCGATAATCCTTTAGCGGCCACCAGAATGTCCGGCGCAACGCCCCAATGGTCGACAGCAAAATTGCGTCCCGTGCGTCCCATGCCAGTCATTACTTCGTCGGCGATCAGCAAAACGCCATTCCTCTGACAGATTTCCGCCACAGCCTGCATGTAGCGCGCGCTCGGCATAGCTGCGCCGAGGGTAGCCCCGCTTACCGGTTCCAGAATGAACGCCGCCGCCTCACCCTCGGAAAGCTCAATCGCTTTTTCCAACTCCCCCGCATATTTTTCCGCGCAATTCTCGCAGCCGTGAATGCAGTTGTAGACGCAGCGATAACCATACGGAATTCCCACATGCGTAAATTCGCGGACCAACGGCAAATACACTTCCCGCCGCCGCGCATTGCCAGAAACCGCCAGCGCTCCCAGCGTCGATCCGTGATAGCTCTGTGTGCGGCTCAGCATGTGGTAACGCTGCGCCTGTCCAATCTCGATCTGATATTGCCGCGCAAGCTTCAGAGAAGTTTCAATCGCCTCCGACCCGCCGCAAGTAAAATAAACGCAGCCTCCGCGAAAATGCTTCCCGGCAAACTCCAACAATTCTTTCGCATACTCTTCCGCGATGGCCGTCGAGAACTGGCTGCTATGCACAAACTCCAGCTTCGCGGCCTGCTCCGCCACCGCCGCTGAAATCTCCGGTACACCATGTCCAATAAAATTCACCGCCGCCTGTCCGGAAAAATCCAGATAGCGTTTCCCCTCCGCGTCCCAAATATAGACCCCTTCCCCGCGCACAGCCTGAGGAAGAGACTTGCGAAATGATCGTGGAAACGCAGCGGGTCGGATGGAATCGGTCACTTAAGGATTATCTGGTGTTTGGAAAAGCAGTGTCAAAGCGTTGGTTTCGAAGCTTTTCCCTTAACCGACAAACCCGAACCTTGCCTGTGCTAACCGAACGGATTAAAGTTAGTCATATTCTCATGAAGAATGAAGATGCTTACTGGCTCCCTTGTGTGCATGGATTGCGAATGAAAAAGCTACTGATTCTGGCGATCCTCGCTGCGCTGATCGGGTTTGCTGCCGCGCCGAGCGATGCCCAATCCGCGGCGGCCGTAGCTCGCAAAACCAGCCCGCCCTATACCGGCGACCTCTCAATCTTCGAATCCCCAGGCCGAGCAGACCGCCTGCAAATCAATCGCGTCATGGACATCTTGAAAATCGCCCCAGGAAGCTTCGTCGCCGACCTCGGCGCGGGCTCCGGATGGTTTACAGTCCGCGCCGCCAAACGCGTTGGCAAACAAGGCGGAGTCTATGCCGTGGAAATCAGCCCCGAAGCCATCACTTACATCCAGAAGCGTGCCAAGAAGGAAGGCTTTGCGAACGTCCAAACGATTCTCGGCAAGACCGACAACCCAATGCTGCCTGCCGGAAAGATGAATGTGGTTCTATTCCTCAAGGCCTATCACGAAGTGGCGGACCCAGTCACTCTGCTGCAACACCTGCGCGAATCGCTCGCCCCCAACGCCAAAGTTGGAATCATCGACCGCAACGGAAATGGCGAAGACCACGGAGTCGCCGCGAAAATCGTCGTCGCCGAAGCACAGCAAGCAGGCTTCAAATTAGTAGAACGCTACGATTTCGTAAAAGATGGTATGGATTACTTCCTGGTTTTTGAAGTGAAGTGAAGGCGTGATGCTGTTGTTGAAAACTGACGACACGAAGCCGAGCTGTGGAAAGACTCTAAGAGTCGCGAGAATTCTGCAATGAAAAAAAACTCCAAAAAATTTGTCATTCCGAAACAGTTTTCATCGTGAGGAATCTGCTCTTTGCGGGACTTAACCAGGTGCCTCAGGTTCACGTCGTTCTTTGGCGTTAACCTGGGAGACTGCTTGCACCGGGAGTTAACATCTCTACCGATGGAGAAGCGGATCTCGCCTCGCTAAACTACTCTTTCGATTTTTCGCTACAGGCGTTCCACTACCACCCAGGTTATCGTCCAAAGAACGGATGTCCAGTCCCATGACATCCTTTACACGGCGTCTCGACACATCCTTTACAGTTTGGGTTTGGGAACCTCG